>JAPYUI010000009.1:1660-47015 GCA_029936175.1 Kiritimatiellia bacterium
CTGCACGATCAATGACAACAATGACCTCTTCGGCGCGGATGCCCTCTTGTTTGTCTCTGCGAACACCGCGCGGATCAGCATGGACCTGCTCAACTCGTCCTTTGACGCGCCGGAAGGTGCCATCGTCCGTTTTGAGTCCGATGGAACCACCGGCAATGACCTCAATATCCTGAACAACCTATCCACCAATGGAGGCGGCCCCGACAAGGCCCCGGCGGGTGGCGGCATTGACCTGCTGGTCAACGATGTGGGTGGTCTTACCTTTGACATCCAGGGGAACAGCCTGACCGGGCTATCGGACTTCGGCATCCGGATCCAGGGCAACGGCAACGTCGAGGGGCGCATCGGCGACCAGGCCCTTGCGGATGGCAACACGATCCTTACCCAGAACACGGCCGGTGCAGGTAGTGCAATTGAACTCCTGAAGGGAGGGAGTGCCGGGACACCGGCTGTGAACAACGCCACGTGGACCATCCTGGTCCAGAACAATACCCTGGGTGATGACGGTACAAGCGGGGGAGGGAACACGGATGGAATCTCCATGATCCACCGGCATGACAACGGGCGCCTCAACTTGACGATGGATGACAACACGATCCAGAACATCACCAACCAGGGTATCGATATCTTGAGCGAGGATGATGGCCCCGCCTTGGGCCCGAGAAATGATATTCGCATCGTGAATAATGCCTTTGTCAACCTGAGCGATGACGCTATCGAGATCGTCGCCGACGACAGTGCCGACATCTGCGTGCATATCCAGGGTAACGATGACAATGCGGGCGGAAGCCCCGGGATCTTCGACCTGAGTCTCATCGTGGCCTCAGCGGTCCTGCAAATCACCCAGCCTGACACCGCCGGCCTCGCCGCCGCCAACAATTTTGCGACCGTTACCGCCAGCGGTTTAATCACTTTTAACGGTGGGTGCTTTAACCCGACCGTACCGACGAATCCATAATGAGTAAGCGACTCACAAGGTATCTGGGGATCATGCTGCTGCTGTCAGGCATCGGCCGCCTGAGTGCGTGGGCACAGCTGAACCTGCCGCTGGGGGATTTGCCGGCCGGTGAGGCGGTCACCATCATCTTCGAGGTCACCCTGGATAGCGTTCAGACCAACAGCTCCGTCGCCAACCAGGCGATCATCACCTCGAGCAATGTGCCCGAGGTGCTTTCAGACGATCCGGATACCGGGACCCCGTTGGATCCGACCCTTACCCTGGTCGAGGCCTTTGCCGATGTCGGGGTGGAAGTCATCCCCGCGGCTAATCCGGTCGACGCTTCTTCGCTGGTGGTCCTGGACCTGGTGGTTTCCAACGCGGGACCGAATGATACCACGGGCGTCGTGGTCAGCAACCAGTTGCCGGCCGGCGTAACCTTCGACGCCTTGAATTCCAGTGCGGACCTGGTCGAGTTGGGAGGGGGCCTGCTCAAGGTGGTTATCGGTGACTTCGCCGCCGGGCAGGTGACGAATTACACCATCCAGCTGGCCATTGATGATTGCTGCCAGGCGGGATTCCTGACGAACAACGCGAACGTGGTCCACCTGGTCACCGACGTCAATGCCCTCAACGATACGCATACGCTTGCGGTCGCCGTCCTGCCGGATACGGACCCGCCGGTTATCACCTTTTGCCCGCCGGCCGAATTCCTCGGCTGCAACCCGGATCCGGGAGACATTCCCGTGATAGCACCCGCCTCGGTGCTGGCGACCGATACTTGCGGCCCGGTGACGAACCTGTTCGTGAGCGACATCCTCAGTACCAATGGTTGCCTGGTGACCTTGACCCGGACCTATGCCGTGGTCGATCGTTGTAACAATTCCAATACCTGTGTGCAGAGCATCACCTGGATTGAGGACCTCGAGGGTCCGGTCTTTACCCAGTGCGTGCCGGATGAGGACCTGGGCTGCAATCCGCTTACGATTCCCCCTGCGGATACCAACGTCCTATCGGTTGCCGACGCCTGTGGCGGCGTGAGCCTGTCGCTGTTCAGTGAACTGACGGTTACCAACGGCTGCGACGTGACCCTGAGCCGGGTGTACCTGGCAGTGGATGATTGTGGAAACGCCAGCACGTGCACGCAGCGCGTGACATGGATAGAGGACCTGGCGCCGCCCACAATCAATGGTTGTCCGCCGGGCCAGGATCTTGGCTGCAATCCTATAAGTCTCCCGGCACCGGTTCCGGGCCTGCTGGGTGCCGTCGACAATTGTGGCGTGGTGGCCATCACGAATGTGGATGTCGTGGTGACCAATGGCTGTGATTTCATGCTGACGCGGACCTATATTATCACGGACCCCTGCGGCAACTCGACGACCTGCTCGCATGTCTTCACCTGGACCGAAGACACCGAAGCGCCCCAAATTACCACGTGTGCGCCGGATATGGATCTCGGGTGCAACCCTACCAACATTCCCCCCGGTGATATCGGCGCGGTCACCGCGACCGATAACTGTGGCATCGCCGCGCTGGTCATTGCCGACGAGACGACGGTGACGAACGGCTGCGACTTGACCCTGACCCGGACCTACCTGGTACTGGATGGATGCGGCAACTCCAATACCTGCGTGCAAACCCTGGTCTGGACGGTGGATACGGAGTCTCCGGTTATCACCCAGTGCGCCCCCGATGCAGACCTCGGCTGCAATCCTGCCGTGATCACGCCCGCGGATACGAATGCAGTCATGGCGACGGACAATTGCGGTATCGCCTTCATTGGCGTGCTGGGCGAGGTCCTGGTAACCAACCTGTGCCAGGTCACCCTGACGCGTACCTATACGGTCCAGGATGCCTGTGGCAATTCATCCAATTGTGTACAGACCCTGACCTGGATAGACGATACGGAGATCCCGGTGATCACGGCCTGTGCTCCGAGCCAGGATCTCGGGTGTAATCCGGCGAGTATTCCGTCAGCCGACACCAATGCCGTTGTTGCGACGGATAATTGCGGGTCGGTCACGGTGACGCTGTTGTTCGAGGTCCTCTCGCAAAATGGTTGTGATTTGACCATCAACCGTACCTACCTGGTTACGGATACCTGTGGCAACACCAACAGCTGCCTGCAGACGATTACGTGGACCCAGGACCTCGATGCCCCGGAGATCTTTGAATGCGCCCCCGATATGGACCTGGGCTGTAATCCAACGAACATCCCCCCGGCCGATACGAATGCGATCAATGCGGTCGACTTCTGCGGCATCGCGAGCATCACCGTAAGCAGTGAAGTTACGACAACAAACGGCTGTGATGTCACCCTGCGGCGCACCTATCGGCTAAGCGATGCCTGCGGGAATGTAAGCACCTGCGTGCAGACCCTGACCTGGGTTGAAGACCTGGTCGCGCCCGTGATTACCTTTTGCCCGGCTGGTGGCGACCTGGGGTGCAACGCAACCGCCATTCCGGCTGCAGATACGAACGCGGTGCTGGCTACCGACGCCTGTGGCGGGGTAAGCATCAGCGTGGCGAGCGAATCGACGGTTACCAACGGGTGCCTGGTCAGCTTTATCCGCACCTACCGGGTGATCGACGATTGTGGCAATACGAGTACCTGTGACCAGGTGTTCTTCTGGACGGGAGATCTCGAGCCGCCGACGATCGTGGCCTGTGCGCCCGATATCAATCTCGGCTGCAATCCCGTCCTGATCCCGGGAGGCGATACCAACCTGGTGAATGCAACCGACAATTGCGGGGTCTCGTCGATCGCGATTGTGGGTGAAAGCGTGGTCACGAATGGCTGTACGGTTACGCTCAACCGGACCTATGTCGTGTTTGATGGCTGTGGAAATTCCAACACCTGCGTCCAGGTCCTGACCTGGACGGAAGATCTCGAACCCCCGGTCATCACGGCGTGCCCGCCCGGCGAAAGCCTGGGGTGCAACCCGGTGATCCCGGCACCCGATGTCAACCTGGTTATGACCACGGATAATTGCGGCATAGTGACCGTGGTTCACCAGGGCGACGTGGCGGTGACAAATGGATGTATCGTGACCCTGACCCGGACCTACGGCGCCTTTGATGCCTGTTCGCCCGCGGTCACCTGCACCCAGGTGTTTACCTATACCCATGACCTCAGCGGCCCGGTCTTTGCCTCAGCCACGAACTCGGTTACGTTGATTCCGGATGAAAATTGCCGGGCGGTTATTCCGGATGTCCTGGCCGGAGTCGTCGTGAACGACGCCTGCGGGTCCGTCAGCCTGGCCCAGTCGCCCCTGCCGGGCGCCCCGGTGCAGGGACCCACCCCCCCACCGATCGTGATTAGTGCCACGGATGACTGTGGCAATATTTCGACCACCAACGTCGTGGTGCTCATCGATTGCCCCGGTGGCGTGACCATCGCGAAATCGGTTTACCTCGGCCAGGATGCGGGAGCTTCCTGTCCCGGGGTGTCCTTGATCATGGGCACCAACAATACCCCGATCACGTTCTGCTTCGTGGTCGAGAATACCGGCACCGTGCACCTGGCGAACCTGGTTGTCGAGGACACCATGCTGCCGGGCTTTACCCCGCTGGTGATCCCCAGTTTACTGGTTGGTGCTTCCACTTCGGTCTACTTTGAAACCGTGATCGCGGGGTCCTTGACGAACATCGCGTCGGTTGTCGGTGTTCCCGCGTATTCACTTGGGCCGAGCCCGCTGACGGGCGTGCGGTCCCGTCCGTCCGGCGCCGCCCCGGTCTCGGGTGTTTCCGCGACGGGGTCTGCGGTCGTGATCGCCCTGGGCCAGATCAGCGATACGGTCTGGCTGGATGTAAACCGCGATGGTCAACCGAATGAGAATATTGCCAGCCTGGGCCTCTCGAACATCACGGTGAATCTGTACAGCGTCGACCTGCTCGGAACCCAAACCTTTATCACGAGTAATGTAACCCAGGCGGTTCCCGGAAACGGGGGCTTTTATGCCTTTTCTAATCTTCTTGCAGGTACCTATGCGGTTGAGGTTGATGTCAGTACGCTCCCGGCGGGGTTCCAGTTCCCGACCACCCCGGTCAACCAGGTTTTCAACCTGGCATCCGGCCAGGTCCTCTCGAGTGTGGACTTTGGCTTCCTGTCGGCACCCACGGAGATCGCCCTGGCGTCTTTCGATGCGCATCCGACAGATTCCGGGATTTGGGTCAATTGGCGTACCGGCAGCGAACGAAACAACCTGGGCTTCTATGTGTACCGTTCAGACCAGATTGATGGTGAGCGAACCCGATTGCCCGGTGATTTGATTGCCGGGAAAGGCACCGGCGTCGGCGCGCAGTACAGCCTGCTCGATGTGATTACGGAGCCGGGGACCTATTATTACTGGCTTGAGGATTACGACTATTCCCTGAACACAAAACTGCATGGCCCCGCGGTGGCGCGGTTGACGCTTGAACCGGTCGTCCTGGAGGTCGGGGCTGCCGGCATTCACCGGGCATCGGCGGGCATCGTGAAGATCAACGGTCAACCTGTTCCGGTCATCTCGACCGAGGATGGCGTCATCTATTACCTGCCCGATGCCACGGCTGAAGTGACCCTTTCTGCCGGGCAACCGGAAGCGATGGAGGGGGTGGATGCCTCGCCCATCGCTGCCGAGGCCCTGCAGCTCGTGGAAGCGGAGAACGGGACTGCCCGGTTCACCACGGAAGAAGGGGTTGTCGTTTACCTGGTCTTCGGTTTTGAAGCGCCTCCCATCATCGTGCTCGACATAAGCGACCCGTGGGCACCCAAGGCGGTGAGCGGGGCGATTCTCGAGGGTGACGATGAGGCCGGGGTTTATCTCTCGTATCCGGGGGGTGCGGACCTGATCGCCGAGGCGGTCGAGTAAGCCCGGTGATGTGGACGGTCCACAGGCACCAGGGACCCTAGAGCATTTCGCACCGTACCCCGGTGGCTACAGCACCGTCCGAGGAACCTTCAAAGACAAAGGTGGCCTGTTCGGTTTCCGCTTCGTAGGCCCGGCAGATATCATCAATGGCCGAACGGGCATGCGCCTCAGCCATGACCGCGACGGTGCCCCCGCAACCACCACCGGTGATTCGTGCACCGTACAGGCCGTGGATCGATGGCGCTCCACGTATCATCTCTACCAGTCGGTCGGTCTCCGAGCAGCCCAGTCCACAGGCCGAATAGCTTTCATGCGATTCATACATCATCGCCCCGATCTCGGTTCGTTGCGTGGCGCTTTCAGCCATCGGTAACTTTTCGGCAAAGGATTGAATACGGGCTTGTTCGTATACCGGGTGAGCGGTTGGCATCCGCACGCTATAGATCAGCGATGGATCGAGCAGGGTGACCGTATCGCGGCTTTCTCCATAGCTGTCCATAAAATCCTGACCCCTCATTTTCTCCGGAACCCGGTCGGCAAAACGGGCGAAGGTTTCCGGGGAACAATTCGCCAGGTACCCATTCCAACCGGTGGCTTGAGCGCCCACCAGGCTTTCGAGGATGCGACAACCCATGAACGCGCCGGTACGTACGCAGGCATAATTCGATCCGCTCACGGCATGCCGAATCCCGGAATCGACCCCAAAGAAACTGAGTCCCTCGGGCACCTGCACCGGTTCCTGCAACTCGGCCGGTTGGCATCGCAAGGCCAGCAGTTCGTTCGCCTGACCACAGGCCGCCGTCATCTGGTCCATGATGCCACAAGGTGCGCCCACGACCTCATTCTCGGCCAGCTGACATAAACGAGCGAGTTCTTCCGCCTTCAACGGGATCTCCAGTGCCGCAGCGAGGCTCTGCATGACGGCCACTTCCAGGGCAGCCGATGAACTGACCCCTTTCCCCTCGGGAATCTCGGATTGAATATAGAGGCTGATCCCATGCGTCAGGCTACGATTGTTCTCCTTGAGTAACACCAGGAGGCAACCGGCGGGGTAGGCTGCCCAGGCGTCTTCCCCCAGCTGTTTAAACAGCCCCTGTGCAACCGCATAAGCGACCGGTGTCGCGTGAAGGCCGAGCATCTTCATCGAAAAATTGACCTTGCTGGATCGCCCGGTCTTCGATCCGCCCGTGCTCATGATCCGAATCTGGTCGTCGGTCCTCCGTTGGACCGCCGCATGTGTGGCCTGTAGGATGGGGCGCTGGAGGACCAAGGCTCCCATGTAATCGGCAATCCCGCCCATAATGTCGAGTCTTCCGGGTGCTCGACTGGACCAAAGTGGCTGGCTGGATTCAAAAATCCTGCGGGCCGTCGGATTTTGTATAAAGCTTCCCTTTTGTTTCATGGTGAAATCAGTGATTCCCGCTTGTGTTATAAGGCCTGGAGGGGCTATTCAAGGCGGTTATGGTTAGATTCATCGTGGACAAAGTCAAAAAGAAGCTGGCAAAGGGTTCCGCGCGAGCAGCAGACGCCCAGCATTCGAGCAAAGACGAGCCTCCAACAAAGGATAGCTCCTCGAAAAAAGCTCCTTCCGGGAAAAGCGAAAGGTCCTCGTCCGCTAAGCGTTCTACTGCCTCAAGCAAAAACGATTCACCCGGCAAGTCGCCTCGTGAACAGGCCGCACAAGCCGAGCCCTCGGACGAGCAAAACGCTTCATCGGGTACACCCGGTGAAGGCCGTTCAACCGGCGGGCAGCGTCGTGGTCGTCGCGGGGGATCCCGTAATCGCGCGGGGCGTCGTTCGGAAGATGTGCCAGATGCGGAAGATGCGGACGCTCGGCCCCAAGCGAAGGCAGAAGGTGGCCGGTCGAGCCGATCCTCGGCGAAGCCGAATCCGGCGGGTCAAAGCGACGGAAAAGAGCCGGAGGAGGGCGCACCCGAGGGCTCCCGGAATCGGAGTCGCTCGCGTTCACGTGGACGAGGGCGTTCCCGTCGTCCACGTGAAGACGGAGCCCGGGAAGACCGTCCGAGCGGGGGAGATCGACCCGCGAAAGGAGAAGCCCCCCGCGAAGGGGTCGAGCCCGTACCTGAGCTTCCCTGGGACCCGGCCAGTTATGTCGTGGAATCGGTAGAGGAAAAAACCCGCTTCCAGGACCTGGATTTACCCGATGAAATTATGCACTCCATCGCGGATCTGGATTTTAAGTATTGTACCCCGATCCAAGCGGGTATCATGCCACAGATTCTGACCGGGATCGACGGCCTGGGCAAGGCCCAGACAGGTACCGGGAAGACCGCGGCCTTCTTGATAACCGCCTTCACCAAGTTGCTGCGCAATCCGCCGGAGCAACCTTTACGAAACGGAACGCCCCGTGTGCTGGTGATTGCCCCGACGCGTGAACTGGTCATCCAGATCGCGGAGGAGGCGGCTGTTATCGGAAAATATACGGGCCTGCGGACGATGGCCGTTTACGGTGGTCTCGATTACCAGAAGCAGAAAAGCATCCTGCAAAATGAGCAGGTGGACTTGGTAGCCGCGACCCCGGGTCGCCTGCTGGATTTTCGCCGCTCGCACGTCATTCACCTGGGCCATGTCGACGTGCTGGTAATTGATGAGGCCGATCGCATGCTCGACATGGGCTTCATCCCGGATGTTCGCCAAATTGTCCGTAGTACGCCAGTTAAGACTGAACGCCAGACCCTCTTTTTCAGTGCAACGTTCAATGAGGATGTGGATCGTTTGTCTGAACAGTGGACGACCGATCCGGTTCGGGTGGAAATCGAACCGGATACGGTGGCTGCCGATACGGTGGACCAGCGCATCTATCTCGCCACGGATCGCGAAAAGCTCATGGTGATTTACAATGTCATCCAGCAGGAAAAACCGGAACGTGTCCTGATCTTTGCCAATCGTCGCAACCAGGTGCGTGACCTCTGTGAGACCCTGGACCGCTATGGCATCCGCTGTGCCCTGCTCTCAGGCGATGTGCCGCAGGCCAAGCGCGTAAGAACTCTCGAACGCTTCAAGTCCGGGGAGGTTCCCGTGCTGGTCGCTACCGACGTTGCAGGTCGCGGTCTTCATGTCGAGGGCGTGAGCCACGTGATCAATTACGCCCTCCCGGATGATCCGGAAGACTACGTACATCGCATCGGCCGTACGGGCCGCGCCGGCATGGAGGGTAAATCTATTTCCTTCGCCAGCCAGCAGGACGCTTTTGTCCTGCCCGACATTGAGAAGTTCCTGGGGCGTGAACTGCGTTGCGAGTACCCCGAAGAGGAGTTGCTCACCCCCCTTCCCAAGGCTCCACCGAGAGCGCCTCGTTCATCCAGTGGTCGCAGTGGCGGTGGTCGTCCTCGCACCGGTGGCGGTGGTCGCAGTGGTGGCGGTGGTCGCAGTGGTCGCAGTGGTGGCAGTAGCCGCGGACGCTGACCGCCACTTCGGAACGCGTACAGGATTTTACCTGTGCACGTTCCTCCCGAACCTACTCCAGCAATTCGTTTATCCAGTCATTCAGATACCCCGACATCTTGATCGCGCCCCACTTGTTTAAGTGCTGGGAGTCGGAGTAGTCCGAAATTTCGAAGTAGGGTTCCCGGGGTATCTGCCAGAAGACGAATCGTTCGCTATAACGGTCCTCGAGATAGCGCATCATCGTCGAATCGACCTCATCCCATTCCGCTGTGTTCCATCGGTGATAGGCATAGGTGTAGGGAAAGCGAAAAAAGATCGGTTGCACCCCGTGCTCATCGATGCAGGCCAGCAGGCGATCCAGGGCGGCTGAGTTTTTTTCGACCCGATCCCAGAAGACCGGATCATCAAAGGTGATGCGGTCAATCCGGTCCATCCGCTCCTTGTCCATCACATGCATGTGGGGCGAATGCCCGGGAACGGACGCACCCGGCTCCTTACGATTGAATGGCCAGTCAGGCATCGTATCGCGGCCGCTGTGTTTCTGCTGATTCAGCGCGGAACGCTGCTCCCGCGTATATGCCAGCTTCCGCTTGTAGACGTATTCGTACGGGGTGAGTCGATTATAAAACAGGATAGGATAAACCCAGTCCTGGTTGAGGAGTCGTTGGCTCAACTTCCACCACTTTGGCTTCGGGTAATGTTCCAGCTTGGCCCCCAGGTAATTCAGTTCGACGAAGTCGCGTGTCTCGTTAAGCCGGTCGATCGCCAGACAGGTATTGTCTGCTTCGACAATGACATATTCCAGGTTTGGCACCCGGTCGACATGACTCTTGAACAGGATCTCCAGCACCTCGAAGTTTCCGGCGTTGACCGAAATGTTGGCGACTTTTTGGTCGAAATAACTGGGGTTGATGCCCGCAGCCATATGCGAGCTTCCGAGAAACATCACCCGCGTTTCCTCGGAAAGGTCCTCGACGGCCTCGGTCAGGTGGTTGGTTTGCTGGGGTGTATAGGTCCGAATGATTTGGTCAACGGCTCCCTTGTACATCACCACCCCGGCTGAAAGGATCACCAGGAACCAGCACTTGGTTGTGAAGGGCAACCGGAAAGCGGCTGCCACCCCACTAAAATTGAAAATAGACGAAAGCATAATTTTCACGTGAGCTGCACATGACAATACAAATAAACAGGTAAAGGTAAATCGCAAGGCGGACCGGTTTCCAGAGCCGCTTGACGGCCATCATGTCTTTCCTCCATTCCTGCAGGACATCGATCAGCACGACCGGGCTAACAAAAAACAGCATGGTCAATATGCAGACGCGTGCATTCCAGTCCCAGGGGTCGAATATCCGGCTGAACATAAGCGGAATATCACCCAGGCTCGATACGCGAAACAGGACCCAGCCGAAGAGTGTCAGGCTGAAAAATCCCCCCATGCACAGGAGTTTCCAAATCGTTGCGCCGATGCGCGTTTTCGGGTTGAGCAGTTGAAGCACGGGGCTGCAGAGTCGGTGAACGACGAGCAGAAGTCCGTGATAGGCTCCCCAGGCGACAAAATGCCAGGCAGCGCCATGCCACAAGCCTCCGAGGAGCATGGTGAGCATCAGGTTGCGAAGCATTTTTCCCGTGCCGCCGCGATTTCCACCGAGTGGAATGTAGAGATAGTCCCGTAGCCAGGTGGATAAACTGATGTGCCAGCGACGCCAGAATTCGGCCGGGTTGCAGGAGAAATAGGGCATCCGGAAATTCACGATGATTTCGATACCCATCCATTTACTCAGCCCGCGGGCAATATTGGAGTACCCGCCAAAATCTCCATAGATCTGAAAGGCGTATGCCAGGATTCCCATCGGTACCTGCATCCCATTGGGTCGCGGACCCTCTGACTCGTCAAACAACTCGCTGGCGAAGATGGCCAGGTTATCCGCCATCACCGTCTTCATGAAAAATCCCAGCAGGATCAGCCAGGCTCCTTCGCGGAACATCTGGTAGGTGATAATCCGCGGCTTTTCAATCTGGGGAAGCAGTCGACGAGCTCGCTCGATGGGGCCGGCCACGAGCTGGGGAAAGTAAGCGACGAACAGGGCGAAATTCAGGAAGTTACGGGTTGGCTTCAGATTCCCGCGATACACGTCGATCGTGTAACTCATGGTCTGAAAGGTATAAAAAGAGATGCCGACCGGGGCCATGAGGTGAATCAGCTTCGGGTCTGCATGGAAGCCCATCGCCTGTAGCATCAGGATCAGGTTGTCGGCAAAGAAATTGAAGTATTTGAAGGTCGCGAGCGCGCCGAGGTTCACCAGGATGCTGATCCAGAGGTAGCGCCTGGGCTTCTCCTCTCCGTCCATCTTCAGCCCGCAGAAGTAATCGACGACGGTCGAGAGGATGATCAGGGAGAGGAAGCGAACATCCCAGCAGGCGTAAAAAAAGTAACTGGCTGCCAGCAGCAGGACGTTCTGGGCGCGGTGCGTGAGGATCACGTACACGCCGTAAACAAGGACGAAAAACCAAATAAACTCGAAGGAATTGAAAAACATACGGGTTCAGGGGCCGACGGGTACTTCTGTGTTCAGGGGAAACCTTCCGGCATCCAGCTTCATGGTGTTAACTCTACGATGCTTTTTCCGCACAACGAAAGATGGAAAAACAATTTCCCCGGGAGGATCCAGGTAAGATGGGACCCGCCACGCCATTCAGGACGGGTCCTCCTCCACCGGTCCGGGCTTTTTCGCGATCAGCCAGAAGCCGGTGGTCAGCAGGTCCTCGTTGCTCATGGCGGAAAATCGTTTCGCCAGGTGTGGCCGAATTTCTTTAATGCGTTCGAGTTCCTTTTTACCGTAATGGTTGTTTTTGACAAGGCGGCCTATCGGGCTTGAGAATTCTTTCTCCTGTTCAAGGAGCTGGGTGATGGGTAGTTCGAATGGGTACCCGAGGCGTTTCAACTGGCATCGAAAGTCATCGATGCGCATCCGGTTGGGCCGGTAGGTGAAGGAGGTCATGGCGCGGTAGGTGATCTCGCTTGGTGTAAGAAAGGTCAAGGGGTGGTGACCGGATGCGCTGAATAAGCCATCGTCGCGGACGTCGACCTTGTGAATCAATTGTCCGCCGGGCGGCAATAGCCGGTCCATTACGTCAAAAGCGCCCTCGAGGGTTTTCAAATATTCGAGCACGGAGCGAGAAAGGATGAGATGGGGCTGGAACCTACCCAGGCGGGAAGCCGCGTTTTCCAGCGGACAATCATTGATGATTCGTAGGCGCTCTTCGTCGAAGGTCGCCTGTTTGTCCAGCATGACGACCTGGTCGAAACGCGCCTGCTGTTCGCCGGTCAAGGTTTCCCGCAACTTCCAATACACGCGGCATTCAAACTCGGGTTGGCGCACGGCTGCGTACTTGTCCAGGCAGACAACGGTGTCAGCGCCGTGCGCGAGGCAGAGTAGTGCTACGCCGAAATTGTCACCGGGGCCGAGTTCAAGGACCGTCTTGCCCTGCATGCCGTCCGGCAGGTAGCGAAGATATTCATCAAACATGTAGCGAATATAGCCGACCTTTTCATGTGCAACTTCGTCGCTGGGGGTCTCATCGATGAAGCGCACCTTGCTGCCCGGCTTAAGACGGAAGCCGTTCACCGCATTCTTAAGGATAGACCAGCAGATGATCCCCCTGCGGGACCTGAACAGGCCTTTGCGTACGGTTTCGAGCACGTTCATGGGGATTTGCATAGCAGGGGAATCTGCGAAATACACGAAAAGACACCAAAGTTTCGGGTTGCTTAACCGCTGGCCCGGACCCCGCCCCCCTGCAATACTCCCAAAAAATGTATCCTGTCCAATTTCTGACTGTTTAATGGGTCTGGTCATCGTATCCTCCGGGCATGAAGACATGGATATTGCTTGCGGCTTGGATGGCGGTCTCGGTGAGTGCCCAGGAGTGGGTGCAGATGCGCGGTCCGAATGGAACGGGGATCAGCCACGCGAAAACAGTACCGGTTACTTTCACGGTGGACGATTTCAACTGGAAGGTGCCGATTACGGGAAAAGGATATTCATCACCCGTATGCTGGGGTGACAAGTTGTTCCTGACCACCTGCTCCAATCCCGGGAAGGGGGAGCGCTCGATTCTTTGCCTGAGCACGAGGGATGGCCACCTGATCTGGGAGAAGCCTTTTCCCTTCACGCCATATCATTTGCACAAGTTCGGTAGCTTCGCGGCCGAAACGCCCGTGCTGGAGAAAGACCGGCTGTATATGTGGTGGACCGAAAACGGCCAGCGAGTGGCCTTTGCCCTGGACCACGATGGCCAAGCGCTGTGGCGACGGACCCTGGGGCCCGTCGAAACGCAGCATGGCACGGGTAACTCGCCGGTGTTGCATGGAGACGTGTTGATTCTGCCAAACGATTGCTGGAAAGGCGGAGCGTTTATCGCTGGCCTGGACAAGAACACCGGCAAGACGCGCTGGCGGGTTGATCGGAAAAATGAAAAAGACTCGTACATCTCGCCCTTGATCCTTGAGCCGGAAAACGGTCCGCCCCAGGCTATATTCATCAGCACCGATCATGGAATGACAGCCTTGAATCCCCTGACGGGTGAAAAGGTCTGGGAGATACCCCTGGGCTTCACGAATCGCAGTGTCGGCTCGCCCGTCCTTTGCGGCGGCCTGGTATTTATCACCGCGGGGGCGGGGGGAGGGGGCAAAGAAAGTGCTGCGATACGCCCGGGGACGATAGAGCGCGGCCCGGAGACGGTATACAAGTTGACAAAAACCCTTCCGTATGTGCCCTGGATCCTCAGCAAGGACGACTTGATGTACCTGTGGACCGATGCGGGCCTGGTTACCTGCGTGGAAGGCGCGACCGGAAAAACGGTTTGGCAGGAACGCGTGGGCGGCGCGTATTTTTCATCACCGATCTGTGTGGACGGCAAGATCTATGCCGCGGATAAGACGGGTGAAATGGCCGTGATTTCCACCGGGCGTACCTTCAAGAAGCTGGCCCAGAACACCCTGGGAGAAGGCGTATACGCCACGCCGGCTATCCACCAGGGCCGAATGTTTATCCGGACCTACGGGCACCTGATCAGCGTGGGTGGGGAGTAGGTGGAATCCGCCTGCTCCGCAGCGGGCATGGGCCTATAGGCCGAGTACCGTGTTATCCAGCAACCGGGCCTCCCCGAACCTGACCGCCAGCGCGATCAAGGCCGGCCGGTCGATGGTATCGATCGCTTCCAGGTTTTCATCATCGACTGCTGCCAGGTAATCGATCACCCCCGAACTGCTCCCGGTAATCACGCCCTGCATGGCGTCGAGAATCGTGGATACATCCCGTTCGCCCCCGGCATAGCATTCTTCCGCCAGGTCCAGGCTGTGTCGCAGGCACAGCGCTTCTCGGCGTTCGTTGTCCGTGAGGTATTTGTTCCGCGTGCTCATGGCGAGTCCGTCGGACTCGCGCACGATGGGTCCGGAAACCATCTCGACCGGAAAATTCAAGTCGCGAACCATCCGGCGGAGCAAGCGTAGTTGCTGTGCATCCTTTTCGCCGAATACGGCGGCATGGGGCAGGCAGATATTGAACAGTTTGGCGACGATGGTGAGCACCCCGCGGAAGTGGGTTGGCCGGGTGAGTCCACACAGGCCCCTGGACAACAGCGTTTCGTCGACGTACACCGAAACATCCGGGAGGTACATGGTTTCGATCCCGGGGTAAAAGAGGAT
This sequence comes from Kiritimatiellia bacterium, assembly GCA_029936175.1. Classification (GTDB taxonomy): domain Bacteria; phylum Verrucomicrobiota; class Kiritimatiellia; order SS1-B-03-39; family UBA6053; genus JAPYUI01. The sequence goes on from JAPYUI010000009.1 coordinate 16,566, forward strand.
GTCTACCCCTTCGTTTCGGCACAGCCCTTCGTCCTGCTCGAAATCCCGCGGGTAGGCTTCGAGATCCTCCTGTGGACCGAACTGGCTCGGGTTCACGAAAATCGAGGTGATGATCACATCGCCTCGTTGACGGGCAATCCGCATCAGCGAGAGGTGCCCTTCATGCAGAAAGCCCATGGTCGGCACCAGGACCAGGCGTTTCCCCTGCTGACGCAGCTCGATGGCTTTTGCCTGCATCTGCTCTGGATGCTGGATCGTAATCATGGATGTTACTCGTAACAGTGCTCGGGGCCGGGGAAACTGCCGTCCTGGACATCCTGGATGTATTCCCCGAATGCGCGTTTCATTTCCTCGCCCAATTGCGCGTACTGTTTGACGAACTTGGGGGTGAATGCGTCATAGGTTCCGAGAAGATCGTTGATGACGAGGATTTGGCCGTCGCAGTCCGGACCGGCACCAATACCGATCGTTGGCACCGCCACGGAATCCGTGATGCGCCGGGCGAGCCCGGCGGGAATCGCTTCCAGGACGATGGCAAAGACCCCGGCTTGTTCGAGGGCTTTGGCATCGTTGACCAGGGTCTCTGCTTCTTCAGGCGAACGCCCCTGGACCTTGAATCCGCCGAGGTCCTTGATGCTTTGCGGGGTCAGGCCGACATGGCCCATGACGGGAATCCCGCTGCCCACCACGGCTGCGACAAGTTCGGCGCGGTCGGCTCCCCCTTCAACTTTTATCGCGTCGGCACCGGCTTCCTTGAGGAAGCGACCCGCGTTGACCAGGGTGAGATCAATGCCCGGCTGATAGGACATGAAGGGCATGTCGCCGACGACCAATGCGCGCTCGGTACCGCGTACGACTGCGGCCGTGTGGTGGATCATGTTATCGACGGTGACCGCCAAGGTATTTTTGTGTCCGAGCACGGTCATTCCCAGGCTGTCACCGACTAGAATGAGGGGTATGCCCGCCGCATCGACAAAGCGCGCAGCCGCGTAGTCGTAGCAGGTGATTGCCGCAATCTTTTCCTCCCCTTTCAGCGCTGAAATGCCACGTGCGGTCCATTTTTTGGGTTCAGGCATAGGATGATTTACCATGTTTCCTCAAGTTTAACGATATTTTCGTCAGATTCCAGCGCGGCGAGCAGTTGTGACACGCTTTCCGCCTGCTGCGGAAACAGCATGTCACCGCGCACATCGGACAGAGGCTGCAGGACAAAGCGACGGCTTGTCCAACGGGGATGGGGTACCGTGAGTCCTCCGGAGTCGATGCACTGGTCCCCGGCGTAAAGGATGTCGATATCGATCGTGCGCGGCGCATTTTTGTCCCCGCTGCGCACCCGGCCCATGGCGGTTTCGATCAGGTTGATAAGCTCCAGCCATTCCTTGGCACTGTATTCACTTTCGATGATGATAACCGCGTTGACAAACTTCATTCCCAGGTACTCGGGAAGGACGTCTACCGGGTCCGTTTCGTACATGGGCGAAGCCGCACATTCGCGTGTGCCCTCCACGGCCAGCACGGCTTTCCGGGCGATTCGCAAGTGCTGGATGCGATCCTCCAGGTTGGTGCCGAAGCTGAGTCCAAACTCCATCCCCTCGCCGTCCGTTTTATCCCTGGAGACCGAGTACATCGCGCATGGAATACAGGCCGGGGCCTTGTCCGGCCAGCCATTCCGCGGCGCGCAAGGCGCCAATAGCAAAGGTGTCTCGACTGGTTGCGCGATGGGTGAGTTCAATCATTTCGCCTTCGGCGGCGAAAAGCACGCTGTGATCGCCAACCACATCGCCACCGCGCAGCGAGTGAAAGCCGATCTGTTTATCCGGGCGACCGTCATCGGTGATGCCCTTGCGGCCGTGTTGAGCGACTTCGTCCAGATTCCATCCACTGCCGCGGGCAGCGGCCTCGCCAAGGAACAAGGCGGTACCGCTGGGTGCGTCAAGCTTGTGGTGGTGATGCATTTCCGTGACTTCAATATCGTAGCCCTGGCCCTTGAGTCGAGCCGCGGTTTCTTCGACCAGGGCGGCGAGCAGATTGACCCCCAGGCTCATGTTCGGCGCGAAGACCACGGGAATTTTCTGCGCAGTGCTGGTCAGGCCTGCACACTCCTCATCGGTCAGCCCGGTGGTGCCAACCACCACGGCCTTGTTCCACTGGGCAATCAATTCCGCGCGCTCGCGAATACCGCCGTGAAAACTGAAATCGATAAAGACCTCCGTTTGATCCGCGAGGGCGGGAAGATCGGAGCTCAACGCAACCCCGATCGGGCTCAGGCCGGAAAGGGTACCGATATCTTCCCCCTGGCCAGCAACGGAGCTCAGGTCGACGGCTCCCGCGAGCTGGAGACCGGGAACCTTCCCCGTGGCGAGACAGCGGACGAGGGTTTTCCCCATACGCCCCGCGGCACCGATAATACTGATTCGTAGGTTCATATCAGATTACCTTATGTTGAGCCAGGAGCTCTTCAAGTTTCTGGGTTTTTCCGGTGCTTTCATCGTATCCATCTGCATCCCCGTCCATGGGTGCCAAGGGAAGACGGAAGGTGCCGCCCATTCTACCCATCAATCTCAAGGCCGTTTTAACCGGGATGGGATTGGTCTCCATGAACAGGCCGACGAACAGGGAGTGGTATTCAAGGTGGATTTTCTGGGCGTGATCAAAGTCTCCCCCGAGTGCACTGTGCACAATTTCGCAGATGGTTTCAGGAATGATGTTGGAAGCCACACTGACCACGCCATCTGCGCCCACTGCAATCATGGGAAGGGCCAGTGCGTCGTCACCGGATACCACGCTGATCGATCCGGGATCGCAGGTGCTGAGGATCTGGCTTACCCGGTCAACACTGCCCCCGGCTTCTTTCACTGAAACAATATTTTCATGCTCAGAAAGTTTCTTGATCAGGTCGATGGAAATCGCCAGGCCGCTGCGCCCGGGGACATTGTACAGCATGACGGGCAATCCGATATCGGCCACGAGCTCGAAATGCCTGCGCAAGCCGTTATCGTTTGGCTTGTTGTAATACGGGGTGACCTGGAGGGTGCCATCGCAACCGAACTCCTTGGCCTTGGCGGTAAGCATGAGTGCTTCGCTGGTCGAGTTGGCGCCGGTACCCGCGATCACCTTTACGCGTCCGTTGGCCGCTTGCGTGGTCACGTCGATGATGCGCATGTGCTCTTCAAAGTCGACGGTCGGCGACTCACCCGTGGTGCCGACGGGAACGATGCCGTCAACGCCACCCTGCACCTGGAATTCCACGTGCCGGATGAGGGCATCATAATCCACGGATCCGTCTGTATTAAACGGCGTGACGATTGCTGTGTAAACCCCTTCAAACATCTAAGTTCCCTCGCATTTCGGTCATTCGCTTTTCTTGCTGGCTACACGCAGGCGGAGGGCATTCAGCTTGATAAAGCCTTCCGCGTCCTTTTGGTTGTAGACATCGTCCGCCTCGAACGTCGCGATATCTTCGTCGTAGAGGGACTGGTCGGACTTACGACCAACGACCATGCAGTTCCCTTTATAAAGTTTCAAGCGTGCGGTTCCTGAAACCGTGCTGGCGGCCTGGTCCATGGCCGTCTGCAGCATTTCGCGTTCCGGTGCATACCAAAAGCCATTGTACACCAGGCGGGCGTACGCTGGAACCAGGCTGGTGCGGTAGTGAAGGACCTCCCGATCCATCGTCAACTGCTCCACGGCTTCCCGCCCACGATGCAGGATGGTGCCGCCAGGCGTCTCGTACACGCCACGGCTTTTCATGCCGACGAAACGATTTTCGACGATGTCGATGCGGCCGATGCCATGCTTTCCACCAAGCTTGTTCAGCACCTGCATTACTTTCAAAGGAGTCATCGAAGCCCCGTTCACTGCAACGGCATCTCCCCGGTCAAAGTCAATGGTGACTTCCTCCGGTGTATCCGGAGCATCTTCCGGGGAACAGGAAAGCATAAACATATCCTCCGGCGGTGCGGTCCAGGGATCTTCAAGGACGCCGCCTTCAAAGCTGATGTGCAGGAGGTTACGATCCATGCTGTACGGCTTCTTGGCCGTGACGGGCACGTGGATGTCGTGCTCTTTCGCGTAGTTGATCAGGTCCGTCCGGGATTTGAAATCCCAGTCTCGCCAAGGTGCAATGATTTTGATGTCCGGCTGCAGGGCATAGGCTGTGAGTTCAAAACGCACCTGGTCGTTGCCCTTGCCGGTGGCTCCGTGTGCAATCGCTTCCGCCCCATTTTCGCGGGCGATCTCTACTTGCCGCTTTGCGATGAGCGGCCGGGCAATGGAGGTGCCTAGCAGGTAGCCGGATTCGTAGACCGCACCGGAGCGGATAACGGGGAAAACGAAATCCCTGGCGAACTCCTCGCGCAGATCCTCCACGTACATTTTGGACGCACCGGTGGCTTTAGCCTTTTCTTCAAGGCCGTCGAGCTCCTCTTCCTGGCCGACATCTGCAGCATAAGCGATGATTTCTGCCTGATAGGTCTCTTGCAGCCACTTTAGTATGATGGAGGTGTCGAGTCCGCCGGAATACGCTAATACAATTTTCATGGGTGCTCCTTTTTCCGTCAAATTTCAATTTTCTGGTTCAACGTCAAGTGTCCATCGTCGATCAGTGGTATTCCTGCCATTGCCTGATGCCTTGGTCGATAATCTTTACCGCCTTCTTGATCTGGGCCTGCGTCACGATGAGCGGTGGAAGCAGCCGGATCACGTTCTGTGCCGTGGCAACGGTGATGAGCCCGTTCCGCATGAGAAGGGTTTCCAACTCTTTACAGGGCTGATTCATCACAATACCCACCATAAGGCCCAGGCCCCGGATTTCCTCGACCGTGGGATGCTTCTTCTGCATCCGCTCCAGCCGCTTCACCAGCATGGTGCCCTGTTTCTTTGCCTGCTCGACGAGATTCTTTTTCTCCAGGGTTTCCAGTACCGCCAATGCCGCTGCACACGCGAGCGGATTGCCCCCGAAGGTGCTGCCATGGGTGCCGGGTTGGAGAATGGTGGATAGTTCCGGTGTCGCAACGATCGCGCCGATAGGAACGCCGCCGCCCAGTCCCTTGGCCACGGAAATCGCATCCGGAACGATGCCGGCATGCTGGTAAGCAAACCACTCCCCGGTACGTCCAATCCCGGTTTGGATTTCGTCGCAGAGCAGGAGCAGCCGGTGCTTGCTGCACAGTTCTCGCAGGTTCCGGAGAAAGTCTGGGTCGACCAGGCGAACCCCGCCCTCGCCCTGGATGGGCTCGATCATGACTGCGACGGTCCGGGGGCCGATGCGCTCCTCGACGGAGGCGAGGTCGTTCAGTTCAGCATAGGAGAAACCCTCTGGCAGTGGGGCAAACCCCTGGTGCAACTTTTCCTGTCCGGTCGCGCTGAGTGTCGCCAGCGTCCGGCCGTGGAAAGAGCCACGAAAGGTGATGATCTCGTGCCTTCCCTGGCCGGATCCCCATAGCCGGGCGAGTTTGATCAGCGCTTCGTTGGCCTCCGCACCGGAGTTACAGAAAAAAGCTTTTCCGCCCAGGGAGCGGAGCGATAGCACGCGCGCCACCTGTGGCATGAGTTCATTGTAATAGAGATTCGAGGTATGGATGATCTTTCCGGCCTGCTTGCGCAGGGCAGAAAGGATCGAGGGGTGGGCATGGCCGAGGGTGCTTACCGCGATGCCACCTAGAAAATCCATATACTTATGCCCATTGATATCCCAGACGTGCATTCCTTTGCCGCGCACCAGGGCAAGCGACGGTGTATAGGTGGGCATCAGATACTCCGCGTACAATGCCTGGAGTGTTTCCACGGCTTGCGGAGTCGTCGGTTCGGGGGTGATATTTTCCTGTTCTTCCATGTCCTTAACTCAGGCAAGGATTTCTGTGCCGACGCCTTTGTCGGTGAAGAGCTCGAGCAACAGGGAATGCGGAAGAGATGCGTCGATGATATGGGTTTTTTTGATGCCGGCATGAAGGGCTTTGATCGCCCCGCTGACTTTTGGCATCATACCACCCGCGATGACTCCCCGGGCGATCAACTCTTCCACTTCTTTCACGCGCAGACTTGAGATGATGGATTCGGGGTTGTCGATGTCCGCAAGGATACCGGGTACATCGGAGAGGAAGACCAGCTTTCTCGCGCCGATCTCCCGGGCGACCGCGCCGGCGGCTTCGTCGGCGTTCACATTGTAGGTGCGCCCGTCCGGTCCGCGGCCGAGCGGGGTAACGATGGGCACCGTGTTCCGATCGAGCAGCTCGTTCAGGGGTTGCACGTTCACCTGGGTGACATGGCCCACGTATTCCCAGTCAATGGGCTGACCGGCCTCGTCCGTGCCGGTATGTTTTTCGACTTGGATGAGGTCGTTTCCGTGCACCCCCGTCGCGTTACAGGTTTTATTCAATGTGGCAACCAGTGCGGGATTTACCTCGTGGTTCAAGACCTGTTCCACCACCTCGATGGTGGCTTCATCAGATACCCGTAAGCCCTGGAGAAACCTGGACGCAAGCCCGCTCTCTTTCATGCGCCGGGAGATGGCCTTCCCGCCGCCATGGATGAGAATCGGCCGCATCCCGACGACCTCCATGAAGGCGATGTCGCGGATGATGTGCTCGTAATTCCTCGGATCTTCGAGGATGCTACCGCCGAACTTGACCACGACGGTCTCGCCGCGGAAGCGTTGAATATACGGAAGGGCCTCAATGAGCGAGGCGGCCTTTTCTATGGCTTTTTGTACCATTCACATCCCTTAGCTTAGAACATGTTGAGCCGTACGTATTCCTCGGTGCAGTCGGCCGTATATAGCACCGCCTTGCCCGAACCCAATCCGAGGTCAACGCGAATGCTATACGACGATTCCCGGGTCACTGCCAGCACTTCCTCTCGGGAAGTTCCTGCATTGAGGCCGCCTTGGGCGATGGGTAAGTCGTCGATAAAAATATTAATTTTTGCCTCATCGATTTCGGGCCCGGCATAGCCGAGGACGTCCATGATCCTGCTCCAGACCGGGTAGTCGCCCGCCCATGCGGTTTTGACGAGCAGGGAGTTGGCGATGGCCCGCGCGGAGAGATCCGCATCATTGTCGTTACAGGCACCTTCGACATGCAGGGTAATGATCTTCGAAGTGCCCTCGCCATCTGCGACAATCCGCAGGGCCAGGTGCAGGGTAAGGGCCTTGAGTGCCTCCAGAAATACGGGCCAGTCAGGGTGTGCAGGATTCAACGCGGCATTGCCCGCCCGACCGTTTGCCAGGACCATTACCGAGTCGTTGGTGCTCATGTCGCCATCGATACTGATTCGGTTAAAGCTGCTTCCCGTGGCGGTATTCAAAGCGGCCTGCAAGGCCGGGGATTCGACCGCAGCATCCGTCATCAAGAAGCAGAGCATGGTAGCCATGTTGGGTTCAATCATGCCGGCCCCCTTGGCCATGGCACTCAGCCTGACGGATTGTCCGTCGATCAACACCGTCGTGGTGGCGGTTTTCTCGAAGGTGTCAGAGGTCAGGATGCCGACCGGGGCATGTAGGTCATTCGGGCTTAACTGTGCGGCAAGCATCTCGATGCCGCTGGCAATGGTCGTCATGGGCAGTGGCACGCCAATACTCCCGGTGGAGAAGACGTATATATCTGCTTCATCCAGTCCGGTGGCCTGCGCGGTCAAGGTCGCCATGCGCCGGGCATCCAGCAAACCGGGTTCACCGGTGCAGGCGTTGGCGTTCCCGCTGTTGGCGATGATGGCCCGCCCGACCCCCGAGCTGATACGTTCCATGTCCAATTTGACCGGTGCCGCCTTTACCTGGTTGCGGGTAAATACGCCGGCTGCCGCAGCCGGCGAGTCCGACACGACCAGGGTCATGTCGCGCCGGGTGGCATCGCTTTTAATGCCCGCATGAACGCCCGCAGACCTGAAGCCTGGCGGCAGGATATACCTTTGCTCAATTTTCATCTCAATTCCTCATACAACGATGGCTGAAAAACAAGAAGCCCCGGACGGGTGACATCCGGGGCTCGCAAGTTGGCACGATAGGCCGTGCTTAGCGCTTCGAAAACTGAAAGCGTTTGCGTGCACCCGGTTGCCCGGTTTTCTTTCGTTCCTTCATACGCGGGTCACGCGTGAGGCAGCCATTGGCCTTCAACACATCCTTGAGTGATTCATCGGCGGAGAGAAGCGCGCGGGCAATACCGTGACGGAGTGCACCCGCCTGGCCGACTTTGCCGCCGCCATGTACCTTGGCGAGCACATCGTAGTGTCCAAGCGTCTCGGATACTTTCAGTGGAAACTCTGCGTAGGCCCGCAGGTTCTCTCCCGGGAAGTAGCGTGAAAACTCCTTGCCGTTGACGAAGACTTTTCCGACACCCTTGGCGATACGTACGCGGGCAACCGATGTCTTTCTCCGTCCCGTAGCATTTGATGTTGTGATGTTTGCCATGATAATTCCCTGGGGCGATAAGCCGAATTAAATATCCAATGGTTGTGGCTGCTGAGCTGCGTGCGGATGTTCGCTGCCGGCATAGACCTTCAAGCGGCCAAGGATCTTCCGACCCATCCGGTTGCGAGGAAGCATGCCTTTCACCGCGGAGGTGATCAGACGTTCCGGATGCCGCTCCCGAATCACTTTAACCGGCGTGTGTGAACCCCCGCCCGGATAACCGGTGTGCCTGAAGTACACTTTCTTTTCTTCCTTCGAACCGGAGAACGCAACCTTCTCTGCATTGATCACGAGCACGAAGTCTCCCAAGTCCAGATGCGGTGTAAAGGTACGCTTGTTTTTGCCACGCAGAACCTTGGCAATTTCAGCTGCCATGCGTCCTGCAGGTTTGCCTGTTGCATCAACGATGAACCACTTGCGTTCACTTTCGTCCACTTTAGGTAAAGTCGTTTTCATTAAAAATTCCTGTCGACCCTTGAAAAAGGAGGCGGAAGATAGCTCCGAATTGCGTCTCCTGTCAACCTTTGATCATGCAAAAACATGTGGAATCGCTGTATTACTTCCGGCGAAGTTTAATGGCGACGTAGAGACCGTAGGTCACAAAGAGCAGGAGAAAGCAGACGAGCACTCCTCCCGCCCCCCAGTCCTGGGCCTGCTCATGCCAGGATACCCGCCCGCTGCGCCCCAGTAGAAGACCGACAACCCCGGAAATACCAAAGAAATAGGCTAAACGGCGGACCACAAAATAGGCTTTGATCATCGTTCGGAACTCATCATGTAATTTTGTAAAATAAATCTGGTAGTTCGGGTAGTTTTTTTTACTATGCATCCGGTCCCTGAAGCGAAAAACCTCCAACCTCGTAGAACAAACGCCTACGAAGGGAGATTGCGGAATTTGCAATCGGTGCGCAGAGGTCTTTTCGCCTTCTTAAAAATGACAAAATAATAGTCTTCATCAGGTCGTTTTATATAAAACGGGCCTGATGGTGTGGAGTGATGATAAATGACGGATATACGTTTTAATTGTCCTACCTGTGCATGTAAGTTGAAGATTCAAAGTGACTTACAAGGCCAACGTGTTGAATGCCCTTCCTGTATGACCTCCTTGGTCGTGCCCACGGGAGAGGAACCCGACATCCGGGTTCGAAATATTGAACTCGAAAAGAAATTGGAGACGCAAGGACTTGAGATTCAACGACTTGAGAGAGAACTTAGTCGCCTGATTACCGAGTTATACAAGCAACGGTCTCAGCCCAAGTCCAGGATCCAGCCAAACGGCAAGGGTCGTCAAAATGAAACCCTGCAGCGTCGCGTGGATTCCCTGAGCGAGGAGGTTGTGGAAAAAAACAAGGCTCTTCGGGATGCCATGGCCCATATTCAGCAGTTTGAAGCGAAAATTCGCGAATTATCAGGCATCCAAGAAGAGATCAAGTTGTCTGCCATGGCTCCGGAGGGCCTTGTCTCGGGATCCTCTCCTAAAATTGTTAAGCAATTTGAACAAAATAGCCAGGGGGTGAACATATCTGAACTCCTGGAATTGCCGGCCCCGCATAAACCCTGAACATCCTTTTAAGGGGTCTCAACCCAGGCTGGGGACGAATATGGCCATGTCGGACCGGGTCCTTAACCCTGAAGGTGCCTGTGCATGGAAATCCCGCCCGCTACCTTCTGCCGTAAATTGCTTATGGCATGCTAATTGCTAATTATATTCCCCTGCTCAAGGACCGGATACCTGAGCAGGTGGAACGCAAGGAACGTGTTCAAGCGATGGTGAATACATGGATGTAGACGAGAAAATGAAGGCGAAGGTCGAGAAGGGGGGGGATTCCCTCCAGGATCGCCTAATTGACCTTGAGGGGAAGAATGCGACGCTCAGCAAGCGAGTAAATATCCTCGAGCGGGACCTTGAACGCAAAACCGACGAGCAAGTTGCCGCGATCGAGGACAACGAGAAACAGGTCAAAGAAATATACAGCCTGAAAAAAGGCGTAAAAGAGCAGCTGGAACAGGCCGCTCATTTTGAAATATCCCTCGGCAAAGAAAAAGAAAAGCTCATCCAGGTCACCGATGAGTTGAATATCAAGATCCAGGAAATCGATTCACAGAACAAGCATCTTGAGAGTGAGTTGAGAGATACGCGTCTTGGAAGGGAGGACAAGGAAAAAGCCCTCACCGAAGTTACGCGTGAACGCGATAAACTTGCACGACGTGCCACCGATGTTGAGGGGGCAACTGCTGCCCTCAAGGAACAGCTTCATGGACTCGAAGTCGAACAGGTCGAACTTGAGCGCGAGCGCAAGAAATTCCAGGATGAAATTGCTGAGGCCAATCGAACGCATGGAAAGCTTTCAAAAGCGCATGGCGATCTGGAGCACAGGCACGGAACGGTAGAAAGGGAACTCCGCCAGAAGGTCGCCGATCATCTGGTGTTGAGTGAGGAGGTGGAAGCGCTTCGCGTCGAGTTGGCTGAAACCTATGCCGGTCACGAGGCCAGCAAGAAGGAGGCGGAAAAATTCAAGCAGATACTCGCCAATAAAGACACGGACTTCGCAGGCGAACTCAAGGAGTTGAACCAGCGGTCGGAAGCGCTCAAGGAAGAAAAAAGATTACTTGAAGCGGAGCACTACAAGCTTGAGGGAAAATACAAGAAGACCCGCGAGGAGAACAGCCGCCTTCAGGACGAGGCCGGAGCCGTTGCTGGAAAACTTGAGATTGCCACCGGGGACTTGGAGCGCCGGACCAGTGACCAGGCTTCAGCAAGTGGGCGAGCCAAGCGGTTGGAGAACGAAAAGCGTCAGCTGGAGGAAGAGAACAGCGCAATACTGGCGACCAATAAGCAGTTGAGCGGCCAGATGCAAGAGGTCGAAAAGTTGCTGAACAGCTCGAAGTCTCAGGTTGAGCAACTCAGCCAGGAAGGACAGACTGTTGGCGAGCGCCTGCAGCAGATGTCGGATTCCCTGGAACAAAAAACCCGGGCATATGAAACGACTGCACAGGAGCTTGAATCGATTAAGGGCAAGCGCTCAGGTGTCGAGGCTCAGGTCGAGCGGGAACGGTCCCGTGCCGAGAATCATCAGGAACGTGTCAAGGAGCTGGAAGGCGAAGTCGAGCGCGGTTTCGTACAGGTGAAGGATGCCGCCGCCCAGTTGCAGAAAGTCACCAACACCATTTTAGACCTGCGTAAGGCAAACAAGGATCTTCGCCGGCAACTGAGCGCAGACGACTCCAGTAAAGTAGACAAATCCTCTGAGCAGGAATTGAAAATAGACGCCCAGGAGGAGGAATTAAACCTTTTGCGGAAACAGCTTGAGGCCGCTCGGGAGGAACGTGGCGAAGGGGCTGGCGATGCCGGTGAAATGGCCGCCCAGCTACAGAGGGCTCAAAGTGAGCAAAGCGAACTTGCCGAAATGGTCGGTGTCCTTAAAGACGAACTTAAGCGCGTGAAACAGGCTGCCCCTCAACCCGCTGGCCCCGCTCCCGAAGATGCCGGGCTCAAGGCGGAGAATGACACCTTGCGCAAAGAGCTGGAATCCTTGCAGTCCGCGAACGAAAGTGAATCTCCTTCGGATGAGGTCCTCAAGAAATTACAGCGTGAACACGATGAGATGAAGCGCGGAAAAGAGGAAGCTGAACGGTTGATCGAAGCCCTGCAGGAAGAGGACTCCGCTGAATTAAATGTTGATGTCGGGAAGTTGCGCAATGAGAAGGACCGTCTAAATACCGAACTTTCCCAGGCCCGGATGACGATTATGGATGCCGCGAACCTCACGACCAAGTCGCGCATGCTGGAAGAAGAGAATACCAAGCTTCGCCAGGAAAATGGCACGCTTAAAAAAGGTGTGGAGCAGGCCTTGAATGCCGACTTCCAGGCCAAGGAACTCACCATAAAGGCGATGGCCAAAGACGAAGCCGGGCCGAGTTCGGAACTGAGTCCCGTGTCGGTGGCAGCGAAAACCGAGATGTCTTCTGATGAGGCCGAAGCGCCAAAACCTACGGTAAAAACCGGCCTGAGGCCCAAGGACTCCACCGCGGAGGTCATTAAGCCGAACGAAGCTCCGGGCCTGAAGACCAAGCCCGTAGAAGAAGCATTGGACGGCAATACGCACAAGCTTAAGCTGAAGCCCGTTGGCAAAGACGAAAAAAACGAGGTGAAGGATGCCGTCGACGCGACGATCAAGTCCAAATTCGCCAAGTCGCTTTTCGGAGCTGTCAAGGCTCCGAAGTCCAAGAAGAAATAAGTTCAATCCTCTTTTTCGGGCCGCTCTCGCAGGGTGTTAGGAAGTTGGAGAAGCGTGTTGTCCCCACGGCTTTCTTTACGCAGGTCTTCCGCCATCGGCATGACGGAGATTACATACGTTGGATTGAGGTATACCCGGGCAAGGTAATGGGGATCCCACTCGGACCATCCCTGAATCCGATCGTTGTCGTCGAAATAAACAAGGTCCTCAAGCAGGACGAATCCCCCTGCTCCTAGTTGTTTCATCAGGGAAGCTTCGTTCAGGGTTGTACTGCCAAAGTACAGGTAGGTTTCATGGCCGGAAAGCATCTCCACGCGGTACCAATGTCGTTTCATGCCATAGTCCTGACAGGTTTTATGAACCAAACCAAACCTATCCTTGGGAAAATCGTTTGTAATGGGGTGTGATATTTTTCTGGAACACCGGAACGACTCACCTGGCTTTTGCTGTAGTGCAGAATCCTGTATGGCAACATACGACTGGTTGGATGCCCCTGGGTGCGATCCCTTCAAGCCGTGGCGACAGCGTCAGGTATTCACCGGCTTTCCAAATCACGGGATGGGGAATGATTGGGTCAATGCAACAGCCTCCTGCTTGACACGCTCCGTGACCGATTCGTCCTCGACGTTACCCAGGATTTCTGAAATCCAGGCGGCGATCTTTACCATCTCCGCTTCTTTCATGCCGCGGGAGGTCACGGCGGGTGTGCCGAGACGAATACCGCTTGCCACAAAAGGACTCCGGGTATCGAAAGGGATCCCGTTTTTGTTGACGGTAATTAAGGCCTTATCCAGGACCTCGGCGGCGACCTTTCCGGTGATGTCAACCGGGTTCAGATCCACCAGCATAAGGTGATTGTCGGTTCCGCCGGAACAGATGCGCAGGCCACCGGCTTCCAGTCCGTGGGCCAGGGCCTGGGCATTCTTGATGACCTGTTCCTGATACGTTTTAAACGAAGGCTGGAGCGCCTCGTGTAAGCAGACCGCCTTGGCGGCGATGATGTGCATGAGCGGGCCGCCCTGAATGCCGGGAAAAATCTGCTTGTCGATGTCAGCGGCAAAACGTTCCTGGCAAAGAATGAGCCCGCCGCGCGGCCCCCGCAGGGTTTTATGCGTCGTGGTTGTGACGAATTCGCAATGGGGCACGGGATTTGGGTGGCAGCCTGCGGCAACCAGACCCGCAATGTGTGCCATGTCGGCCATGAGATAAGCACCGACCGCATCGGCAATCTGGCGGAGTCGCGGGAAGTCGATGATGCGCGAGTACGCACTGGCCCCGGCGAGAATCAACTGCGGCTTGTGTTTTTCGGCCAGTTGCTGGATTTCATCATAACTCAGGCATTCCGTTTCTTTATCCACCCCGTAATGGACGATCTTGTACGTGCGCCCGGAGAAATTGGCACCGAGTCCGTGCGTGAGATGCCCACCGTGCGCGAGTGAGAGTGAAAGAATGGTGTCGCCGGGCTTCAGCGCGGCATAAAAGACGGCCATATTGGCACTGCTACCGCAGTGGGCCTGCACATTGGCGTGGTCGGCCCCAAACAACCGCTTCGCCCGGTCGATGGCGAGCTGTTCCGCCTGGTCGACAAATCCGCAACCGTGATACCAACGCTTGCCGGGATAACCTTCCGCATATTTGTTGGTCATGAGCGAACCCTGGGCCTCGCGAATCGCTTTACTGGCGTAATTCTCCGAAGCGATCAGCTCGATGTTCTGGGATTGCCGACGTTCTTCATTCTTGAGCGCGGAATAGATCTCGGGATCGGTTTTGTAGACGTTGACCGGGTAATTGATCGTCGCGGCGATGTCATCGATCTTGCTGATGCGTTGTTCATGCCGTCCACCTTCAAACTCGTTGTTGAGCCAGGCGTTGAGGATTTCCTCAAGCTGCTTGCTGATCTCACCGTTTCCAGGCAGGGCGAGGATGTTGGCATCGTTGTGGGTCCGTGCCATCTTGGCGAAGGCCGGATTCATAACCAGTGCTGCCCGAACGCGGGGGAACTTGTTGGCCGTGATGCTCATTCCGATGCCGGTGGTGCAAACGAGAATGCCCTGGTCGACATGTCCTTCTGAGACACGACGGGCGACGAGGGCCCCAAAGTCGGGGTAGTCGACGGATTCCACCGATTCGGTGCCGAGGTCTTCCACCTCAATGTTCCATTCGGAGAGGAGCTCCTTGACGCGGTTCTTTATTTCTAGACCGCCATGATCGGCGCCGATTGCGATTTTCATATCGTTGCTCTTTTCTTGGTCGGGTCGTTCGAGCTTCCCGTGTTCGCGGAGCATTAAAATAAGATCTGCGAGTGCACTGTCAATTTCGTCACGTATCTGGCGGTAGACCTCCATCGGGCCTCCGACAGGATCGCTGATATCCCGGTTACTTTCTCCGGTACCGAAGGACGTCAGCAGGCGGACTTTCCGGTCCGCATCGGGAGCCGAATGCAGGATCATCTCCCGATGGCCAGCGGTCATTACCACGACCAGGTCGGCCTCGTCAACCAGTTGCCGGGTGAGGAGTGTGGATCCCGACAACAAGGGCTCCACCTTCTGCTCCCGGAGGGCCTGGATGGCTTCCGCACTCGGCGGAAGACCGTCGCTGGTCGATATGCCGGCCGAAGAAATCTCCCATTGTTCCTGCGCCCCGAGTCGATGGATCAGCAAGGCTTCGGCCATTGGTGATCGGCAGGTATTCCCGGTACAGACAAAAATTAATTTCTTTATTGCTACGCTCATGTGTGTTTTCAGGCGGGCAAAACCGCCTCTGGTTCATCCCAGCGCATCTTCGATTTCCTGCAAACCGAGGCCACCTTCGCGCAGGAGTTCAATCGAATCGGAGGACAATTGGAGAATCGAACTGGCCACCTTAAGCGGGCAAGGACCTCCGTCAAGTATCAAGGAAACCGCAGCGGAGAGAACGGCTTCCGCATCTTGAGCGGTCAGTGCATCGGGTTCCCCGCTACGATTGGCGCTGGTCACCAGCAGGGGGGCACCCAGTGTCTGAAGTAGTTTCAAGGCTACGGGATGGTCCGGAACGCGGTAAGCGACGGTACCTTCCCGTACATGGGGTAGGACCAGGGTGAGTGGGCCGGGCCAGAATTGCTCTGCGAGCCGCCGCGCACGCGTGTCAACCAAGGCGCCGTGGGCAATGACCTGGTCCAGATCCGCGACCAGGCGAGCAACCTTCTTTTCCGGGGGACGTTGCTTCGCCGTGAACAGGCGATCTACGGCGTGCGGCAGGTCTTCCAGGCAGGCCATGCCGTACACGGTGTCGGTGGGGAATACTACCAGTCCGCCTTCACGGAGTTCCTGCACCGCCTGTGAGATCGCCGCATCCGTAGCGGGAAGAAGGGCTGTCATCTTATCCGGCGGTCAAGGGGTTTTCCCGAAAGCACGAATATTCAGCGCCTTCAAACCAAGGAGTACATCAAATGCACGCTGCATGATCGCATCGTGTGCCACGCGCTCCTTTATTCGTTCACCAATGCGATCTTCGTCTCCAGTCTCACGGTTGTTGAAGCTGGGTATCGGGGCAATCGGAGCCACCTTTATGTTAACATCAGCAACCTCGACGTCCGGTTGAATGCCGCGGCTGCCATCATACGTTGTGCCATCACTCATCACGACTTGATGGGTAGCAAGGTACAGGTAGTCACCTCCCGGCAACTTGATAAATTTCCGGAGCGCAAAATCGCCTTCCGTGGTTTCCCCGACGACCATGGTGCCCAGGCCACTGCCTTTAAGCGCAGCTGCCAGCAGCTCGGACGCACCAGAGGTTCGGCGGTTAACCAGTACCATCACCGGCAAGGTGATCGGCGCGGTCTCTCCGGTTTCAAATTTTTCCAATCGGTTCAGCGGGGCGTATTGAACCGTAAACAGGGGACTGCTCGACGGGGCAAATTGTTCGGCGATCGTTTTAACCGCAGTAAGGTTTCGACCACCGGCATTGCGCAGGTCGAGAATGAGCCCGACCTTACCCTGCTGCTCCCAGTTTCGAAACTGTTTGACCAGCCCAACAGCGCCGTTCTTGTACAAACCGTTAATCTTGATGTAGCCGATCTCCTCGGGCAGTGCTTCAGCGATCTCAACCGTGTTTAACTGACCGGCGCGCAGGGTAAGGGTCAGTTCGCGAATTTCGCCCTCGGCACTTTGTAAGGCGAGCTCGAGGGTTCGTTCTGCCTTGGAGCGCAGTAACTCCACCGCTTCGCTGAATCGGTTGCTGGAGAACTGCTTGCCATCGACCGCAAGAATCACATCACCAAGATGCGCGCCCGCACGCGGTGCGGGAGTCCCGGGATCCATTCGGTGTATGTGGTGCAGACCGTTGGTAATGATCAGGTGAATCCCCGAATCGTAGATCCGCCCGGCGTGGTGCTCCTTGAGGCGCTGGGCCTGTGTCTCCGTCAGCAGATCGCCGAGCGGATCGGCCGATTGAACGAGGGCGATGGCTGCCGCACGCCGCGCGCGATTTCCATCGAAGGCTATCCCACTCTTCTCGAGCAGACTTACGACTTCGCTGAATAGGTCTGCCTCCTGTCCTTGAACCGGCAGGCAGAGATGTCCGGCCATCCAGAGGCCTGCTAGAGAGATCAACAACCGCATGGACTATTTAACCGAGGACGGAATGACGGGGACAGGCGCTGGAACCGGGATTATGGGAGCGGTCGGTACCGGGGTGATCCGCACATCGGTGGGTTTTCCGGTATTCGGAGCCGGGATAACGATCCTCGGGGCGGAGACCCTGGGCCTGTTTGCGGTATAGGGGGCCAATACATTGATGGGGATCTCAATCACTTCTTTTCCCTTCACGTTGGTCCGAATGATAATCTTTTCCCCGTTCAGCGACTTGTTCGCCGTGATATCCCGTACAACGATCCGCCATCCATAACGGCCCTTGTTCTGGACCGTGATTTTGGCCTGTTCGGAACAAGTGCACTCGGCGGACTGGATGGTAAAGTCAGCCACGGAATTCCCGCGCACGGTAATGTAACGCGTCTGGGGAGTCTTGATTGCCGAGGAAAGCTGTAAGATATTGGGGATGATGGTCAACTGGCCCCGGACGGTTGCGATCACGGGAACCGAGATATTGGGCATGGCCTTCGAGGTGGTCTGGATGTTGAGTGTTTCACGAAACACACCCTGCTTGGCTTCGCCCTTGGCCGTCACCTTCACTTCATACTTTTTACCCGCTTCGATAACCTTGATCTCGGTGTCAACCAACTGCCGACTGCTGAGCACTTTGGTGATCTCAAAAGGTTCATCCCGGGTTGTGCTCACGGAGATCGTCCGCGTGAATTTTCCCGGTGGGAGGACGCCTTCGGGAAGGACGCCAAAAGAAATACTGACCGGTTGCACATCGATCACGGAGGTTGCGGTTCCGTCAAAGCGCAACTGCATGGTTGAGCGCTTGGGGTCGTTGGAGGTCACCACGATGTTCTTGATCTGGCGGCCCCGGCGACCTTTCAAATTGAGGGTCACAGGAATCTGGGTACTCAGGCCGGGCGCGACGGTGCGCGGCTTGGTGTCGGTGATCGTGCATCCGCAGGTTGGGCGGATGCTCCTGATCTCAAGCGGTTTGTCGCCCGCGTTCTTGATGACGAAGGTATGCTTGACCAGCTCGGTGTTCTCGACTGTTCCGAATTCAAATACGGCATTTTCACATTCAAGGATGGGGGCCGCGTCGGCGGCCCATCCGGCCAGGGCACCCGCGACGGTCATCATACGGAGGACTGTTTTCATTGTTCTATATCCAGGTTAAGCTATTCCGGCTCCAGGTCCGAACCCTGGGAAGCGTATATAACCATGCCATCAAATCGCCCTATTTCAAGGATTTAAGCGTTTCGGCCACCCGGATGGGCACCTGGATGGTTTCCTTGCCCGGGATATCGGTTTGCAGCACTAAATGACCATTTTTGACCGCATCGTTGATCTGAATGTTCGATATTCGAATGCGTTCGCCGAAATGGGTTGCGGGAAGGACTTCGACCTTTGCCGCGGGGTCCGGCCAGGTAGCCCCGAGCAAGGTGTACTCGCTGACGGCCCCGGCCCGGATGTAGATATAGCGCACCCTCGTGGTGTCGAGGAGGTCAACCGGGTTTGGGCTGATGATCAGGGCATCACGAATGACCCCTCGCACCTGGATTGAGAAGTACGGCAGATCCTTGTGATCGGTGTTGATGTAAATCAGGTCATTGACCTGGCCGGTAGTCCGGTCAACCGGTGGGACATGGACGGTGAGATCGTAGATCTCCCCCTCCTTAATCGTCTTTAACTCCGTCTTTACCAGGCCAAGCTTGGCCTTGATGCCCGAGAGTTTGAACCGGAGGCCATCGGTGGAGTAGATGCGGACGATGCGGGTAAGCGGTGTATTCGGTTCAATTGCACCCAGCACCAACGAATCCGGATTCGTGCGAATCTTCGCCAGGGCCACGCCATTTACGAATAGCTTATAGCGCTTATGCAGGGGATCATTGGTCGGTATGGTGATAAACTTGTTTTGAACCCCGTAGCGCCGGCGGAGGTCGAGCTGCAGCGTGACCCGGGTCGTTTCACCCGGCAGCAGTTCATGCAGGTATGTTCCCGCCCGGGTACAGCCACAGGAGGCCTTCGCCTCGCCGAGCTTCAGCACCGCATCCCCCACATTTTTCAAGGTGAATGTATGGCGGATCTTGGCTGAGTTGTTCCTTTCGCCAAAGTAGAAGACCGGTTGTTCACACAGAATCTCCGGGGCGGCCTGGGTAAGGCCCGCGAAGGCAAAAAGGACTATCCCGATTAAAATGTTCATTTTATCAAATGCTGAGGAGCGTATCCGGCCTCCACCGGCCGACAAAGCCTGCTATTCAACCATCATTGTGGCCTTGCTCCGCGTGCAAAAGCAATTTAGGCTTAAATCTTCATGAGTACAATCCGCCAAGCACCGGAAATCAGCATCTCCGGGTTCGAGATCCTCGAGCTCCTGGGTGAAGGCGGCATGGCGAAGGTATACAAAGCTCGCCAGACCCGGCTGGACCGGATTGTCGCGGTTAAGGTGCTAAAGTTCGGTATTGCCGCTGAAGATGCAGAGGAACGGGAGCGCTTCAAGAGCGAAGCCCGGGCCGCCGCAACCATCAATCACCCCAATATCGTCCAGATTATCGACGCCGGCGAGGTGGGAACGATCCCTTATTACGTCATGGAGTATGTCCCCGGGTACTCGGTTGCGGACCTCCTGGATATCAAGCGCATCATCCCCGAAGAAGACGCCCTGTCCATCGCTTCGGAACTCGCCAAGGCCCTCGAGTACTGCTGGGACCAGCACCAGATGATCCACTGCGATATCAAGCCCGACAACATCATGCTTCACACCGAGGGAACGGTCAAGCTGGCTGACCTTGGACTGGCGCGTGTCCTCGGGCGGGCCCAGGTGGAAATCGAAAGCGACATGACCATGGGCACGCCGCATTACATGTCACCGGAACAGGCCCTGGCGGACGATGAGCTCGATTGCCGTTCGGACATATATTCACTTGGAGCCATGCTCTACCACATGCTGACCGGGGTCATTCCCTTTCACTCCCTGGATATGGAGGTGGTCCTCCAGAAGCAGATCGAGGGGTTTCTCCCGGATCCTTACGAGGTCAACCCGAACCTATCCGGTGCTTCCGTCTACCTGGTCGAAAAGTTGATGGCCAAACATGTATCCGATCGCCAGCAGAGTTGGGGCGAAGTTGCCGATGACATTGAACTCGTGATCGCGGGCCACATGCTTAACAAGCCGATCCGGGGCGAAAGCATCAGTACCGTCAGTCGGCATCCCGCGCGGCCGATGCCGAAGATCATCCCCCCGAAAAAGAAACAGGGCAGGACGCGTGTCGTTGCGGGGCAGGCCCCCACGCCGAAGCGCCGCATCCTGATCAGCGAGGATGAGAAAAAGCAAATCGCCGCTCACCACCAGCACCGTGAACATAGCGAAATGCCCCGATCCCTGGGTGTTTTCGGACTCATCGCCGTGCTCTGTATCCTGCTTTATAGCTATACCGCGTTGGTGACGAAAAAGCACAGCCTTGATGTACAGGCCCTCCTTCCCGTGCAGGCGGGTCTCCCCTCGACCCGATCCACACCTGTTCCGATAGCGGGTCGCATACAGGCGGGATCGGCCAAAGACCGGGCCAACCGTGACGCGGTACTCGATGAGGTGGAAAAAAAGCTGAACCGACGCAAACCGCCCAAGCCTGCACCGGTAAAGGCTGCGGTCAGCGCACTGCCTGCCCGCGACGATACCGCGCCGAAAAACGCTGTGGTCAAGCCCCCGCCGGTCCGCGAAGGCATCGCTCCTGCCTCGTCCGTACCGGCTATACCCAAACCCGGGAAGGACCCCGGGCCAAAGAACAAAGCGGGATGGGATAATCCGGATTACGCCAAGGCGGTGAGGGACGCCATCAATTTGCGAAAAATCTTTATTCAACAGATCAAGCGGCAAGCTCCGCTCGAGGATTTACAGAAAATTGAATCGGCTGCGCGCCACTTGGTCGACGAGTTCGATAAACTGGAGGCCATTGCACCTGCGGGGGTTTCGATTGAAGCCTACAAGCGCGACATGAATCGGCTGATTTTCGACTGCCACCAGTCGATGAGGATTAACTAAGGCCCCTTGAGTCAGCCGCCGTTTGTGAAAAGCGTCATGCACGGTTCGGTATCCGACAGTGACTCCAGCGCCACGTCGGCCCCGGCGGCCAGCAGTGCCTCCGCATCGTAGCCCCCGGTAGCCACTCCGATCGCCATGGCACCGATGGCATGTGCGGCGTCAATGTCACGCGGCGTATCGCCGACAAGATAGGTTTTGGACAGTGCATTCCCCTTGTTTAAGGCGAGCGCACGCTCGTGGGCGAGCCGTGCCATCTCCTTGCGATCTGCATGATCGTCACCAAAACCACCATGGTCAAAATGATGGTCCAGTTGTGCATGGCGCAGCTTGTTATAGGCCAATCTTTTCGCGTTTCCCGTGACCAGGCCCAGCAGGCAGTTGGCGTCATCATCCAGCCCCCGCAACAATTCACGTACGCCTGCGAAAACGGTTATCGGTGTCGCGATAAAGGCTTCATTGTAGGCGCTTTCTAAGGATTCGAAAAAGGCATCCGCCTGGCTGAGGCTGTCGACCTGTCCATGATGGGTGAGGATGTCCTCGAGCACGCCGAGGTCCGTCGCGCCGGAAAAGTGGATACGGTTCATATCGACTTCGATGCCGAAATGTCTACGTACGGCGATACCGTACGCGTGGCTTCCGGCCCCACCGGTGTCCAGCAAGGTGCCATCGATATCAAACCAGACGGCTACCTCAGGCATGCGTGCCGCTCAGCTCAGGGGGTGGGTGCAATGATAATCGAGCGGGCTGGGACAAGCGGGTCCATCCCCGGGTAGCCTTTATTAGCCGGAAATACAAAGGCTCACCGGCTCTTTTTGCGGGCGGTTCCATCTGTGTAAAACGGTAAACCCGTTACCCTCGCGGGCAGCTCTTTGTTGCGCACGGAGATGGCCAATTCGGTTCCGGGTGCATGAAAGCCGTCATCCACGTAGGCCAGGGCTATCGCACAATCCAGGGAGGGTGCGACAGAGCCGCTGGTGACTTCGCCCACCGTTTCGCCATTCGCGACCACCCGGTCATGCGATCGGGCGGCGCGTTTGCTCTCCAGCATCAGCCCGACGAGGTGCCGCGTCGGATTCGCGAGCTCCCGCTCGACCGCAGGTTTCCCGATAAAATCTTTCCCCATGTGAATAAAGGCCCCGCCGGTTGCTCCAGCAGGTGTCATGTGTGCGTTGAGCTCGTTGCCGTAGAGTGCGTAGCCCATTTCGAGTCGAAGGGTATCGCGGGCACCGAGTCCCGCCGGTTGAATCACCCCGCCACCAACCAGGCGATGCCAGATATCGATCGCGGGTGCGGAATCAAAATAAAATTCGTAGCCCCATTCGCCGGTATAGCCCGTGCGTGAAAGCGTCATGGGTATGCCGCCCAGGTCAAGGTCCGCGAAGCGGAAGTAGCCCAAATCGGGCAGGGGGCCAAGAACCGCCTCGACGGCCTGTCGCGCCCCCGGTCCCTGGACATCGATCTTGGTGCGACCAGGCGACAAATCGGTGAAGGTGGTGTTGGCCGACAGGTGGGATTTAATCCACGAGGCATCGTTGCCCCGGGTCCCGGCATTCACCACGAGAAAGAAGTGCTCCCCCGCCCGCCGGTAGCAGGTCAGGTCATCGATGACCCCGCCTTCGTCGTTCAAGAGGAAGCCATAGCGGCACTGGCCTTCACGAATCGTGTCCACGTTCAGGGTGAGCAGGTTTTCCAGGTCGGCTTGGGCCCCGGGCCCTTTTACCTCGAATTCCCCCATGTGACAGGTGTCGAAGATCGAGGCCTTGGTCCGGGTGTGATGGTGCTCGTTTAGAATGCCTGCATATTGAATCGGCATATCCCACCCGCCAAAAGGTCCCATGCGTGCCCCGGCCGCCTTGTGGACCTCGTAGAGTGGGGTCTGGAAGAGTTGGTCGGTCATAATTCTTGCTTCGTCCGGGTTGAAATACGCCCCGGCTGTGCCTATCATAGTAGCCTACCCAGGAGAACACCGAACTTGAACAAAGACATCTCTGAGTTGATTAAGGATTGGGAATACGATCCGGCGACCGTCAATGCGCGACATATTCTCGGGGCTGACGGCACGCGTCGTATTCAGTTGCGCCTGGACCTCGGCATCCTCCAGCTGGAGATGACGGGGCGTCCGGATGGCACGCGGCCCCGGGGCTATGATACCCTGCTGGACTATTTCAAGATGGGGGCGGGAACAAGCAAAGGCCGGTTCAAATTGAATGCCGATGACTGCTCGGAATTGCAGCAGGAGGCCACCCAGTTTTACTATCGCTACATCTCGAGTCTCTCGCTCAAGGATTACGATGCGGTTGTCCGCGATACGCAGCATAACCTTGAGCTGTTTGAATTTGTCGAAGCCCATACTGAAGATGCCGAAATGTCCTGGGAGTTTACCCAGTACAAGCCGTACCTGCTCATGATGCAGACACGGGCATTCGCGGAATCCGCCTCCGCCAGGAAAGACTTCGAAGAGGCCTCCTGTGCGGTGATGCGCGGGCTGGAAGAAATATGGACTTTCTGGGATGAGCAGGCCGAACCCGCATTCAAGACCGACAGCTACGAGGTGGAGGTACTCACCAAGTTGCTCGAGACCTACATCAGTGAAACGCCGCTGAGCGAGGTGGACGAGCTGAGGGAAAAACTGCACTACGCGGTCAAGTCCGAGAACTACGAGCGGGCCGCGAAGTTGCGTGATGAACTGCAGGCCATGTCCGAGCCATCGGCCGAACAACCGGTTGTTTAAGAGGTTTTTCGCATCAGTCAGGGTTCCAATACATCGTCCGGGTTTTCCCCGCGCTCCTGGCTGGAGTTGATTCGGCTACCCAATCTCTTCAGCGTACCCGGCGATCCGCTGGTGGGGTTTTTTGTCATCGCCGCCGGCGCATCCTTCAGCCCTGTCCATCTTGCCGCCGGCTGTGGGGCCATGCTCTTCCTGTACATGGCCGGCCTCATCCTGAATGACCTGATGGACTTCGATCAGGATCTCGCCGAACGACCGGAACGCCCGCTGCCCAGCGGGAATATTTCCCGTCGCGCTGCGCAGGTCACTTTTTTGTTCTGTACCCTTGCGGCATTTGCCCTGTGCAGTCTGCCCGGGAGGAAAGCCCCCCTGGTCATGTGTCTGCTCGTGTTCCTTTTTGTCTGCCTGTATAACACCGCCTTAAAGGGTATCCGGATTATCGGCCCCGTGAGTATGGGCCTGTGTCGTGGAGGCAGCATACTCCTGGGGGCGGCCATGTTCTCGGGTAAGCTGGACAACTCGATCGCCCTCATCATGGCCGTGCATACCGCGGTCATCGCGATTGCGCTCATTACCATGATCGCCGATTACGAAACCCGCAAGGACATCCCCGTGATAGCCATCTGGCTGCCGGGCATCATCGTCCTCGGAGGCCTGGTCGCCTACCGCCTGTCGTTGCCACTTAACTGGCGAAATACCGACTACCTATTTTGCCTGGCGGGTGGCACCGCGGTGTATTTCCATGGCCGAACCGCGATGAATATCTGGCGGCGAAGGCAGGTGACCCCACCCGACATCGGCCGGATGATCGGCGCCCACATGTTTATCCAGTCGGCTTGGCTCTTTGCCGTAAATGCCTATATAGCCGGGGGGGTCGTCCTCCTGCTGTGGCCGATAAACCGCCTGGTGGTGCGCAGGATTTATGCGAGTTAGCCATGGCAATTGTGCGCGTGGTCAGTGATACTTCTGGATGATGACTCGATTCCTCCTGCTCCTCCTGCCTCTCGTCCCTCCCGGCCTTTTCGCCGTCGACGAACCCGCCCTGGGTGACGGAAAGAAGCAGGTCATTCGCGTACTGGGTCAACCCCAAGGGGCCATGCGGATCGCCGGGAAGGAGGTGCTCTACTATTCACGGGGCCTGGTCAACCTTGAACACGGCAAGGTCGACCAGGTCGACCTGTTGAGCGAAGCTGAGTTGGTAGCGTTCAAGCGCGAGATCGCCTTGCGCGAGGAAATCAACCAGCTTGAGGAGGAAGCCGCTCGTCGGGTGAAAATAGCCCAGGGCCGGGAGCAGCGGGATCGCATCCTGGCAGACGAAACCTTCGAGACCCGTCCCGCCTCGGTGCGCCTGCATGCCTGGGATATGTTCAAAAGACGTTTTCCTGATGTGCCCGTCGATGCATCTTCGTATCAGCGGGCGCTGGAGGAAACCCGGGAGCAGCAGGCCCGGGAGCAGGTAGTCCTCCAGCAGAAACAGGCCGCCGAAGCCGCCCAAAAAAATGATCCTGGACCTCGACCGAGGATTTCCGGAAAGCGCATCAAGAAAATGAGGCGCGCCGGCACATGGAAGTGGTCGGAAACGAAGGAGTAAGGTGAGGCGGAACAGCTTTATCCCCGCCACCGAAACGGGAACCAGCTGGTCAAGCACTATTGAAAAACAGGCAAGTGGGCGTGTGGCCGGATGCTACCGGGTGGTGCTATCCTCCTCGCCAAGGCTTCCCGAAGTCCGTACATTTTGTCCCAGGGATTTCTCATGCGTTTGTGTATATGTATTATTTGGCTGACCCTTCCTCTATTTGCGGATCCTTCCCCGTTGAATATCGTGGTGACGGAAGGTGTCTGGAAGGGTGCCGGGGTCAATGACGTACAGGCGATCCTTTCCTCCACCGGGCGCGATCTGTGGAAATTCTCTTCCGATGACAGGCTGAAGCCGATTATCGTGACCAATGGGGACGAGGGGCCGATTGTTCTTTATCGACGTGGGCCGAATGGGGAGTACCGGGTTCGCCTGGACACCGGCAAGCAGTACTGGTCCCAGTACGCCTACCAGTTTGCGCACGAACTTTGTCACATCATGTGCCATTACAAGGAGGGGGATAGGTCCAATCACTGGTTTGAGGAAAGTCTCTGCGAATGCGCGTCGATCTTTACCCTGCGGGAGATGTCGAAAACCTGGGAGAAGAACCCGCCTTTCGTAAACTGGAAGGATTACCGAGAATCCCTGGCAAGCTACGCGCTCGATCGCATTGAGGAGCATCGCCTGCCGAAGGGGCAGACGCTGGCCGCATGGTACAGGGAGCATGCGGAGCACCTGAAAACCCACGCCACCGATCGCGCCAAAAACTCGACCGTAGCCACGGAGCTTTTGAAGATCTTTGAGGAAAAACCCACCCGCTGGGGTGCGGTGGCATTTATTAACAAGGCGCGCACGAATGAGCCGATCAGCTTTTCCACGTATTTGAACAACTGGCGGGAGCATTGCCCGGGGGAGTACAAGGAAACGGTGGACCGGGTGCGTGGACTGTTCGTGGATTGAGTCTTTCGGGATGGTGTCCCGGTCGAGGCCATTACAGGCTTGGACCCATTCTGTAATTGTAACCCCCCCTGCCTGGGTCTATACTCAGTACCAAGTCGGGTACTTTACCGATCAACCCCGTGGGAGTAGCGTATTATGATCATTTTTGGATTCCTCGTCGGCCTCGTTATTTACGTTGTTTTCCGCCTGGTACTCAGCGGTTTCTACGTCGTGCGGCCCGACCAGCGGGCGGTACTGACCTCTTTCGGCCGGGCTGCCCGCGTCTCTAAAGAAGCCGTTGACGACCCCCATCTTTCCGATGACGAGAAGGAGCGTTACGTCTATCCCCAGGTCCAGGTGATCCGCCCGGGAGGTCCGTACTACAAATTTCCCTGGCAGAAAGTCCACAAGGTGAGCGTGTCCACGAAGGCGGTCGACCTGACGTGGGATCCGACCAAGGAACAGGGGACCATCGAAGCGGTGACCAAGGATAACCTGACGACCGGCACCAACGGTCAACTCCGCTACAAGGTCAGCGAGAATAATCTGTATGCCTACCTGTTCGGCGTCCAGGACCCGCTGCAGCACGTGATGGGCTTTTTTATTTCCGTGTTCCGCGAACGCATCGCCAACTTCGTGGACCCCAAGCGGCAGGTACCGGCGATGGGTGATGAGGACGTGACTACGGCGACCTCGGTAGACCTTTCCGAGGGCGTGTCGATTAATGACCTGCGGAAGAACCTGCACGTGCTTAACGAGTTCATGGAGGCGCAGTGCCGGGGGACCTCCGGTCGTTACGGCATCGAGCTCGAAGCCGCCCTGGTCACGGAAATCGATCCACCGGCGGAAGTGGACCGGGCCCTGTCCGCCATCAACAGTACCCGCAACCAGGTCGCTGCGGATATCAGCACCGCCCGGGCGGACTCGGAGCAGCAGATCACCATGAGCAACCGGGCCGTGGAAATTGCCACCAACAATGCACTGGCGGAAGTTGCGCCATTGAACGTGTTGTCGGACACCTTGACCAAGGTGAAGGGGGAAGGTGGTTCAACCGCCTTAAAAGCGTACTTGCGCAACATGCGCGTACCCCTGCTCGGGCAGGCTCGCAACATCATTCAAGTCAGCGAATAACCTTTAGGGAGAACAATCATGGAATTCTTTACCTCACTCGTAATCGGACTCTTTTTCATCCCGGTCTTCCTGCTCTTCGCGCGAATCTTCGGCGTTTTTGCCGTGGTCAAAGAATGCGAGGCGCAAGTATTCACCCTGTTTGGAAAGGTGCTCGGGACCCTGGACGAGGCCGGGTTGCACGTGCCGCTGTTCAAGTTTGGCCCCCGGGCCATACTCGTGCCGTTTTTCGGGAAGAAATATAAGGTGAACACCTCGCTGCGTCAGCACTATCTCCGCAGCCAGATGGTGAACTCGGAAGAGGGCACCCCGATGGGGGTCGGCATCTGGTACGAGACGCAGGTCTCGAATCCGGTCGACTACCTTTTCATCAATTCAAACCCGGATGGGTCACTCGTGGCGAATGTCGCCAGTTCGGCCATCTCCGTGCTGAGCAACCTGGAAATGGAGACCATGCTGGAGAATCGCCATAGTCTCAGCCGCACCGTTCGCCACGCGGTTTCACCCCTGTCTGAGAAGTGGGGCTATCGCCTGGGCTCGGTCTACATTCGCAAGGTGGAGTTTACGGATATCCAGATGGTAAAAAACATCACCGACAAGGTGGTCAAGCGACTGGTCCAGGTGACCAGTGCCATGAAACAGGACGGGGAGAACCGCGTGGGCTTGATTCAAAGTGAAACCGCGAACAAGGTATCCAAAAAGATGGCCGAAGCCGCGGCGAAGCGGCCCGAAATCGTGGGTGAAACCTTGAACGCGATCGCCCAGAAGGATAGCGAGATTCTCGAATCGGTCCTGGATGTTATGGAGACCGAACAACTGTTGAATTCCGGTGCGAATGTGGATGTGGTTCCGAAGAACGCTTCGCTACTTATACAGGCGGGCGGGAACAGTTCCGGGTCGACAAGGCCGCCGCCCATAGAGTTCGACCGGTAAATCCGGGCAGACCGATCCCATCCTTCATGATCCGAAGAACGCGCGGATACCCCGTGGCAATGCGCCGTGGAGGTCACCTGGCGATGTCCGGCTGGGAGCCACAAGGGCCCCGAAAGGGCGCCATGCCTCGTGTTTCTCCGGGCGGCCTGTAGGGTAGCTACCGGTTGATTTTTGGCGTGCATTCAAGCGCTGAAGGCTCCTTTTATCCTTCCTTATTAACCCATCATTGGATCTTTATCCGGGTCATTGGCCCGCTTCTAGCTGTACTAAGTTACAGGACACGAAGATGTTGCACGGATTGAAGCAAGTGTCATCTCTGCCCGATCGGTAACGGGCAGGCAATCCTTCGAGAAGCAGTAGCGTGTTCAGGTGAGATAATGAAGCAAACATGCATGGTTACAGGGGCAAACGGCATGCTGGGACAGGCCTTGGTAGAGGCCTTGCAGCCTGTCTACCAGGTCATCCAGATCCGGCACCAAAGCGAAGCATTCGACGCTGTTCGGGGTACTGGACGAAGCGCGGATGAGAAAATTTTCGAAGTTGATTTAAGCGACCCTGCGGAATGTCGGAATATGATCGCCATTCACAAACCCGATATCGTGGTGCACGCGGCCGAGTATACCGACCTGGACTATTGTGAGTCGATGAGCAGTTCCAGATGGTTGAATATCGAAAGTGCGCGCATGTTGGCTGGCGCGCTACCCCTATCAGGCCGTTTTGTGTTCATCAGCTCCGACCAGGTATTCGATGGCGCGCGGGGCCCGTATCGTGAAGCGGACAAACGAAACCCGGTCAATACCTATGGCGCACAGAAGGTTGCGGCAGAGGACTTGGTGAGGATGCGGAAAAATGCATTGATTGTCCGGGTGCCGAAACTGATTGGCCGGGAGCCGGAAGACCAGCCCGGCCTGCTTTCCTCCATGAGGCAGGCGATCGACACCCGGGAAAGCGGTAAACTGGATGACGTCTGCCATCATTCCCCAACCTGGAGCGTGGATGTCGCGGCGGCGGTACGTTTTCTTCTCACCCGGGATGCGGTTGGGATCTTCCATGCGGCTTGTCCCGATGGAGGCACCTTGTACGACTTGACCCAGCGCCTCGCGAATTTCACCGGGCAATCGCTGGCGCATAAGAAGCCTTCCTCGGAGATCATCAAGCCGTGCAATGGTGCTCGACGCCCGGTGAACAACCAATTGCTTTCGCAGAAGTTGCTGGAGCTGGGATTTCCGGGGTTCCACAGCTTTGCGGATACGCTTGTCCTGTTGGCGGACCAGGGCCTGATCCCGGGCGAGCTGGCCGAGCACTGATGCTTCAGCGAGTCGGTGTCCCTTAATTCCGCCCGGAAGCCCGGGATTGACGACCAGGAATTTGGAAGCCGCACCCTTTCATGTGGAGAACCGTCCATCGATAATACTTGAAGCTTTAAGCCGCTTGAAGAATGATGCCCGGAATGACACTTCCATGGCTGTTTAGATTAACTTTCGGCGGACTCGTGCTCGTCGTCGCGTGTCCCGCGGTTCTCCTGCCCGGTCTCGATAATAGCCGCCTCGATTCAAGCCTCCAGGGCCGGGTCCTGTTGGATGAACTGAACTGCATTGCCTGCCACGTGAGTCCATCCGGGCTGACTTCAAGTGCGAATAAGGCGCCACGCCTGGGCGATGTGGGTGCCCGGATCAACCCGGCGTACCTGCAACGTTTCATCCGGGACCCCCATGGGGTCAAACCCGGAACCACCATGCCGGATGTCATGGGCCATCTCCCCGTGGAGGCGAAACAACGGGTTGCGGAGGCGATCACCCATTACCTGCTCTCGCTGAAACCGCCCCGCTTCGCACCCACCGTGCCTGACGTGGTTGCGGCGGACCGGGGAGAAACGTTATTCCACGCC
>JAPYUI010000009.1:47115-57997 GCA_029936175.1 Kiritimatiellia bacterium
GCGTACACGCGCTACCGCGGCCAGGTGTGGGAGGGCATGGATTCCGACGAAGTGGAAAAAGACCGCGCCGGCCACGTGGCGGACTTCAACCTGGAAAGCTTGAAGGAGAAGCACCACAATTCAGCGATCCACTACGAGGGGTATCTGCAGGTGGCGACGGCCGGGACCTATGCCTTCCACCTGGAAATGAATGGCGGGTATTTATGGCTCAACCAGCAGGTGGTGGTCGAGCTTGCCCCGAGCAATCGGCGCGGGGTGAAAAAGATCAAAGGGGAAGCGGAGCTCAACCGAGGGTGGAACCGCATCGTCTTTGACTACTACCATACCGGTCGCAACCCACGGTTGTCCCTGGAAATGGAAGGCCCTGAATTCAAGCGACGTCCACCCCCATCCAGCATGTTCTCGATCTCGGATGCGCCCATCCCCATATTCAAGCCCTGGACCGTGGACGTGGCGAAAGTGGCGGCGGGCAAACGGCATTTCACGACCCTGGGTTGTATCGCGTGCCATGACGATATCCGGGGAAGCACGCCGGCGTATCCCCCGCTGGCCGGGCTGGATCCGGTCAAGGGTTGCCTGGGTACATCAAAAGGCGCCTGGGCGCACTACGACCTGGATGCCTCGCAGCGAAAAAAACTTGCTGAAATAGTACCCGATGCGGCGGTCATGAAATTGACCGATGCCGAGCGTATCAACCACACCCTGGTACGCTTTAACTGCATAGCCTGCCACGACCGTGAAGGTCTCGGTGGGGTGGCGCCAGAGCGGAATTTGTATTTCACCGGTACGAAGGAAGCCCTCGGGAATCAAGGTCGTATCCCCCCGCCCCTGACCCATGTCGGCGCGAAGCTCAAGCCGGAATGGATGCGGGAAGTCATGCTCCGCGGCGGGCGCCAACGCGCATACCTGAGCGCCAGCATGCCCCAGTTTGGTGAGAGCCAGGTCGGGCACCTGGTGGAGCTCTTTGCCCGGGTCGATCGCCTGGAAGATGCGGATATCCCCGATATCAGCGAGCCTGAACCCTTGAAACAAGCGGGCCATCAGCTCGTCGGAACCGAAGGCTTGAGCTGTGTCGCCTGTCACGACTTCAATGGCCAACAGGCCGCGGGGCCGGGCGCCCTGGACCTGGTGCACAGTACCGAACGCCTCCAGAAAAACTGGTTTCACCTCTACATGCGCAATCCTTCCCGCTTTCACCAGACGGTCATCATGCCCGGCTACTGGCCCGGTGGCGTGGCCTTGCGCAAGGACATTCTTGACGGGGACAGCGCCCGGCAAATCGAAGGCCTCTGGCGTTACCTGGAAGACGGTATCCGCGCGAAAAATCCCCGGGGGCTCTCGCGGAAAGCCAGTGAGCTGCGGGTAACCGACGTGGCGGTGAGTGCGCGTGGCCGGGGACTTGCGGGGTACCGTGGCATGGCCGTTGGTTATCCCTCGGGCATTAACATCGCTTTCGATTGCGAACAGATGAGCCTGCGCCAGCTCTGGAAGCATGCGTTTGTTCACACGAACCCGGGTAGTTTTTCACCCCGGGGCAGTGAGCGGATCACCTTCCCGCCGGGGATTCCTTTTCACCGGTTGAAGAGCATGGACGACCATTGGCCTTACAAGGGAAAGACCGATTACCTCTTTCCTTTCGATCACGGTTACCAGTTTCGGGGCTATTACCACGACGCGCTGAAACGTCCGACCTTCATGTACCAGTACGGCGAGGTAAAGGTGGAGGACTATTTCCAGGACCTGGTCGATGAAGCCGGGAAGGCCTATTTCCGGCGGCGTTTTACCTTTGATTCGGAAAGGCCACAGGCGTTATTTTATTTCCGGGCGGCCTCGGGGAAATCCATCCAGCAGCAGAAAAACGCCTTCGTGGTGGATCAGTTGACCATTCGCTTCATCAGCCGGCACGCGGGCATTGTCCGCGAGGGCGAACCCAGGGAATTATTGATTCCGCTGGAGCTTCCGGCCGGCCGGTCGACCGTGGACCTGGAGTATCGCTGGTGAACCGGTGGGCGGTCAGGAATGCCCGGGCGACGGGGGGACAAGGCGGTGCATCCTCTCGAGGGCTGCTTGTCCGCGCGGGCTTTCTTTTCCTGCTGCCCCTTTTCACGTCCATCCCCCAGGCGGCAGAAGATCTGGGTGCGATGTGGGGCACGAGTGAGCGGGAGGCAAGATATTATCCACTGACCGAGATCCCCATACCCGCGGAAATCCCGCTCAAGGCGGGATGTTTTGATGTCCTCCCCGATGGCCGCCTTGTTGTGGGCACCCGCAAGGGCGATGTCTATTTTATCGAAGGGGTTTTTGACCCGGAGCCCAAGCCACGTTTCCATCTCTTTGCCAGCGGCCAGGATGAAATCTTTGGTATTGCGGCGATCGACCAATACGAGGTCATCATCACCCAATTCGGGGAGGTCACCCGCCTCACCGATACGGACAAGGATGGTGAAGCCGATCGTTTTTACGCCCTGGGAACCAAGTGGGGCTACGCCGAAGGTCACGAGTTTGCCTTCGGTTCCAAGCCGGATCCGGAAGGCAACATCTGGGTCGCCCTCGGACTGAGCGGATCGTATAAGTCGCACAACCTCTTTCGCGGCTGGGCGGTTAAAGTCACTCCCGACGGTCGAACCCTTCCCGTTTGCAGCGGTTTGCGCAGTCCCGGCGGTGTCGGTCCCAACGCGGAAGGCGTCATGTTCGCTTTCGAAAGCCAGGGGCCCTGGAACGGGGCCTGTTCGCTCAAGCATTTGAAGCAAGGCGGTTTTCTGGGGCATCCGGCGAGTTACAACTGGTATCCCTTTGCCGAGGGCATGGATGCCCCGGCGCTTGAGCCCGAGAGCAATTCGCGGCTTTTTGTGGAAAAAAAACGGGTGAAGGAGTTGGTGCCTCCCGCGGTGGTATTCCCGTACAAGAAAATGGGTCGTTCGATTTCCGGGTTTAAGCTCAACCAGACGAAGGGAAAATTCGGCCCCTTTGAGGACCAGATCTTTTGCGGCGACTACACCCTCAGTATTATCATGCGTGCGACGACCGAACAGATCAACGGGGTCTGGCAGGGCGCCTGTTACCCTTTTCGTGAGGGCTTGAATACGGGCATCATGAGCGTGGAATTTTCACCCGGAGGTGCCTTGGTAGCCGGGGGCTTTACCACCAATCGCCAGTGGCCGGTACGCGGTATCAAGCCCTTTGCCCTTGAACGCATGGACTGGACGGGAATTGTCCCGTTTGAGATTCAAGCCATCACGATCAAGCCGGATGGGTTCCAGTTGAATTTCACCCAGGCGGTAGACCCCGTCCTTGCCCGGAAGCCCGAGACCTATCGCATCACCACCTACACCCACATATATGCCGGGTTTTACGGAAGCCCTGAAGTGGACCTCGGGACTTCGACCGTGAGTCGGGTTGAGGTTTCCGCTGACGGTTTGCAGGTAAACCTGGCCCTCGACCCGCTCCGGGAAGGATTTATTCACGATTTCGATCTCGAATCGCTGCGATCGAAAGCGCGCACGCCGCTCCTGCACCGGAAGGCGTATTACACGGTGAATGAGATTCCCCGTTAGGCGTTAAAGCGTGATCTGTGCATGCGCCGGCATGCTGTGGGCGGGGTGTCCTTTATCGCTCAGGGGCTGTGCGGCCGCTTGCCTTGAACGCATCCAGTCGGGCCTTCAACTCCTGTACCATCTCGGGGTGTTTGCTGTACACATTCGTGGTCTCCCCCGGATCCTTGGCAAGGTTGTACAGTTGGCCCGGGGCCTCGGGATCGGTTTCCTTCAAATCCCACTCTTTCATCCCCCAGGCGCCGGAGCGCCGGTAATTATTCCCGGCCGAGCCCTTGTGATCCAGGTACTTCCAGTCCCCATGGCGGATCGCGATGCCAAGGCTCATGGTCTGGTGAATGGTGTAGGTGCGGGTTGCTCGCTCACCCTGCTTCCCCAGGAGCACGGGGTAAAAGCTGATGCTGTCCTCTGCCGCCTCGTTGGGCAGGGTACATCCGGTCAGCTCGGCGCAGGTGGCCATGACATCGGTCAGGCAGATGGTCTGCTGTGCTGTTCTCCCGGGCTGGATTACCCCGGGCCACCAGGCGATCATCGGCACCCGGTGTCCACCCTCCCAGTTGTCCCGCTTCACGCCGCGCCAAGGTCGGGCGCCGTTGTGCTGGAAGCGCGTCCGCATATCGCGGACCGTGGGCACTTCCGGACCGTTGTCGCTGGAGATCATCACCAGGGTATTGTCGCCAAAGCCGTTGGCCTTGAGGGCGGCGATCAACTGGCCAACGTGGTCATCAAACTGGAAGATGAAATCGCCATGCGGACCCGCCTTGGTCCGGCCGCGGTAGTCTTTTCCTGCAAAAGAAGGAAGGTGCACCGCCTGGGTCGAGTGATAGAGAAAGAAGGGCTTTCCGGAAGCATCCTTTGCATGCTGTTCCAGGAAATCGATACTCTTCTGGAGAAACACGCCATCGACTTCCTGGTGATCAAAATTTGATGCGACCATGCCGACACGGCAATCATTTGCGTAAGGGTGTTTGGGTAACGTGCTGCGATCGAGCAGGCCGGCAGGCGGCACGGGTATACGGTCCCCCTCCACAAAGGCGTAGAGAAAGTCCGTGGTCGGACAGCAAACCGTTCCGTAGAATCGGTCAAAACCACGATGAATTGGAGCATCAGGAATCGGCCGATGAAAATCCACCCGCTGCACCGCCTTTAAGCCGTTCTGGTGGATGGGCTTACCCTCGGCGTCGAAGAAGGTCATCCCCACGTGCCATTTGCCATGCATGACGGTGGCGTAGCCCTGGTTGCGCAACATCTGGGGCAGGGTCAACCGGCCCTTTTCAATCAGGCAGGGACCCCCTACACCGGTGAACACGCCCCGGTAGCCGGTTCGAAAGGGCATGCGGCCGGTGAGTAAACCGTAACGCGAAGGGGTACATACGGTCGAAGGACTGTGTGCGTCGGTAAAGCGTAGGCCTTCCTTTGCGAGGCGGTCCAGGTGCGGCGTCTGGACCTTGGACGCCTCGTTGTAGCAGGCGACGTCGCCATACCCGAGGTCGTCCGCGAGAATGAACAGGATGTTGGGTTTATCGGCCGCGAACAGGAACGATCCGGAAAGCATTAAAAGCAGGATACGTGATGGCATGGCATCCAAAACATGTGTGGGTTGCGGCCGTATCACAAGCTATTCCAGCCAAAGTTTGTGGGGCACCTAAAAGGGCGAAGCCGGCTTGAGGGCCTTTTTGACCCGGTCTACGCCTCGGGCAGGCTCAGGACAAAGGTTACCGACTCATCCGTCAGATTCTCGACAATCAGGTCTCCCCCGTGTGCCCGGGCGATTTCACGGGAGATGCTGAGGCCCAGACCCGCGCCAAAGCCATCGCGCTTGCGGGAGGAATCCGCCCGGTAGAATCGCTCAAAAATCTTTTCCGTGTCCAGTTGATCCAGGTTCTCTCCGGAGCTGGTCATCGAAAACTGGATCATGCCGTTCTTCATGCTCAGCCCGATGCGTATCCAGCCGTTTTCTTTGCGGTTGTACTTGATGGCATTAGTGAGGAGGTTGTTGGTCACCTGGCGGATCAGGGTATGATCAGCGGAGACCTTGATATTGGGAAGAATGGCGGAGGAGACCTTGATCGGCCCGGCGATGACCTCGGCATCCTCTGCCGTATTCCCGGCGAGCTCGCTGATGTTAATGAGTTGCTTGTCCAGAGGCAGTTGACCGGCATCCGCGCGCGAAAGCAGCAGGAGTTTGTGCGTGATGCCTTTCAAGCGCTGGACCTCCTCCAGCAGGTTGTGGTATCCGCGTTGTTCTTCCGAATTCTCCGGTGCCTGTTGAATCATTCGGTCCAGTTCACCCTGGAGAACGGCCAATGGAGAATTCAATTCATGCGCGGCGTCGGCGGTAAAACGGGTGGCCTGATGGAAACCGCGTTCAAGTCGCTCCAGCATGCTGTTGAGGATACCCGTGAGTTGCTCAAATTCCTTGTCAGCCTGGAAGGTTGGAATCCGTTGATCCAGTTCAGAGGCCCTGACATGACTCACGGTTTCGGCGATGACCCCAACGGGCCGGAGTGCCCGCCCGGCAATGGTACGTCCACCGATGGCGAGCAGCAAGAGCGCGAAGGGAGCGATGAACAAGAGTTTATTCCGGAAGTCGCGATGCTTGGCGTGCAGGTGGTCGAGGTTGACGGCGACGATGAAGTTGACGAGTTCGTTTCCCATAAACGCGACGCGCCAGGCCCCATCTTCAGTGCGGATGGTCTTAAAGCTGGATAAAATCGGACTCGCCATCGCCGGTACATGGCGACCGCCTCGTGAGGCCCCCGGGCCTCCGCCAGTGGGTGACCCACCCATGCGCGCCAGGGCCCGGCGCACATGGTTCTCGATTTGGGCATCCGGGACATCAAGTGCGTAGAGGTCCTTCACGTCTTTCAGCAACTCGTCTCGCTGTTCCTGCCGAAGGGTTGTCTGGTTGTTGATCACGCTCGCATGGTCGCGGATGGCTGAATCGATACTCTCCTCGGCCCTGGCCTGGCTAAGGACCCATGCCTCAACCCTTGGTGTAAGGGCTTCCGGCCAGTCTTCTGACTGGTAGAGGGTTTGGCCGCGCACATTGCCCACAAACAGGTTCCAGTCCTCCTCCCGGCTCGGTTGAATGATGTCGCGAAAGGTCTCACCGTATTCATCCCAGTAGGGTGAGCCGTGTTGACGGCTTGTCGCACCCTGGCCGAGAGCTTGCATTTCCCGGTCGATCCGGTCCAGGCCGAGGGTATGGATGATCCCGAGAAAGGTGATGCCGAAGAGCCCGAGGAAGAGGCCTGAATACAGGGCCGACCCGAGGGCGATCTTGGATCGAAAGGAGATCCGCATCAGGCTTCCTTGTGCATGCGGTACCCCACGCCGCGAACGGTTTCGATAAGGGGCTTCTGGTCTTCCCCGAGTTTTTTGCGTACGCGACGAATGTAGACGTCGACGAGGTTCGTCTGGGGGTCGAAGTCGTAGCCCCAGACGTGCTCGATGATCTGGGTGCGGGTGTACACCCGGCCGAGGGAGCGCATGAGCAGTTCCAGCAGGTTGAATTCGCGGTTGGTGAGTTCGACCAGTTCATCTCCACGTTGTACCACCCGTGTAATCAGGTTGACCGTGAGATCTCCGTTGTGCAGCACGCTCAGCTCGTCACCGGTGGCACGCCGGGCAACCGCATGCAGGCGTGCGACCAACTCCTCGATGAAAAAGGGTTTGGTCAGGTAGTCGTCGGCACCCACATTCAAGCCTTCCACGCGTTCGTTTAGCGCGGACCGCGCGGTGAGCAGGATAACGGGTACGGTGTTCCCGTTTTCCCGGAGGTTGCGAAGAATACTCAGCCCGTCGCGCCCGGGAAGCATGATGTCCATGACGATTGCATCGTAGCTTCGCTCGCTCGCGAGTTCGTAGCTGGTATCCCCATCGTGGCAGAGTTCCACGGTCAAACCCTGCTCGTTAAGGCCCTTCTTGATGAAGGATGCAATTTTTAAATCATCTTCGACCACCAGGATATTCATGGGTTTGAGTCTACTTCATGGAGGGAAAACGGGCAACTACGGGTGTATGACGATTTTGTCATACAGGATTCATCTCAGCTTCATACGCGCTCACTATAGTTCTTTTTAGGATCGGGGCCTAACCGACAGGGATCATTAAGAATGAGCATCACGACCAAGAAAGAGCCATGAGCGAGGAAACGTTGACCGTACAGTGTTGCGTCTGTCACCAGGTTCGGGAGGGTGATCGATGGATTTCCAGGTTCAATGGGAATATCCGGACCTGTTCACATGGATATTGTCCGTCGTGTTTCGAGGTCATCCTGCGAGAGTTGGACCGGTCGGTCGCTTCGTTGGGCTGACCGCAAAGGAACCACGCAGTCTTGGCTTAGGTAGCCATACGCTTTCTCAAGTAGCCATCCACGCGGGCCGTCGCGCACGTTTTTTCATTGCCCGTTGGGCGCCATTTCCATCGCGTTTACCGCCGTCGCGTCCTGGATTCCCCTTATCCCTGAATGCCTGAGCATGTAGGCCAAACACCTACATTGGTTGGCATCTAACGTGCTACCAGCCATAAGACATGAATCGATCCACCGGCTATTCCGTTATTTGGCTCCAGAATGTACCCGTTTGATGCGGGGACGACGGCATGAGGGCCATATTCGCTCAATCCGTCTCGAATGTATGGGTCCTGCGTGGGCCTGGTGACATTCTGTAACAAGTGGGAACCGGTAACCGTAGTTAACTTTTTACCAAATTTGCAACGACTGATTTAGGGGGCTCAAGCATGAGGGTGAGATATGTCAGATAAAATAAAGTTCCGCTGCCCGGCGTGCCAGAAAAAATTGGCCGTACCGAAGGCCGTCTGCGGAAAGAAGATCCGCTGCCCGATCTGCCAGGTCAAGATCAGCATACCCTTCCTCTCTCCGGACGGCGGAAAGCAGGAACCGGAATCCGCTACAGCGAAGGCGCCCACCGCCCTGGCCAACGAAATTCTTGAACAGACGATTCGCGAACTCACCGACACCAATCGCGAACTGGAAGACCGGGTCAAAGCGGCAGAATCCACTTCCGGCGGCACCAGTGCCGGGGCGACGGAGCGGATTTCCACCCTCGAAAAAGAGATTCGTGCGCTACAGGATACCCTGAATAAAAAAGAAGATTTTGAGCGGGATGCCGAGGATCGCATCAAGCAATTAGGCGTTGCCGTCAAGGTGCGTGACCAGCAGATTAAGGAAAGCGCAGCGGAGAATGACCTTGCCGAATCCCTGCAGGATGAAATTACCGGCCTGCACAAGCAGTTGGCCGAAGTGCAGGAAAGCGGCAAGCGGGCGGAGAAAAAGCACTCGAAGGACAGCATCCAGGCCCGTGAAGAGGTGCATAAAGCCCAGGGGGAGCTTAAAGCTGCGAAAGGGAAAAACAGCCAACTCTCGGTTGAAATCGAGAGCCGGTCAAAGGCAGAGGGCAAACTGAATGGGCAGCTGGATGATGCGCGTAAAGCCATGGAGAAGGCCCGGGGCGAGGAAAGGCAACTCAGCGATCAAAAATCCACGACCGAAAAAGAACTTACTTCGCTCAAGCAATCCTCCGCCGCATTAGCCCAGGACCTGGCTGCGGTATCTAAAGAACGGGAGAGCCTTCGCACGTCTCTCGCCGAAAGGGATGATCAGTCGAAGACGCTGGTTGATCAGTTGAAAAAATCTGATGCGCGTTCAGCGTCAATCGGGCAACAGATCAAGGATTTGATGCAGGAATATGATGGCGTGACCAAGCAGCTGTCGAAGGCCCAACTCGACGCCGAGAGCCTGCAGAAGACCGTCGCTGAAAAAGAAAAGGCCCGTAAAACCGCAAGCGTGTCCGCCCGGGAGATCACGCTGCAGGTTCAAGGAAAGGAGCAGGAGCTGGAAAAGGTAGCGGCGGCTCACCGGGCCTTGAAAGATCGATTGAAAGAGCTGGAGCAGGGTCGGTCCAAGTCGGAGACCCGGCTCAAGCAACGCGATGATCAAATCAGTCAGCTGCATAGCAAGCTGGAGGCGAGCGAGAAAGCGGTCGGTGATGCGGGTAACCACGCGAAAACCGTGGATGAACAGCGGAAGCATCTTGATGAAGAGCTGAAAATCGCCCAGGGCCTCGCGAGTAAAGGAGAGCAGAGAAGCAAGGAGTTGGAAGCCAAAACCCAGGAGCTTGCGCGTCAACTGAGTCAGCGTGACGAAGAGGTCTCCTCGGTTTCGAGCAAGAGCGACGCGCTGGATCGGGAGCGTACAGAATTGCAGAAAGCCCTGGCGAATGTGCGGGGTGAAAAGGCTCGCCTTGAGAAAGAGCTCAAACAACTTGGTGACCGGAGCGGTGAACGGGATGCCCGGTTGGCGTCCGCGGGACAGCGCGAGAAGGAATTACAGAAATCCATCGCTGCGAAAGCAGTCGAGCACGTGGCGAGCGAAAAGCAGGTCGCCGAGTTGGAGCAGGAAATAGAGGTCAGCAAAAAAAGTCTCGAGGCCGCCGGTCAGAAGCGCTTGACCGCCGAACAGCACGTAAAAGAAGCCAGCCAGTTGAGCCAGAAGCAATCGCGCGATATTGAGAACCTCAGCCAGCAGGTGAAGGGCGTCACGGTAAAGCTGGAGCAGTCCCTGGCCGCGCACCACGACTTGCAGGGTCAGCACACCCTTCTAGACGTGCAGAAAAACGAGGCCATCCAGGGCCTGCAGGGGGAACTTGCACAACTCCAGGCCCGTGGTCGAGCCGCGGACGAACAGCGCAAAGAGCTTGAAACCCGTCGCCAGGAGGCGACTGAACAGGGCAAATGCTTAGCGGATGCTCAGACCGCTTTGCAACAGAAGGGGAAAGAGGCCAAGGGGCTCGCCATGCAGGTGCAGGATCTTTCAGCTATGTTGCGGGGCCTGGCTGGCGCAGAGCGGAAACTCCAGGCTGACCGGCAATCCCTTGAATCGGCCGGCAAAGAGAAAAATGAGGCGATTGAAAAGTTTCAGGAAGAAGCTGCGATCCTGCATCGGGATACAACGACCTTGAAGT
Organism: Kiritimatiellia bacterium; assembly: GCA_029936175.1. GTDB lineage: Bacteria > Verrucomicrobiota > Kiritimatiellia > SS1-B-03-39 > UBA6053 > JAPYUI01. The sequence continues at coordinate 57,653 of JAPYUI010000009.1, forward strand.
CAAAACTCGTCCAGGCCGGCGAGCGTCACAAGGAGTTGGAAAGCGAGCTCAACCAGACGAGAACATCCGCCAGCGATCGCGAACAGGAGGTCGATACCCTGCGGAAGGAAATGACTTCGCTCCGCGAGCAGGTCAAAGAAAAAAGTGGCGCACACGATAAAGTTTCCAGGGAAACGCAGCATTTGCGTGGCGAGATCGTAGAATTAAAGCAGACCCTCCAGGAGGCCGACCGGCACCGGGGTGAACGCGAAAAGCAGTATAAGCTCGTCGCCGCAGAAAAGGAAAAGTTTCAGGGCGAGATCCAGAAGCTCAGCACGCAGCTGTCCGAAAAAGGGGCCCTGTCAG
>JAPYUI010000133.1 GCA_029936175.1 Kiritimatiellia bacterium
CGCCGGAAGCACCGGCTGAAGAAACGCCGGTTGAGGAAGGTGCCGACGCGGCAACTTCCGAAAAGCCTGGTGATAACCCGGCAGCTGAGTAATCATGCGTAAGGTACTCGAGCATATCCTCTCCGAAATCGTCGATCACCCCGAAGCCATCAAGCTGACGGAAGTCAATGGCGATAAAACGACGATCTACGAATTGCGGTGCAATAAGGAAGACCTGGGCAAGGTCATCGGAAAAAGCGGCAAAACCGTGGGGGCCATCCGCTCCCTGCTGAGCGCCCTCTCCTCGAGAAAAGGCCGCAAAGCCGTTCTCGAAATTGTCGAGTAAGCGGCAATCCGGTCCACTACCTGGATCGAAAAGACCGCTCCTGGCCAGGACCCGTCCAACGCTTTTCCGCGCCCCACGACACTTTCAGACAAGACCGCTGCTATTCCGGGCCAGGCCTGCTATCATCCGCTTCCCATGAAGCCGCCGCTCCATATCGATATCCTCACCCTCTTCCCCGAAATGCTGGAAGGCTTCCTCGGTGCCAGCATGATGGCCCGCGCGGTCAAGCAGGAGGCGGTGCGCTTTAAGCTCATCGACCCCCGGGCATTTGCCACTGACCCGCACCACACGGCAGACGACCGCCCCTACGGTGGCGGCCCCGGCATGGTGATGAAACCCGAGCCGCTCGCGGCCGCCATCGAGTCGGTAAAGACGGGTGGCAGCCGGGTGATCTACCTTTCGCCCCAGGGCACCCCCTTCAAGCAGGCAGAAGCCGAACGCCTGGCCGGCGAGTCGCACCTGGTCCTGGTCTGCGGCCACTACGAGGGCATCGACGAGCGCATCATCGACCTCCACATCGATGAAGAAATATCCATCGGTGACTACGTGCTCACCAACGGCGTACTCCCTGCCGCGGTCGTGGCGGACGCCGTGGTACGCCTGCTCCCGGGGGTGGTGGGCGGCGAGGGCGGCACCGAGGCCGAATCGTTCTCAAGCGGCCTGCTGGATTTCCCCCACTACACCCGGCCGGAAGAATTCCGGGACATGAAGGTGCCGGAGATCCTGCTCTCCGGCGACCACGCGGCGATCGCCCGGTGGCGAGCGGAACAGGCCCGGGAACGCACCCGGGAACGCCGACCGGACCTGCTGGATTCCTAGCCCCGGCTATTCATTCGTCCAGCTGTATTCCACCACCGATGCGTCCGGCTTGCGAAAGGCAAAGGCGCAGCCCTCGGGCGAAACCTCGGCCTTCGTCAACTCCGCACCGACCAGCTCGGCAATCAATGCGCGGTAGGTTTCAAACGCGGGCAGGACCTCGAAGTCCCCCACCCCGCCCGGGGAGCACCCGTAAAAGGCCACCCGCTCCACCGCCTGGACCTCACCCGTTCCGTCATCGATCAGCCCATCCGGATAGCCGATCAAGGGTCCCCAGTAGACGCGATCGAGCGAGCCGCTGGCCAGCGCGAGCAAAAGGTACCGGCGCAGGTAATCCGCCCGCATCGGTTCCACCTCCGCGGTCCAGCGCAGCAGGCGCAGGGCATTCCAGCAGGTATGCGTGCACATGGTGCGCGGGATACCGTAGCGGTCGGACAAGGCCTTGAAGATCCCGGCTTTCTTGACCAGGTTCAGCTTGAGCCGGTCCGCCATGCGCGCACCCAGGACCCGGTGGTCGAAGGCCTCGGGAATCCGGGTGCGCTCCACGAAGAGGTTGTTGGTATGAATGTCCGGCACCCGGCCCATGGCCTGCATGGCCTTCAGGAGCCCGATCGTATGCAAGGGTTCAAAATCAGAAACATTCGGCCCGGCCAGGGCGACGCCGGTCTTCTCCAGCTCATCTGCGGCCAGGCGCCAGGCATTCAGGTAGCCCCGGTGGGTATAGCCGGACCAGGCCCGGCGATTGGGCACGCTCCCGATCTCGATGGCTTCCAGTTGCGCGACCGGCAGGGCTTCCTGGACGCGCAGGAGGAAGGCACGCCAGGCCAACTGCGCCTCCTCCTCCTCCATCCCTGCGGCCGCCTCGACCGGTTGCACCAGCCGCAAAAATACGCGGTAGCCCGCTTTCAGGAGCTGGTGGATAAACCGTTCGGGATAATCCCCCAGGCCCGGGTACGAGAGGTCCACACGCACCTGCTTGAGACCCAGTTGCTCCAGGTACAGGAGGCTGGCTTCGTTCACCCGCTCGTCCGGCGAACCCGCTACATTAATGCCAAAGAAATCCTGCTCGACCCGGATGCCGGTGCGTCCTTGTCCGTCCACGCCGGACCACATGCCCGTCCCTCCCAGCACGCGAAGGATTTCCCCGGCAGCCCGCGGATAAAACAGGCGGTCGCTCATGTCAGTCAATCCGGCGGAGCATCCAGAATCCAGCGACCTGGGATACGATGATGGGAATCCATACGATCAGGTCGGGGAGCAGGTGCGGGTAGGCCGTCAGGGCATTGGCGATGACCACGAACAGGTAAAAGGTAAAGACCAGGATCAGGCTCACGCCGATACCGGCAGAGGATTCCTTGCGCCGGGAACGCATGCCCAGGGGGATTCCGAGCAAGGCGAAGGAAAAACACGCAATGGAAAACGCGATACGCTTGCTCGCCTCCACCATCGCCTGGGTGCGCTTGCGACTCAAATCCTCAATACGTTCCTCCTCGACCAGCACCGGGAAATACTTCGCGGTGTGCTTAATCGTGTCCATCAACTCGGTGAAGGTCTTATCCTTGGTCTTCCTGGTAATCTTCTTGTTCGCCAACATTTCACCATAGGGGAACTCCTTGTTGAAAAATTCCGAGGGGAAGGTCCGTGCCTTGGTCAGGTCCTTCGGATCCTCCGGATCGTATTGCGTAATCATGACGCGCCTCAGGTTGATCGTCATCACGAGCGCTTCCTTGTCGACCTTGACGTCGCCCTCCTGGGCGCGGATCGAACGGAGGCGAATACCATTCTTCATCTCGCGCACATGCACGTCCTTCAACCCTTCCCCCTTCTTCTGCTTGACGAAGATCTCCAGGCCCGGGAAACCCGTCACGTATCGCCCTTCATCGAGCAACTCCAGCGGCTCGATCTTCTTGATGTCCACCAGGGCCTGCCGGCGCGCCCAGTGACTCTTCGGTGAGGCTTCCCAGTTGATCCACACACAGACGAGGGTGAGGAGTACCGCGAGCAGCAGTACCGGGGAAACAATCTGCCTCAGGCTCAGGCCGCAGGCCCGCAAGGCGGTTATTTCCCCGTCGATTGACAGGCGCCCAAAGAGGAGCAGTGTCGCGGTGAGCGTGCTCATCGGAATGGTAAAGGTCAGGATGTACGGGATCTGGTAAGCGAAGATCTGGAGGATGATCTTGCCTGAAATGCCCTGTGACATGAGGTCGATGGCCTTGATCATGCCCCCCAGGTACATGACAAAGGTGAAGACCAGCAGGGTCAGCCCGAAAATGGACAGGAAATCCGCAAGGAAATATCGATTCAGGACCCGCAAGGCATAGTCCCCTTCAGCTCAATCGTCCCCGCGCCGCCTGCACCGTATTGACCAGCAGCATGGTGATCGTCATGGGCCCCACCCCACCGGGAACCGGCGTAATCATGGAAGCCTTCTCGGCAACTTCGTCGTAGTCGACATCCCCAACCAGGCGGTATCCACGCTTCCTGGACGCGTCTTCCACCCGGTTCACCCCTACGTCGATGACCACCGCCCCGACCTTCACCATGTCGGCACTTACCGTGTGCGGTCGGCCCACGGCAGCGATGAGGATATCCGCCTCGCGGGTGAACGCATCCATGTCCCGGGTCCCGGTATGGCAGAGGGTGACGGTGGCGTTCCCGAATTCGCTTTTCTGGCTGAGCATATTCGCAATCGGGCGACCGACGATATTGCTGCGACCAATGACCACCACGTGTGCCCCGCTGACCTCGGCACCACTGCGCTTGAGCATGTGCAGGATCCCGTGCGGGGTGCAGGGAAGGAAGGTCGGCAGGCCCAGCATCATCCGTCCCACGTTCACCGGGTGGAAACCATCCACGTCCTTCTCCGGTAAAACGGCATTCAACACGTCCTCCTCAATGGAGGCATCGGGCAAGGGGAGCTGGACCAGGATGCCGTCGATTCGCTCATCGTTATTGTAGGTTTGGACCTGGTCAAGGATCTCCTGCTGACTGGCATCCGCCGACAAGCTCGCCTCGAGCGAGAAAATACCGACGTCGGCACAGGCCTTTTCCTTGGCCGACACGTAGGAGCGCGAGGCGGGATCCTCGCCAACCAGGATCACCCCCAGGCCGGGCGTAACACCCTTCGCTGCCAAGCCTTCCACCTCCGTTTTCAACTCGTCCCGCATCTCCTGTGAAATGCGCTTACCATCCAATATCTCAGCCGCCATAAAGGGTGTAAATTCCTTTCATTTCTGACTTTCATCTAACATTAAATGTATACAGGACAAGCACCGAGCATGGACAATCGCAGGAGAAGCCAATGAGTCGCCAGATCGCAATCAGTGGAGTGAGCAAGGGCCTTGGCCGGGCGATGGTTGACGGATTTATTGAGGCGGGCCATCACGTGAGCGGTTGCAGCCGAACAAAGGCCGCCATCGCCGAACTACAGGCGAGTCATCCGGACCACGACTGGCACGTGCTGGATGTCGCGGACGACCAGGCCGTCGCTGACTGGGCGGGTGCCATCCCCTGCCCTGACCTGCTGGTGAACAATGCTGCGTTGATGAACACGCCCGCGCCGCTATGGGAGGTTCCGGCTGCAACATTCGATGCGCTCACATCCGTGAATATCAACGGAACCGCTAACACCATCCGGCACTTCCTCCCCGGTATGCTCGCACGGGCCTCGGGGATCATCGTCAATTTCAGCAGCGGCTGGGGCCGGTCCAGCTCCGCGGAAGTCGCACCCTACTGCGCCACCAAGTGGGCCATCGAGGGGCTCTCCCAGGCCCTGTCCCAGGAACTGCCCCAGGGATTGGCCGTGGTGGCGGTGAATCCCGGGATCATCAACACCGAGATGCTGCAGAAATGCTGGGGCGAAGGGGCGGAGGGGTTCCCGGACGCCCCCGCCTGGGCGCGGCGAGCGGTGCCGTTTATCCTGTCGATCGGCCCGGGGGACAACGGACAGGCCTTGAGCTGCCCCTAGGATACGCGCATCCCGGTTCTTCCTGCGCGGGGCTACGTCTCACTGCAGGAGGCCCCGTAGGCAAAGCAGGAGAAGCAACGGTGATGCTTCAACATCACCCGGACCGCCATGCTCTCGGCCAGGCTTGACCCGAGATCGTAGTCGGGATCATCATCCACCAGGGTGCAGGCATACACCCGCATCCGTCCATCCTTTTTCAACACGAAACGGGTGTCGGAACACATATACGCAGCCCGGCTCTCGGCCGTCTGGTACGCGGTCATGCAGTGCTCGGTGATCTCCGGAACCTCCGCCGTCTTCCCCGGCGTGAGAAAATCCGGGAAGCTGACGATGTTGATATCGGTGGGCACACCCACCGCTTCGAGGAAGGGGAAAAATGCCGCATCGACCGCGGCCCGGTCCTCGTCTTTCGCGCGCTGTCGCGCGATCGAGAGATCAAAACCGTATGTATGCAGGCGTCCCAGGCAATCCAGTGAACGCTCGAAGGTGCCGGGACCGCGACCCTGGTCGTGCCGCCGGGCATCAGGATAATCCAGGCTGATACGAAACTTCAGGGCGTGCGGCTTTTCCTTCAGGGGCAAGAGCTCAGACAGGCTGTTCAACAGGGGTTCGGTTGCATTCGTAAGCACCATGCAGGGCCGATGATCCAGCGCGTATTCGAGAATCCTGATAAACTCCGGGATCACAAAAGGTTCGCCACCGGTAAAGCTGAATTGCGCCACGCCCATCTCCAGCCCTTCATCGATGAAGGGCCGGGCATCGTCAAACAGGATCGGGTTGATGCGGTTGTCGCCCGGCTTGGAGCCCTCCAGGCAGAATGGGCAGCGCAGGTTGCAGTTCGTCCCGGTGTGGAACCAGAGCTCGCGTAGCGGGTTGGCGTCGATATAGCCCCGCGACTGACCCGCCTCGGTGAACAACCAGTCGTCCCGGTCCAAGTGGTGTTGATGCTCCATATACCGCTTCCGCCTAGTCAAAATCTGCGTTGAAGAAACACTCGCGATGAATCCGCGACAACTCGACCCCCTGCCGCTCCAGCCACACGGTCACCTCGTCAATCATCGCATCCAGGCCGCAAAGAAAATACTGGCTCTCCGCACGCAGATCCAGGCCCGGCAGGAGGTCGGTCACCCGGCCGTGATGGTACCCGTTATCCCGCTCACGCGAGACCGCCAGCTTCACCGGGCACTGGCGCTGCAACCAGTCCAGCTCCACCGCGTCCACGGCTTCGCGTACCCCATACAACAATGCATCCGGGGGCTGTTCCGGCCGACTCCGGAAATGACACATGAAGGGCGAAATGCCGGTCCCGGTGGCGACAAATACAAAGGGCATCCCGGGAGCCGCATTCCCCGGACGAAACCACCCGAAGGGCGGGCTCACTTTCACCTGGTCGCCCGGCTTCAAGCCCGCCAGGTAATCGCTCACCTCCCCCCCCGGCATGCGCCGGATAATAAAGGCCAGGAAATCATCCGCGACCCCCGAGGCCACACTGTACGGGCGGGAGGCCTGCTGGTCTCCCGCGAAGAGCGCGAAGCAATCGCCCGGGGTGAATGCGAGGCCCCGGCGATCCAGTCGCAGCTCGTAGATGCCCGCGCCAAACCAACGAATCTCTCGTACAGGAAGGTAGTGGTGTTCCGTCATAGGCCGCCGTGCGTCATGCGTGAAAACCTCCTGCTTACAAGAGGCCCCCGAGTTTTAAAAGAACCCTTTGTGCGAATCCGCCCCGTCAAAGGCCCCGAGGAAGCGAACCTCGCGGACAAGCGCCAGGTCGAGTTGATCCTGCGCGGCGGCCTGCATCTGCAGCGAGAGATCGTGCACATCCTGCGCCCGGCAGCCTTCGCGCTTCACGATGATATTGGCATGCTTTTCAAAAACCTGCGCCCCGCCGACCTTAAAGGTCTTGGCACCCACCTGCTCGAGAAAATACCCGGCGGCCTGCCGGCGGGCGGCATCGGAACTCGGCTCGATGTTCCTGAAGAAACTGCCGATGCAGGGGTCGATCGCCAGGTCCGGGTGCTTTTCAGCGCGGGTCGCCAGGATTTCCCCGCGCTCCGCCTGCAGGGCATCCGGATCACCGGCATGGAGTTTCAGGCTTGCGCACAAGACGATCTCGTCACCTTCCCTGAGTCGGCTGTGCCGGTAGCGAAAAGCCAAGTCCTCCGCCCGCGCCGTGTACACGCCACCGGAGGGATCGAGCAGCTCCACCGACTCGACCACGTCACCAATTTGCTGCCCCCAGGCACCCGCATTTCCAACGACCGCGCCACCGACGGTACCGGGAATACCGGTGCAGCAGTTGACCCCGGCCAGTCCGGCCTCCGCAGCGTAGGCGGCCAGGTCATCCAGGACCGTGCTGCCCGTCACCACCAGGCGTGGACCCTCCTGCTCGATGCAGGGATCCGGTGAATAATATCGGACGACCCAGCCCGCGTACCCTTGGTCGGAAAACAACAGGTTCGAACCACCGCCGATGAGCACATACGGGTCCCCCCGCATCGCGAGCAGGTAGACGACCTGGCTCAAGGGTCCGGGCTCACGACAATCCAGCAGCGCGGCACACGGCCCGCCCAACTGGAAGGTTCCCAATCTGCTCAAGGAAACCTGCTCCTGCACCTCCACCCCGGAAAGTGCCCGTATTTGCTCGATCAGGGTCATCGCCCTATGCTTAGGCTCTCTGTCCGAAATTACAAATATGGAAATCCCCCAGAACGAACTCCTCGAGAGTGCCCTCGCCGCGGCGCGCAAGGCCGGAACCTTTGCCCTGGCCAACTGGCACCGGCGAACGGAAATCAAGGGATCTTCCGCCCACGACATCAAGTTACAAATGGACGTGGAGACCCAACAGGTTGCCGAAGGCGTGGTCTCAGGCCACTTTCCCGGCCATGCGATCCTCGGTGAGGAGAACCGGACCGACCAGGATTCACCCTACACCTGGATCATCGATCCGATCGACGGGACCCTGAACTATGCGCGCGGCATGCAACACTGGTGTACATCGGTCGCGGTTCAATACCGGGACGAGATCATCGCCGGCTGTGTGTATTGCCCAACCTATGACGAGTGCTTCAGCGCGACCAGGAACGGGCCGGCCCTGTGCAACGACGCGCCCATCCGTATTTCAGCAACCGCGGACCTGCACGAGGCCACCACCCTCTTCGGCCCGGGCAAGCCCGAGGCATCCGCCGAATTCGACACACGCATCTTTCACACGCTGATCAACTCCTGCCGCATCGCCCGCCTGCTCGGTGCCGCCGCCATCGATATCTGCTCCGTCGCCGCAGGTCGCGCCGATGCCTATGTCGACATGGGGATCTACCTCTGGGACTTTGCCGCCGCCGGCCTCATCGCTGAACGCGCGGGTGCACGCATCACCCGCTTTCCGGAAATGAGCCCAAACCAGCATGCCTATCTCTGTACCAACGGCCACCTGCACGAGCGCTTGAATGCACTGTACGCGTTGTAGCCCGCAGGGTGGATGGACTTGCATACCAGAAATCCACAGTCCAGACTTGTAAGCCTCCCCGCCAATCGCAACTGTTGCCCTCCTCGATGAGCAAAGCAAAAAAAGCCCTGAAAGGAACCGGAATCACGCTCACCATACTGTTCATCGCCCTCGCCGTCCTTCGAATCATGCTCCCCGGCATCATCGTGAATCAAACCGCCAAGCAAATCCCGAATAAGCTGAACGCCCAGGGCTCCCTGGGCGGCATCGCGCTCGCCCTGCTCAAGGGTTCGACCACCCTCAACGACTTTACCCTCGACCAGCCCGAAGGTTTTGGCGATAAACCCCTCCTCCACGTGGACCGCCTGCACGCGGCCGTACGCGTTCGCTCGCTCATAGGCGAGACCTTGCGGGTCAAGACCATCCAGCTTGACGGCGCGACCATCAACCTGGTCCGGAACAAGGACGGCATCATGAATGTGCAATCCCTGGCCAGGGACTCCGAGGCCGAAGCCAAGGAGGCCGCAGAACCGAAGGCCATCCTGATCGAGGAACTGCGAATCGGGAAGCTCCACCTGAACTTCCTCGACCACAGCCTGGGGGACCAGGGCTTTTCCCTGGCCCTGACAAACATCTCCGCCCGGGTTGACCAGCTCAACATAAACCGCGCGAGCCAACAGGTCGCCGACATCGCGATCACGGCGGGGATTCTCCAGCCCGGCCATCCCACGGCACAACTGGGGATCTTCGGGAAAACCAGGCCCATCGGATCGGGCATCCCGGACGCAGCCCTTGCGCTGCAGCTCATCGGCCTTGAACTCGCGACACTCAAGGGGATTACCGCCATCAAGCCCATCGCGGGCGTACTCGGCGGGAAAGCCCTGGACCTGCACTTCCAGGCCCGGGCACAGGACTCCCTCATTGATTGCACCGTGGCCACGACGATGGATACGGGATCCACCCAGGACCTGGCTGTCCGGGTGGACCTGGCGCATGAAACCCCGGTGATTGAATACGACAAGAGCTCCGTGATCTTCCTCGCGTTCAAGATGCTCAGCGGCCCGATCATGGCCCCCCTGCAGAACATCGGAGCGGCCGCAGGCCAGGTCGCCGACACCGTCCGCGACACGGCGAAGGAGGCGGTTGAAGGGGCCGGTACCGCGGTCGGAAAGGTCGGCAAGGGCCTGCTCGGGGGGTTGAAAAAACTGGCCCATGGCGACGTCATCCACGCCGTCGGTGATGTCGCGGGAACCGCCGTCAAGACGGTGGAATACACGGGCGGCGTGGTCGGCGGCGCAGCCGGAAACCTCGGCAAAGGAGCCCTCAAGACGGTCGAGGCCGCCGTGGGTATGCGGGGCGACCCGGACTTCCATGAACAGATCGATGAACGAAAAACGAACGCCTTCACGGCCGCGGCTGAGTGGGTGGAACAACAGCAACTGGACTAAACGTTATGCAACGCGTATTCATGATCCTCACCAGCCACCGGCTGGACTGTTTCCAACTTACCATGGAATTGCTCCTGGACCGCGGCGAGCTGGCCCGGTTCGACAAGGTGGTTCTCCTGCTCAACGGCGTGGTGGGCAAGCATAAGCAGTACGTCGAGGACCTGATGTCCGCTCACCCGGACATTTCCTGGGACACCATCGCCGGTCCCCGCGGAAAGGGTCCCTTCGTCGCCAACCTGCAGAACGAATGCGTAAAGCGCTATCCCGACAGCCTTTATTTCAAGGTGGACGAGGACGTGTACATGCCCGAGGGTTGGGTCGACCGCATGAGCGCCGCCTACGCGGAGTGGAAAGATGATCCCCGACTGGGCTTGCTCAGCCCGGTCGTGGTCAACAACAGCACGGGCAGCCACTACCTCATGAAGGCCTTCCCGGAACTCGAGGCGGAATACAAAAAACGCTTCGACCAGGAATGCACCACCCGGGTCGATGGACCGGTCTGGAAATACCCGCAAATCGCCGAGTGGCTCACGCGTGAGTTCCTCAACATCGACGAGGCAAACCAGCGCGTCGGCGAGATGCTCGCGACCACCGGCGAGTCCCCCTGGGAAACCTTTGCCCACCGCTTCAGCATCAACAACCTGGTATACGACTACCGCCACTGGCAGGAACTCGGCGGCATTCCCGACGACGAGGAACCCGCCTGGTGCCAGTGGGTGGTCGACCAGGGGAAATACAACGTACTCGTGCGGAATACCGTGCTGCTGCACTACTCATTCTTCGTCCAGCAGGACTGGCTGGATCGCACGAGCCTGCTGGAGGACATCCGCGCGGAAAACCTTCCGGGAACGCTTAAACGCGGGTCCCTGGCCTACCGGATGCCGCGCTGGCGACGGGTCGCCCAGCAAGTGCCGGGTGCGATCAAGCGGCGCCTCGGCGGCAGGGAATAGGACCCTTAAGGCCGGATCGGGCCGGTCGCCTTGACCCGGTAATACCCCCGGCGCTCCCCCGGGGGATTGAAATCGATCAGGGTCTGCCCGGCACCTGGATACCCCCCGATATAGGACTGGACCGCGTGCCAGTCAGGCGGGGCCAGGCGGTGGGTTTCCTGCAACTCGTACAACTGGTCCGGGCGCGAATGGAACGTGAGACCCGCACTCGAGAAGGAAAGGCTGGACGGATCGATGATCGCCGCTTCCGGCAGGCCGGGAACCTCGGACAAGGGCTGCAGCTCGTCCAGCGAGAGAAAACCCGCGGTGATGCTCAACTCATCGAGTAGGCCATCAAAGGCATAGTCGACCACCCCGGAGCTGTTAAGGTGGGCACCCACGACCAGGGGCCCGGCATTCGGCGTCCCGTTCAGGGTGGATGCCTGCGTGTCCACCTGCTCATCGAGGGTGAAGCGGACCACGTCGCTCGCCGGGTCGACGGCCAGGCTGATAGAATGCCAGTTCGTGTCCGGGATCCCCAGGGACGAGACCACGATACCGGAACCCAGGTGCACCGCGAGCTTGTCGTAATGTGCGGCGCCACCGTAGATACCGGCACCCGCGAGGAAGAGATAGTCCAGGTCCGCATCCACCGAGGGGATCACCTTTTTCATCACCACGGGCAGGGTGCTCTCCGGCAGGGCACCCGCCGGAAGGGTCTCCAGCTTCACCCAGGCTTCAACCGTGAAGGGCTCGGTTCCAAAATCCAGCTCCCGGCTGTCGGCGAGCACAAGGTATCGGGCCGCTGTCTGCTCGAGATCAAGGGCAAAGTCGTTCGCCCCGCCCACGACGTAATCGCGGTCGTGAAAGACCTCTGTCGTGAACACCGGGGCGCCGTTCATCGCCGTCGCGTGATTTCCCCAGGGCATGCGATCCAGTAAATCGTTCTCAAAACGCAGCAGGGTGCGATCCCCCAGCACCTGGTACGGATCCTCGTGCAGCTTGCGCTGCTCCATCATCTCTTCCTCCAGGGCCTGCCGGACAAGCGCGTAGGCGGGATGATCGGCGAGGTCAACCTGGTTCGGATTCGTCGCGAGGCCCAGCAGGGCCGCGGTCGCCGGGTCTTTATGCTCCGCCAGGAACTCGTATGGATTCTGCTCGAGGTCGAAGAGTTGCGTCTCCTGTACCCGGTTGCTGTCGACGTCAAACTTCACCAGCTTCCAGCGCCCGGTCTTTACGCTGCGCATGCCCGGCTTCGTGCCCCCGGAATAGGTCCCGTAAACAACATCCCGGGCGCTCGTCGCCGCGCCTTCCAGCACCGGGCGAAAACTGATCCCGTCGATGCTCGGGCGAATCGGGATCCC
>JAPYUI010000134.1:0-4106 GCA_029936175.1 Kiritimatiellia bacterium
ACCTGCGGCCATGCGGTACGCCGGGTTGATAACGATCCAGGCGTCTTTCGGGACGTGGGGCTTAATGGATTTACGCAGGGCGATAATTTCCGACCGGGGGACGGGTGTATCCCATGCCCCGGCGCGGAATGATTGATACACCAGGACAAGGACACAGAGCCCGATTACCCCTTCACGTATGCGCCAGGAAGGCCTGACCTTCTTCAACAGGACGACCAGGCCCAGGCCCAGCAGGGGGCCACACCACACAAACACGGAGAGGAAATAACGATTATGGATGGGGTAACGTGGAACCCCCGCAACGTACATCAGCCCGGTACATAGCGCGATGCCCAGGAGGGCCATGAACTCCGGCTTGCGCCGGGCGGACAAGCAGCCGGGCACAACAAGGAGCCACCCAATGAAGAAGATATATTGCGAAAAGGCGAGGAGCATGCCGATAATCGCCACACCTTTCTGCCCGACGGAATCGCCTAGTGATAGGATGACCCTCCGGGCTTGGGTCGAGTCGACACCCTCCGGGCTCAGCATAAGCCAGGCCAGCAGCGCGATGAGGAGTGGAAGAAAAAACCACCCCATGGCCGAGCGGCGATATCGAGTACCGTACCAGATGAACACCGGAAGGGCGGCCAGGGCGATTTCTTTCAAGGCAATCCCCACGACCCAGCAGAGACCGGCTCCGAGGAAGGATCCCCATCCCTTCCCCCTGGCCAGCAGATATAGCGCGGCCAGGAGGAAAAACATCGTTGGCAAATCACGAAAGGCATAGAGGAGGTAATGCGGGTTGAGCTGCGTACCGCCCAGGCATAGCAACAGGACCACAAACAAAATGACAAAGACATCCAAGTGGGTTTCCAGGGACCGACGCAACAAGGCACCCAGCATCCAGAAAAACCCGAAGCAGAAGAAAAGGTTGATCCAATAGGGCGAATAGCGCCCGAACAGCTTGATACACCCACTCAGGATCAGCGGCCAGCCGGGAGAAATGCGCTGGGAAATAGTCCTAAATGTATCCCCACTCCAATCTGTCTCGACCAGGTCCAAGGCCATTGGGATATAAATTTGGGAGGGGTCCTGCGCGGAAACGTAGCTTAAAATTCGCAGCTGCCAGAGCAACAAGATTGCAAAGAGGAAGGCGTATCCAGCCCAAATCCAGTGATTTGTTTTCAAACGACGTAAAATCCTCATCGATTCCCATTCATATCAGCCAAGTGGAGCTGCTAAGAAGAGCAAAGATAAATGTATAAATCGTTCGGATTCGAGCAAATATGCCGGGACAAAAGCGTATAATAGAGCAGGATCTCGATAAGCTATGCTTACCATATTGAGCCAGCACGAAAAGTCTTTCTGCGACGGGGTTTCCCGCAGGAATTTTCTGCGGATCGGTGGCCTCGGTCTCGGCGGTCTGGCCTTGCCGGAATTGCTGCGGGCCGAAACCGGGATTGCACCGGCGAAGGACCATTCCACCGGCGGCTCCCGTAAATCGATCATCATGATCTTTCTTCCGGGCGGTCCACCCCACCAGGACATGTTCGACCTGAAGATGGATGCGCCCAAGGAGATCCGTGGGGAATTCAAGCCGATCGCAACGAATGTTCCCGGCATACATATCGGTGAACTGTTCCCCCTCATGGCCCGGCAGATGGACAAGCTGGCCATCATCCGGTCCGTGGTCGGCGCCACGGGCTCCCACGACGCCTTTCAATGCGTGACCGGTCGATCGAAGCGCAACATGCCCCCGGGCGGATGGCCCAGCCTCGGCTCGGCCCTTTCCAGGCTCGAAGGTCCGGCCCAATCCGGCATCCCCGCCTTTGTCGGGCTCTCGCCGAAAATGGGGCACATCGAATGGAGCGACAACGGTGACCCGGGTTTTCTCGGACCGGCACACGCCCCGTTTAAACCCAACGGCCGGGGCAAGGACGACCTCGTGCTGCAGGACATCACCCTTGAGCGCCTGCATGATCGCCGCGGCCTGCTAACCAGTTTCGACAATTTTCGCCGCACCGCCGACCACTCGGGGTCGATCGAGGGCATGGATAAGTTTACCCGGGAAGCCTTCGGCGTCCTGACCTCAAGTCAACTGGCCAAGGCCCTCGACCTGGGTGCCGAGGATGTCAGGGTGCGAGATCGCTATGGTCGCGGTTCTGCCAAGCTCCAGGCCGATGGCGGACCGAAACTCCTCGATCAATTTCTCATGGCGCGCCGCCTGGTCGAAGCCGGGGTGCGTTGCGTTACCCTGGGTTTCAGCCGATGGGACTGGCACAGTGATAATTTCAAACGGGCAAGGGAGGACTTCCCCATGCTTGACCAGGGGGTCAGTGCACTGGTGGAGGATCTCCACGAACGGGGCATGGATAAGGATGTGACCGTCATCGTGTGGGGTGAGTTTGGCCGCACCCCCAAAATCAATGCCAAGGGCGGCCGCGATCACTGGCCGAATGTCTCCTGTGCACTGCTCGCGGGCGGCGGCATGAACACCGGCCAGGTCATCGGTGCGACCGACAAAATCGGTGGTGAAGCGTCGCACCGACCGGTGCACTTTCAGGAAGTGTTCGCCACCCTGTACCATACCCTTGGCATCGATGTGAAGACCGCGACCCTGCCGGACCTAAGTGGTCGACCGCAATTCCTCGTCGATGAGAAGTATGACCCCATTCACGAATTGATATAACCCAACATGCCGATATGCCCATGAATAACTTTTACTCGCATTTCTATTGTTGCCTCGCCTGTTGCCTCCTCGCAGCCTCCCCTACCCGGGCGGCCTGGCAACGAATTGAAATCTACCCTCAACAGGCCCCACCCTTGAAGGGCCCGGAAGCCGGTCAACAATTGATCGTCACCGGCATCGCGGATAACGCCCCCGAACGCGATATCGGATCGGAGGTCACGTACACCGTGGAACCTTCCGGCATCCTGGCGGTCAACGCCCATGGATTCGTGACGCCGCTGGCCAACGGGAAAGCACGCGTCATTGCGAAGGGGCCGGGCAACCTGGAATCGCACACGGAGTTAACGGTTGAACAAATGGAAGGCATTCCAGAAATCCATTTTCCCTCCGAGATTGTACCGCTGTTTACGAAGTACGGTTGCAACAGTGGCGGGTGCCACGGAAAATCGGGTGGACAGAAAGGCTTTCGCCTTTCCCTCTTCGGCTACGAGGCCGCGGAAGACTACGACCACCTGGTAAAGGAATCGCGCATGCGTCGCCTGTTTCCCGCGGCACCAGAACACAGCCTCCTGCTGAAGAAGGCGAGCGGCGAAATGCCGCACAAGGGAGGGATACGCATCGACCAGGATGGCTACACCTACCGGATGATCGTCGAGTGGATGCGCCAGGGAATGCCCTACGCGAACGAAGAAGCCGCGAAGATCACGCATATCTCAGTCTATCCCCGGGAACGTATCATGCAACCGCAGTCGCATCAACAACTCGTGGTGACCGCGCATTTTGACAACGAAACGACCCGTGATATCACACGCATCTCCGAGTACGAAAGCAACGACAAGGATCGGGCCGAAGTTGACCACGATGGACGCGTGACCATCGGAAAGGACTCCGGGACAAGCGCCGTCATGGTCCGGTTCCAGGAGTTCGTCGACGTCTTCCAGAGTATTATTCCCCTCGGGGCGGCAATCCAGGACACCCCCACGCCTAATAACTTCATCGATGAGTACATCATGGACCGGCTCAAACTTCTGGGCCTTCCGCCTTCCCCCGATTGCGATGATGCGACCTTCATCCGACGGGTAACCATCGACCTCGCGGGACGCATCCCTACCCCGGAAGAAAGCCAGGCCTTCCTGAACGGGGGTGGCACCGACAAGCGGGCCAAACTGATAGACGGCCTGCTTGAGGATGGTGCTTACGCGGACTATTTTGCCAACAAGTGGAACGCCATCCTTCGCAATAAACGCACCAAGCCGAATTACATCCGCGGCACCTTCACCTTCCATGCCTGGATTCGCGAGAGCTTCTACACCAATAAGCCCTACGACCAATTCATGCGTGAGTTGGTTACCGCCTCGGGCGACATGGGCAAGACCCCGCCCGTCGCCTGGTACCGCCAACTGAAAACCAGTAAAGAGCAACTGCAGGATACGGC
>JAPYUI010000134.1:4206-6140 GCA_029936175.1 Kiritimatiellia bacterium
GACAATCCCTTTTTTGCCCGCATGGTGGTGAATCGCTACTGGAAACACTTCATGGGCCGTGGACTGGTGGAACCGGAAGATGACATGCGCGTGACGAATCCGCCGACTCACCCTCAACTCCTGGATCGCCTTGCGCAGGAATTCGTGAAGAGCGGCTACGATTTGAAACAGCTCTGTCGCACGATCACCCGCTCACGGACCTACCAGTTGACTTCCCTGCCCAACGATTTCAACGTCCGCGACAAGCAAAACTACTCACGCTACTACCCCAAGCGGCTACATGCGGAAGTGCTGCTCGACGCGATCGATGAACTGACCGGACACAAGACCCCCTTCAAGGAGCAACCCAGCCATGCCAATGCGGTCCAACTCCCGGACGACAGCTTCAACGGCCAGAGCTTCTTCCTCGAGGTCTTTGGGCGACCGGAGATGGACTCGGCCTGCGAATGCGAGCGGAGTTCCGAAGCCAACCTGGCACAAACCCTCCACCTGCTGAACGCCAAAAGCATCCAGGATAAAATTGCCGCCCGTGACGGAACGTCGAGCAGGCTGGCCGGGCAGAAAGACGTGAGCGACACGGACAAGATCTACGACCTCTATGCACGGGCCCTTTCCCGCGAGCCCGTTGCAGGTGAAATCGAGGCTTCGGTCAACTACCTGACGGGGAAAGAAGGTGACGCAAAACGCGATGCATATCAGGACATTGTCTGGGCCTTGATTAACACCAAAGAATTCCTGTTCAACCATTGAAGCTGAAACCCATTATGAGCCGGGGTTCCACGTACCGATGGCGATCCGTTCGCTCCCGCATCGACCTGAATGTATACACGGCCCCCACCCCTGATGAATAAATGCATCATCCTCTACACCCTCCTGGTCGGCACGGCAGCGGCCCAATTCCCGGGCCCGGTACTGGACACCATCTACCCGGCGGGTGGCCACCGAAACAGCACCGTGGAAATCCAGTTGGCCGGCAAACAACTGGATCCCCTACGCGGCATGGTCTTCGACCACCCCGACTTGAAGGCCGAACTCGTCACGGAACCCCATCCGCTGGATCTACCACCTGAACCCGTCCCCGGGCGCCTGCGGGTAAAGATCGGTGACGTCCCCCCCGGCATCTACAATGCGCAGGTGTTCTCCGCCACGGGATTATCCAACCCCCGCCTGTTTGAAGTCTCCACGCTGAACGAAATCGAACAACAGGAGAACAGCCTGGAGAAGCCCCAGCGGATCGAGATGGATTCGGTTATCAACGGACGATTCAAAGATCGCAAAATCGATGCCTATTCATTCCCGGCAAAGAAAGGCCAAATCGTTGTGCTCGACCTCATGGCTGAGCGGATCGATTCGCGCTCTGATGCCAGCATGAAACTCCTGAATGCACGTGGCCGGGAGTTGGCCTCAGCCCGGGACACGACCTATCGGGACCCGGTTATTTACCATACCATTCCGGCAGATGGTGACTACCTCGCAACCGTGCACGACTTCGCTTTCACGGGAGGCAGCGAACACATCTACCGCTTGAAGGTCAGTACCCGGCCATCCATTCGTGCGGCGATCCCGCCCGCCTTGCTGCCCGGGAAAAAGCGCACGGTTACCCTGCTTGGGGCCAACCTGCCCGGCGAACAGGTTAGCGTCGAAATTCAAGCACCGCGCCAGGCAGAGACCCGCGGCCTGTACCGGCAACCCGCTGAAATGAATAACCACGGGTTCCTTTATTACTACAAGAATGCGGAACCCTTCTGGATCCCCCTTGCCACAGCGGCAATCACCGTGGCCGAAGAACAATCCGACCGGGTTCAGCCCATGCATTTCCCCGGGGAAATAGCCGGGCGCTTCGACCGCGCCGGAGACTTTGACGATTACTCCTTTACCGCGAAAAAAGGGGCGGAGGTCCTCATAGAGGTCTTTTCCCACCGCATGAACCTGCC
>JAPYUI010000134.1:6240-12269 GCA_029936175.1 Kiritimatiellia bacterium
CTTGTTCTCCGGAAATCACAAGCGGATTTCAACCTGCTTGCCCACTATACGCCCCCGCTCGCCGACCCCAAGAAAATTGCCCTCTCCGGCACAAGCATCGTTGGCGCTGGCCGGATGTGCTTTACGATCGAGGCCGAACGATGCGACGGCTTCGATGGCGCCATTCAGATCGAGACCCAGGGCCTGCCCGAGGACTTTCTTGCCCATCCCTGCACCATCCCCAGGGGCAGCAACAAGGGACTGCTCATCATCGCCGCCAAGCCGGAGGCAAAACCCTGGGCGGGTGCTTTTCAAATCTTCGGCAAGGCCCAGCAGGCCAAGCAGGAACTCCGGCACGAGGCGCTTGGGATGGCCAGTGTCTGGCCGGTCGACAATATTAAGGACCTGTACCACCAGAAGCGCCTTCGACCCGGCATGAGCCTGGGTCTGGACGAGCGGGGCCAAGCCGCCCTGACCATCAAGGCGTCCAACGATCAAATCTGGAAAACCTGCATAGCCGCGAAATTCGAACTGCCCATAAAATACGAAACGACACAAAAGATTAAGGACAAGGTGTCGGTCAAGGGGCTGGGGCTTCCCAAGATAAAGACTCCCCCCTCCACCAACATTGAAAAAAACAAGAAGGAGGGGAAACTGACCTGGGACCTGGGACAGAAAACCTGCCCGGGATTACAACCCGGAACCTACCACGTCGTACTGCGTGCCGACGGAACCTTCAGCT
Organism: Kiritimatiellia bacterium; assembly: GCA_029936175.1. Taxonomy (GTDB): domain Bacteria; phylum Verrucomicrobiota; class Kiritimatiellia; order SS1-B-03-39; family UBA6053; genus JAPYUI01. The sequence goes on from JAPYUI010000134.1 coordinate 6,962, forward strand.
ATACCCCCGATCCCCGATTCAATGCCGAGGCGGAAGAACGAAAAACAAAATATGACGAATATGTTAAGCAGGCAGAGGAGAGATACAAAAATGCCCAGCAGTTAAAAGGTGGGGCCGACAAGGGCCTGGCACAGGTCAAAAAAACCATTCAACAGGAGAAAAAGGAGGGTGATGACGCGAGGCATTTGCTGGCAGAGGCTGAACAGAAACTCAAGGACGCCCAGCAGGCGGAACAGGACCAAAAGACCCAGCTGGACAGGCTCAAGCCCTTGCAGGCTGCGGCGGTCAAGGCGGCCAAAAATACCGCAGCGGAAACCAAGCCGCGGGACATCAAGTTTGCAGAATTCTCGACCCCCATTACGATCCATATTGCCGCCTCGCCCCTGACCACCACACCCGCCAGCTCGGAGATCAAATGCAGCGGGGAGGAAAAATCGGAGATCCTGGTCCGGCTTGAGAAGAAATTTGGCTTCGCGGATAAGGTTGAACTCAGCTTCCTGCCCCCCAAAGGGCTTGCCGGGCTCAAAATCACCCAGGTCACGGTAAACAAAGAAGAGGTCGAGGGCCGGATTGTCCTCGAGCCGACAAAGGAGCTGCCCACCGGAACACACGCCTGCGAACTGCAGGCCAAGTACACGTTCAACAATCAAGCCTTTGACGAGAAGCAAGCAATCACCTTGATCGTTGCGGCCCGCCCACAGGAAGGCAAAGCCCCATGACGTGTATCCGTATACCTGCGGTCCTGCTCGTCATGTCCACGTTCCTTGCCGCCGACGGTCTGCCTGTCGCGGAGGTCAAGCGCAGCGAGCCCCTGGACTATGCCAGGGATATTTTTCCCTCCCTCAACAAGAACTGCCTGCCCTGCCACAACAATACCAAGGCCAAGGGCGGGCTAAATATGCAAACGCCCCAGCTCATGCACAAGGGCTCGGAAAACGGCCCGGTACTCCTGCCCGGAAAGGGCGAAGAGAGTTTTTTGTTTATAGCGGCTTCCCACCGGGATGAAGACCCCGACATGCACATGCCGCCACCCAAGAACAAGGCCAATGCACGACATCTCACGCCCGAGGAACTGGGCCTGCTGAAGGAGTGGATTGACCAGGGTGCCACGGGCCTTGCACCCTCCCAGATCAACCGGCCACTGGCATGGCGCCCGGTCGCATCGAGCATTCACCCGGTACTCACCGTGACCCTGGATCGGGTTGGACGCTACGCGGCCTGTGGGCGCGGAAATGACGTGTATATTTACAACCTGCAGACCGGCACACGGGAAGCCCTTCTCAGTAAAGCTCACCGTGATCTCGTCCAGGCGGTCACCTTTAGTCGCGACCATATACTTGCAACCGCGGGCTACCGGGAAGTCCGGTTCTGGGAGACCGACAGGGGTTCTGTCGACCTCCACATCACGATGCCCGAGCAGGTGACAGCGTGCACAACCAGCCCGGATGGCACCTGGATCCTGCTAGGCGATGCCAGCGGCCATGTCGCGCACTGGCAGATCGATGGCCAGGCGAAACTGCACCCGAAACAAATCCACCAGGGCCGGATCAGCGCCATGCAATTACTGGCTGATAAAACACGCCTGATGACAGCTTCCGAGGACCAGACCGCCCGCATCCTCGAACGCGACACCCTGGATGAGATATGGAAACTGGAGCCCGGCTTTCCCATCAGCGACGCCCTGCTGATTAACGCAGACCAGCAACTCGTGCTCAGTGGACCGTTCAAGGAAATCAAGGTCTACGAGTTGATGTCCACGAATACGCCCGTCACCCTCTCAGGCCATGGCGAGACCGTAACCCACCTGACCCGCCATCCCGGCGACCGCAAACAGTTCTTCGCGGCAGACGCCTCGGGCCAGGTAAAACACTGGACCATTGAGGGCGCAAAGCAACTTCGCACCATCAATGTGGGCGCACCACTCATTGAGCTTGCCGTGAGCCCAGACGGCGCCCTGTTATGCACCACCCACGCGGATCGTCCTGCCAGGCTCTGGCGAACCGATAATGGACAACTGGTTAAGGACTTGAAGGGGAATATCAGCCTGGCATGGGACCAGGAACTACGCGAGCGCGAGCACAAGGTCGCCCAGAAACGCAAAGCGCATTTCGAAACCAGACAGAAAGAGGCCGAAAAAAAGCTCCAGGAAGTCACCAAGAAGAACAAGGAAGCTGAAGAGGCCCTTCCAAAGGTGGCTAAAGAAAAGGAAGACAAGGAAAAGGTAGAGGCGGAGAAGAAGCAGGCGAAGGAAACAGCAGACGCCCTGGTTAAGCAACGTGAAGCCGAGGAACTGAAGCAGATCGAGGAACAGAAGCAGGTCGTCAAGACCGCTGGTGATGCAGTTGATCAACTGCAAAAAGAAGTCGCGACCATCCTTCCAAAAGCCGAGGAGGAGAAGAAAGCCAAGGACCGGGTCGCCCAACAGAAAAAACTCGCCATGGACGCAGCCCATGAGTCGATGAAACAGATGGAAATTGAACAGACGCGTTTGCTTGAGGAGGCTCGCAAGTTCACGCAGTCAACGAAAGGGGCCTGGGAGAAGGCTAAGCAGGAAGCCGAAGGCCTGCTGACGAAGGCCCGGGAAGACAAGAAGGCCAAGGACACCCTTGTTAAACGGAAGGAACAGGAACTCCATGCAGCAAAGGAACGGGTGACCCGGAAGGAAGTCGAACAAGCTGCCGACCTGGAGGACGTTCGCCAACAGGCTCAACAGGCAAAAGACGCCCTCGCGGCCAGCCAAAAAGAGGCCGATAATATCCTCCCCCGGGCAGAGACGGCTAAAAAGGCCCAGGACCTGGTTGTCCAGCAGAAGCAACGTCAACGGGACGCGGCAAACGAGCAGTTGAAACAACGAGAGGCCGAACAGGTCCGCAAACTGGAGGAAGCCCGCAAGCGGATACAGGGCGAAAAGGAAGCTTACGAAGCGGTGAAGAAAGAGGTGAATGCGATCATGCCCGCCGCCCAAGTCGCCAAGGTGGCGAAAAATAATCGCATCCAGGCCAAGCAAAAAGAGCGCGACGCGGCGAACAATCTCGTCAAGCAACTCGAGAAAGGAGACGGAAAAGAATTGGCCGAGGCGAAAAAGAACGCGAAAAAGCCAACGGAAGAATTCGAGAAAGCCAACAAGGAGGCCGACGAAGGGCGCGCCAGCTTGAAGTCCGCCCAATTTAACCTCGAGGGCGCCAAGCGAATCCTGACCCGATCGGGAAAAGCCCACGCCCTATCCAAGGCAAGCCTGGAGGAGGGCGATCGCATCCTGACCGAGGCCAACAACACACTCGAGCAGGCCAGGAAAGCCCATGGCGAATTCAGGCCGAAACCCGGGGGCGCCACTTTCCTCAATGCCGCACACGTGGTGGTCAGCGACCAGGGCAAGGCCCTGCTGGGATGGTCGCAGACCGGTGAGGGCTTGGATGTCCTGCCACTCGACGCCACGGGAATCAGCCTTGTTCGGGCCGTCGATTCGAGGCGGGTACTGGTTGGATTCAATGACAAGAAGGTTCGCGTGCAGGAGATCATGCCAAATTGGAAACCGCGTCATACGATCACGAACTTTTCCGATCGCGTGACCGCCCTGGATTTCTCTCCGGATGGCCAATGGCTTGCCACGGGTTCTGGCGTGCCGTCCCAAATGGGCCGCCTGGCGATCTGGAAAGTGGCCGATGGCGTCAAGGTCCTGGAGGTCGCTGATGCCCATGCCGACACCATCCTTGCGCTCGCATTTTCACCGGATGGAAAATCCATCGCCACCGCCTCGCCGGACCGCATGGTCAAAATCTGGTCCCTTCCCGAGGGCAAATTGATTCGCACCCTGGAGGGACATACCGACTATGTGCTGGGCGTGGCGTGGCGCGCGGATGGACTGGAACTGGCAAGCAGCGGCGCCGACAAGGTCGTCAAGCGCTGGCAATTCGAGAACGGCAAACAAGTTCAGACGATTAAGGAGTACACCCGGGAAGTCACCGCGGTCTCGTACCTCGGGATCGAGAACAACCTGGTCAGCTCGAGTGGCGACAACTCCGTGCGCGTCGACAAAAACCAACTGGGCAATGTGGGGGGCTTCATGCACACCGCGACGACCAGCCTGAACGGCAAGTTCATCGCGGCCGGCGGAGAGGATGGCGTGCTGAAGGTGTGGACGGCGGACCGAAAGATCCTCCACGAGTTTAAACCGGGCGAGTAGGGAAAACATGCGGCGTCCTATGCGTCAAGCCCATGCGCCCGGGCCTCCCAACGCCCCGCCTCCTCGCGGCAATTGACCACCATCGGGCGACAGCATATCTCGCAGTCGTAATCCAGGGAACAGGGCCATTCACCCGGTCCGGGCAGGGCCATCGAAAATGACTCGAAACAGGTCGGGCAGATGATCTCAGCGCAGTCCACGATATCAGGCAAACAACCGGGCGACCGGGACCCCTCCATCGGTCAGTGGAACCGGGCGATCCCCGTCGAACAACTCCTTTGCCGGGTTAATCCCCAGTGCCGCATGCATCGTCGCATGGAAATCAGGCACGGAGATCGCTGAATCAAGGATGGTCCTGGATTTTTCGTCGCTTACCCCGATTGCACCGTGGTGCTTAAGGCCTCCGCCGGCGAGCACAATGCTGAATGTACTGCTCTGGTGTCCGCGTCCGCCCTGCCCGTCAAAATCTGCCGGGCGGCCGAATTCGGTATTCACCACGATCAGGGTGTCGTCAAGTTTGCCCCGGCGCTCAAGGTCAAGGATCAGGGTCGACAGCGCGCTGTCCAGTTCACGGATCAAGAGGTGCTGGTTGATCTGCCCCTTGTTGTGCGTATCCCAGCCCGTGCCGTTCATAAAATTCAAATTGTGGGAAACCTCGACAAAGCGAACGCCACTTTCGATCAGGCGGCGAGCCATGAGGCAACGTTGACCGAATTCACTTCCGTAGCGTGTGCGCAACTCGGCTGACTCATCACGCAAGTTGAATACGTTCATGAAATCCGGACCAGCCAGGCGCAGGCTCTCTTCCACCGCTTCATCGTATACGGAAATCGTACGGTCACCGAGCAGGTGCCTGCGCTGCTGATTCAACAACTGCTTTCGACGCGCCATACGTTGGTCGTTGATCGCCTTGGGTCGGGTAAAGCCCTCCGGCCCCTCACCCGTGTCGGTCAAGTAGATGTAGCCAGCTTTTGCGCCGAGAAATCCAGGGTCCCGCATCGGGCTCGGATACCCTATGACGACATACGCGGGCATCTTGGGGTTCGCCGGACCGCGTTCATGGGCGATGATAGCCCCGACCGAGGGGTAGCGGATGGTACCGCTGACCGCGCGACCGGTATGCAT
>JAPYUI010000351.1 GCA_029936175.1 Kiritimatiellia bacterium
TTCACCGGGCTGACGATGGTATTTGGGTTAAATCTATCGTGCCGACCCCCTGCGCGGCCAGGACCGTGCCCGGCCGCGTCCAGGTTTGCCGGGTGATTCCAGGGTTTCAACTTGCTGCATTTTTCCCTACACTGCCGCCATGAGATCGATCGCGGTGTTCCCGGTGCTGCTGCTGGCGGCGAGTGCCGCCGGGGCCGAACCCTATGGCTTCGGCAAGGTCCTGACCCTGGGCCGGCATGACACGCTGGTGCGCAACGAGTCCCTCCGGGTACTCAGTGCCGATACCGTGGGCTTCGTCTATTACCAGGAGGGGAGGACCTTGTCCGGCCGCCTTGACGATCCATCCAGCTTCACGATCCTGGAGAACGGCCGTCCGCTCGTCGGGCACAAGGTGCTGGGCCGCTTCGTCAAGTTGCACCACATGGGGCATGTGCCGGAACCCTACCTGCCGGCTACGCTCCTCGGGGTAATCTACGTAAAGCTGTCGAGGCCCATGGTCGAAGGTGAAACCTACACCTTCAGGTCGAAGGGGATTGGCCACCGCGACATCGACGCCAGCCTCACGTGGTCCGCGAGAACAGTCCTGTCCCATGCGATCAAGGTGAACCAGGTCGGTTACCTGCCGGATGCGAAGATTCGCCTGGCCTACGTGGGCAAATGGCTCGGCACCGGCGGGGCGCTCGAGCTCAGGGTGGACGATTTTTCGGTCATTGACCTGGAGACCGGCCAGGTGGCATTCACGGGCAAGGCAAAGCTGCGTCACCGGGCGGGGCAGAAGAACGAGGGTGCCTACAAGCAGGATTTCTCCGGGGAGAATGTCTACGGCCTCGATTTCGCCGGCCTTGAGAAGCCCGGATCCTACTGCATCAGCATTCCCGGGATCGGTCGCTCCTATTCTTTCCGCATAGGCGCCGAGGTGATGGCGGAGCCGCTCTTCAGCAGCATCCGCGTTCTCTACCATGCCCGCTGCGGGATTGCCCTCGAGCAGGAGCACACGCCCTGGACCCGCAATGCATGCCGACAGCACGTGAAGATCGGCGTTTATCCCGAGTACGGTCGGCCGCTCGATTTCAAGGGCATCGCCGAATTTATCCAGCAGGGCAAGGCGGACGGGACACTGCGATACCGGACGGTGCGGGGTGGCTATCACGATGCGGCCGACTACGATCGGCGGCCCATCCACATCCCCATCGCGCGTGAGCTCTGCCGGGTCTACGAGATGAACCCGGAGGCCTTCATTGACCGGCAGTTTATCATCCCGGAATCGGGCAATGGTCTCCCGGACATCCTTGATGAAGCCGCCTTCCTGTTGCGCTACTACCTGGAGACCCAGTGGCCCGATGGCGGGATCTCCGGCGGTAGCGAGGGCACCGGCCACCCCTTCAGCGAGGCACATCCCGGGAATGCCTGGCGCAGCAATACCGATAATGAAAGCGTCGAGTATATCATGCGCCCGGTAAGCGGCTACAGCTGTTTTGCCTTCGCCGCTTCCGCGGCACAACTGGGGCGGATCCTCGGGGGTTTCCCGGAGGGGAAGGCGCAGGGAGGGAAGCTGGTCGATGCGGCGAGGCGGGCCTTCGACTGCGGGGTGAAAAAATTTCCCCCGGACAAACTCTCGGGGGAAGTGAGCCTTGCCGAGGCGGCCGCCGAGCTCCTGCACGCGACCGGGGAACCGCGCTATGCTGCCGACATCGCGCGCTTGCCGACCATCAAGACTGCCCGGATCGATTACCTCAGCAACATCGGCCTCGCCTATACCTTCAATACCCTGCCGTCCGACCTTCCCGGTCTCGACCCGGATTTCCAGCGCACCTTGAAAAAGGGTTGCGTGGACGCGGTCGGCTGGGCCTTGAACGCCTTCACCCTGAAGAAGGGCTATATCCATTTCAAGCATCCCTGGGCCCCGGTAGGGAGCGGGACCGCCTCCACCGCGCAGGCCTGGTGGATGGCGTTGATGTGGAAGATGACCGGTGACCGGAAATACTACGATGTGCTCTGCGCCTCCGCCGATGCGGCTCTCGGTGCCAACCCCATGGGGCAGGTGCAGTGTTCCGGCCTCGGTCAGCAGCATGTGCTCCATCCCGAGTACCTCGAGTCGATGAACGACAGGCTGGAGGAATACCTGCCGGGTATCTGGGTCTACGGCCCGTCGAGGGGCAAGAGTTGGATCACCGGCATCTACCCGCCGACCCCGGCCATGGACCGCATTCCACTCCTCTACGCCTACTACGACGTGGACCAGTGGCCCGGGCAGACCGAGTTCACGGTCAGTGAAACCATCACCCCGGCGGTGGTGATGTTCGGGGCACTGGC
>JAPYUI010000135.1 GCA_029936175.1 Kiritimatiellia bacterium
TTCTCGAAATGATCATTCCCCATGACGATGGAATCCTGGATGACGGTGTTTTTGCCGATCACGGCACGTATGCCAACAATGCAATGGCTGATGGTGTCGCCGGAGATGACCGAGCCCTGCGAGACCAGGGACTGGCGGATGGAGCAGGAATTCACCTTGATCGGCGGGAGGTAACGGCCCCGCGTAAAGATCGGCTGATCCGCATTGTACAGGCTGAACGGCGGCACGGGCTCGGTAAGGGACAAGCTCGTCTCCCAATAGCCGTGGATCGTCCCGATATCTCTCCAGAACCCTTCATAGATGAAGCTGAACACCTTGTAGTCCTGGATACTTGATGGGATGATCCCCTTGCCGAAGTCGGACTCATCACTTTCCAGGACATCTTTAAGTACCTGCGTATTGAACACATAGATACCCATGCTCGCCAGGTACTGTTCGTCCGTATACATGGGTGCCCGGTACTCGGTGATATCCTCGGTCGGGCCCGGTTTTTCCAGGAAGGTGTTGATCCGCCTGTTATTGTCGCACTGCATGATACCCAGGTCGCTGGCTTCATCACGGCACACCGGCTTGGTCAGGATGGTGAGATCGGCCTTCGTTGTCTCGTGCTGCTCAATAATGTCCTTAAAATCAAGGTTGTAGAGTTGGTCACCCGACAGGATAATCACGTAATCCGGATTCAACTCGAGGTAATAGTTGAGCGAACGCCGAACCGCATCGGCCGTGCCCTTGTACCATTCTGTGTCCCCCGGGGTCTGCTGTGCGGCCAGCAGGCGTACGAACTTGTCACTGAAGGTGTCAAAGCGGTAGGTCGCACCAATATGCTGGTGAAGGCTGACACTGTTGAACTGCGTCAGCACAAATATCTGGAAGATCCCGTTATTGATGCAGTTACTGATGGGGATATCGACGAGTCGGTAGGTGCCACCCAGCGGGACGGCCGGTTTTGCCCGATCCCGGGTCAAGGGATACAAGCGGCTACCTTCACCACCACCGAGAATTACACCGACTGCCCGCATGGGCACAAGAAACTACTTATCACCTTATGCATAAAGGATTTTCTTTTACTTTGCCCTGATTTCTGTATCGCTTGTCGCCGCGATGGAAAACACCAGCCTTGGTATTATCGGCGGCAGCGGCTTCTACGCACTCGACCGCCTGGAAGATCCGCAGGAACGGGTCGTGGAGACCCCTTTCGGATCGCCCTCCGGCCCGGTGGTTTCCGGGAGGGTCAACGGTAAGCCGGTGCACTTCATCCCACGACACGGCCCCGGGCACACCATTCCCCCCTCGGCGTTGAATCACCGGGCAAACATTTGCGCACTCAAGATCTGCGGCGTGAGCCACATCCTTTCCGTAACCGCGGTCGGAAGTTTAATGGAGGATCGCCTCCCGGGCGACGTGGTCCTCCCCGACCAGTATTTCGACCGCACCAAACAAAACCACACCTTCTTTGATGCCGACATCGCCGCGCACGTGCCCTTCGGGCATCCAACCTGTGACACCTGGCGGGGCTTTATCCACGGTCTGGCCGTCGCGGAGGCCAATCCATTCGGCCGCAGCGTGTTTAACGGCGGCACCTACGTGAATATGGAAGGCCCCGCGTTCAGTACCCGTGCCGAGTCCCTGTTTTACCGATCCCTGGGTGGGGCCGTTATCGGCATGACCAGTCTCCCCGAGGCCAAACTCGCCCGCGAGGCTGAGATCTGCTACGCGGCCATGGCCATGGTTACCGATTTCGACTGCTGGCACGGGGAGGAGGGCCATGTAACCGCCGATGCCGTCGTCCAGCAGGCACAGAAAAACGTTAAACTGGCGACGGCAATCATCGTGGCTATCCTCGCGCGACTGGACGAAATACCCAGCTGCACCTCGGCTTGCGGCGAAGCCCTCATCGGGGCGATCATGACCCGGAACGAGGCCTTGAGCGACGACGTAAAGAAGCGGCTTAACCCGATTATTGGACACCGAATATGAAAAAACTATACCTCAGCGGCCCGATTATGGATGAACACCTCGGGCAGGCCCGTGCCTGGCGCGAGGCCGCCAAGGAAAGCCTGGGCGAGCATTTCACCATGCTCGACCCGATGCGGCGGCAGTTTGTGGATCGCGAAGTGGACAGTGCCAATGAGATCGTTGAGTTCGACTTGCAGGACGTACGCGATGCCGACATTATCCTGGTGAACTACAACAAAGCCTCCATTGGCACCGCGATGGAGGTGTTCTACGCGGCCCATAACCTTGAAAAATTCGTGATCGGATTTTCCCCCTTTGCCTTCAAGAACTGCAGCCCCTGGATGGTACGGTTCTGCACCAAGATCCTGCCCTCGCTGGAGGATGCTTCAGACTACTTGATTGCAAATTTCGTCGATCTACATCAAGACTGATCCGTGTGCCAGTGGTATGCCTTCCACTGGACGGTCCTTCAATTGGAGCGCATGATGAACTATTGGCTACTGGTGCTGACCCTGCCCCTCACCCTCATCGCGGAAGATAACCTGGAGGCGCAATACGCCCGTTACTTCGAAGCAGAAACCCGCATGCTCACGGAACGCTGCCTGGCAGATATCGGGTCGAGAAGCGACTGGGAAGCCCGATCCGAAACCTATCGTCAGCAGCTCCAGCACATGCTTGGCCTGGACCCCCTTCCCAAGCGTAGTGCCCTGAATCCCGTCATCACGGGCCGCTTGGAGCGCGGGGACATTGTGGTCGAGAACCTCCATATCCAATCCCGCCCCGGCCTGTACGTCACGGGGAACCTCTTCCGGCCGAAAGAGATAAGCGAGAAACTCCCGGCCATCCTCTACGTCTGCGGACATGGACGGATGGTGAAGGACGGGGTCAGCTATGGCAACAAGACCAACTACCAGCACCACGGTGCCTGGTTTGCCCGAAACGGATACGTCTGCCTGATCATCGACACCATTCAACTCGGGGAACTGCAAGGCAAGCACCACGGCACGTACAAGTACAAGATGTGGTGGTGGAACACCCGTGGGTATACACCCGCCGGCGTGGAAACCTGGAACGGGATGCGCGCCATCGATTACCTGCAATCACGCCCCGAGGTGGATGGCGAACGCATCGGCGTCACCGGGCGCTCGGGTGGCGGAGCCTACTCCTGGTGGATTGCCGCCCTGGACAAGCGCGTGAAATGCGCGGTCCCTGTTGCGGGCATCACCAGCTTGAAAAACCACGTGGTGGACGGGTGCATCGAGGGGCATTGCGACTGCATGTACATGGTCAACAGCCACCGCTGGGACTTCGCCCAGGTTGCGGCCCTGGTCGCCCCGCGGCCCTTGCTTATTTCCAACACGGACAAGGATGGGATTTTCCCGCTCGATGGGGTGGTCGATGTCTACGGAAAGACCCGCCGGATCTACCGGCTAATGGATGCCGAAAACCACATTGGCCTGCACATCACGGAGGGTCCCCACCGGGACTCGCAGGAACTGCGCATCCACGCTTTCCGCTGGATGAACCGCTGGCTGAAAAAGGACGACAGCCCGGTTACGATTCCGGCGGAAAAACTGTTTACGCCGGAGGAGTTGAAGGTGTTCGACACCTTGCCGGAGGATGAAATAACGACAAAAATTCATTACTCATTTGTTGCCCGCGACCAGGGGAAGGATGTCAAGTCGGCGGAAAGCGCCGAGCTCCTGAAAAGGGTATGTTTTCGCGGCTGGGAAATGAATGGTGATGCGCAGCACCCGTTGCACATGGTGGAAGCCCTGCAGGTTGAAGGGTATACGGTCAGGATCATACCCTTGGAAACGTTCACCCGGGGCCTGGACAATCGGTACCTGACCCACTTGCGTCGTCGACATGCCCTGGTCGGACAAAGCCTTGATGGGGTATATCTTTCCCGGATCATCCAGCAACTGACCGGGCTGGCGAAACAGCACCCTGTTCAACTGGAAGCCCGTGGCCCAACCGCGATTGCCGCCTTGCTGGCCACCCTCTATGTGCCCGGGATACAAAGGCTCACGATCACGGACATCCCCTCCAGCCTGGATGAGGGCCCGGAGTATTTGAACCTGTCGCGCTATATCCGCCTGGAACAATTGAAGGCCTTCGTGGCGGCGAGGACCGAACTGGTGATCACGCCCTAGATGTACGGGAAGGATTTGCGCGGCACCGCTACCGTTTTGCCAACTGAATCATCGCCCGATTCGCAAGCTCGATCGCCCCGGAAATATTCTGATCCAGGTCGATGATCTCCTCCCCTGGTCCGGGCCAGGGCGTCCTGTCGGATACGGTGCAGATACACCCCGCGCGAACGCCGAATAAATTCGCCAGGGTTAAAAGAGTCGACGACTCCATCTCCACGTTCAAGACCTGTGCCGCCTGCATGTCAGTCACCTTTCCGTTCATCCAGCTCTGCTCGTAGCCTCCATGGCTCATCGACAGCAAACCCTCCGGTCCAAGCACCTTGTTGCGCGCATAAAAAGCGTCCACCGACCAGGTAATCCCCACATGCACCATGGTGTCCGATTCCCTTGCCGCATCCACCAGTGCCGCGGTCACGGCAAAATGTGCCGCCGCCGGGTATTCTGGACAGACGTAACTCTTCGATGTCCCGTCGTCCCGAACAGCGGCGGTGGTGATCACGTAATCGCCCCGGTTCACATCGACCCCGAGGCCCCCGCTATTCCCCACTCGAATGAGCGTATGCGCACCGAGATTCACCAACTCCTCAACCATGACGGCCGTGGACGGACCCCCTACACCGGTAGATGCTGCAGTCAAGGCCACCCCGTCGCGCATACCGGTCTGGATCACATACTCCCGCGTTCGACAAACTTCGCGCACATCACTCCAGGAAAGGGCAATCTTCGGTACCCGATCCGGATCCCCGCAAAGGAACACATGGGATGCGACATCGCCGACACCGCACTGGGTAATCAACTGTTGCTGCTCTTTCATTCTTCATTCACCCAGGCAGCCCCTTCGTGCATCAGTTCCTTGGCGGCCAGCGGGCCCCAGGTTCCCGGTTCGTACAGGTGCAGGGGAATCTCCGGGCGATCGCGCCAATGGTCAAGGATTGGATCCACGATCCGCCAGGCTGCCTCAACCTCGTCTGACCGCGTGAACAGGGTGGAGTCGCCGCGCATGATGTCCATGAGCAAGGTCTCGTAGGCCTCGGGCAGATCCACGTCCCAGGTTTCGTCGTACTGGAAATCCATCTTGGCATTTTCCACAACCAGCTGCATCGAGGGGCGCTTCGCGGAAAAACTGAGCGAGATCCCCTCGTTCGGGCTGATCCAAAAGGTCAGTACATTCGGCTCCGAAGCGCTGAAGTCACAGATATCATCATCACATTGCAGGGTTCGAAAGAACTTCAGCGGTGGCACCTTGAACTGAATCGAAATACTGGTGGCCTTGTTTTTCATCCGCTTGCCGGTACGCAAATACATGGGCACACCGGCCCACCGCCAGTTCTCGACAAACAGCTTCGCGGCGACAAAAGTCTCCGTCCGGGTCCCGGCGGGCACGCGATCCTCGTTCACGTAAGCCACAATCGGCTCACCATCGACGGTTCCAGCGGCATACTGTGCGCGGATGACATTTTGTTCGACATCCTCCGGGCTCGGTGGCCGCACGGACTGGAGCACCTTGACCTTCTCGTTGCGAATCGCGTCTGCGGCCAAGCCACTCGGCGGCTCCATGGTAACCAGGCAGAGCAACTGCAGCAGGTGATTCTGCATCATGTCGCGCAGCCCACCGGCCTTGTCGTAGTACGCGCCCCGACCGCTCTCCATCCCCACCGTCTCACTCGCGGTCACCTGGATGTGGTCCACGTAGCGACTATTGAAGACCGGCTCAAAGATCGCATTGGCAAAACGAAATGAAATGATGTTCTGGACCGTCTCCTTGCCGAGGTAGTGGTCAATCCGATAGACTTGGCTTTCATCCAGCAGGCGGAGAACCTTTTGATTCAGGTCGTAGGCACTTTGCAAGTCGTGTCCGAAGGGCTTTTCAATAACCACGCGACTCGAGGGCTTGCCCGCCTCCGGGCGATTCACCAGGCCCGCCTTTCGCAGGCTCGATATGATCGAGCCGAAATAAGAAGGCGCGGTACTGAGATAGAATACTTTACTCGCCGGAAAGGCCTCCACGTCCTTGAACTGCTCGTACAGGCCCACAAAGGAATCCATGTTGTCCAGGTCCCCCTTGAAGTACGAAATATGCTGCATAAAAGTCTCATACCGGGCGTCACTTACGACCACCCGACTGTACGCGCGCACCTCCCCGGCCATGAGTGCCCGGTAACTGTCCGTATCATAGTCGCGACGTCCAAATCCCACGATGGCAAATTGTTCCGGCAGCATCCCGCGATCGAACAGGGCCAAGAGGCCCGGCAGCAGCTTTCGACGGGTGAGGTCACCGGTGCCGCCGAAAATAACCAGGGTCAAGGGTTGGTCGACCTTGACCACCGGGACCGAGCCCGCTTTTTTGTCGCTTGTCCTGACATGAATATTTGCGCTCATTTTGTCGTGCTCCGTTTCGTGGAATGAATTGCCATATACCCGCGGTCATGCCAAGCTGCAACTGTGTCACACGGGCCGCATAACGGCTTGCAAACCCCACATCCATGGGCCAGCATTCGCGCATGGAGGATGCCAGAGAACTCGACCCCAATCGCTGGCTGCAGGAGCACGGGGACATCATGTTCCGGTATGCGATCAGTCGAGTCAGGGACGCGGCCGCCGCCGAGGACCTCGTCCAGGAAACCTTCCTCGCAGGGATCAAGTCCAAGGAGCGTTTTTCCGGTCGATCCACCGAGCGAACCTGGCTTATTGGCATTCTCAAGCACAAAATCGTCGACTATATTCGCAAGGACAGCCGACAGACCCTGAGCGATGACATCGAGAACCGCGAACAGCCCTCCGAAGAATATTTTGACCGCAAGGGCCATTGGAAAGTCGGGCCCAGCGAATGGCTGGTGAACCCGCAAAAGGCCTTCGAGCGAAACGAATTCTGGGAAGTCCTCCACGACTGCGTCGAGCACCTGAAGGACAAGCAGAAGCAGGTCTTCATCAAGCGGGAACTGGAAAGCCTGGACGCGGAAGAAATCTGCAAGGACCTGGATATTTCCTCCTCGAATCTCTGGGTACTTCTTTTCCGTGCACGGGCGCAGCTCAAGAAGTGCATGGAAGTCAACTGGCTTGAAAAAACCTGAGGCGATTCGCATGCCGGACGATCTCAGCAGTGCACGCCTGAATGCCACGTATTGGGACCAGGTGGCGGACACCTACCAGCGGGAAACCCACATCTCCACCCGTGACTTTCATTACGGCCCACTGCTCCCGGGGGACAAGGAACTGGGCATTCTCCCGGCGATCACGCCGGGCATGCGCTGCCTCGAGATCGGCGGGGGTGCAGGACAGAACAGCCTGTATCTCGCACGACTCGGCGCTGACTGTACGGTGCTCGACATTTCTGAAAAGCAACTGGAACACGGACGAAGACTGGCCCGGGAAGAACACCTGGACGTCGCTTTTCGCTGCGCAGCCATGGATGCACTCCCCGAAGGCCTGGGACGTTTTGACCTCATCCATTCCACCTACGCCCTGCCCTTCGCCGACGACCCTGAGCAGGTAGTCGCCAAGTGCAGCGAAGGACTCAAGTCCGGCGCTTCGCTCGTTATTACCACCGGCCATCCACTGTACGGAGGCGAGTGGGTGAAACTCGACGAGGGCGAACGCGGCGTCTTCCTGCAGGACTATTTCCATCCCCCGGCGGATACGCGCCTCACGGATGACAGCGAGGCGATGACCATCGCGCACGCCTATCCCGTGAGCGAGGTGGTGAACTGGGTGCTCCGGTCCGGACTGCACGTACGCAGGCTCGAAGAACCCCGACCGCTCGATCTGCCAAGCATGACGGCGGAAGAAATAGCCGAGCGGATCCCCTATTACAGCGAAGGGTGGAGGGCCAATTTCGATGCGATCGAGATGATCCCGATCGTCGTGGTTATCCGCGCGGACCGCCCTACTTAGCGGTCACGGTGTCACCGCGCGCGGGGGCCTCGCCCATGACCAGTTTGCAGTAGGCGACCTTGCCCTTGGTCTTGGTGACCTCGATCTCGCACACGACCTTGCCCTCGGTCTTGTCAAGCACTTCGCCGGAATCCGGATCGATCAATTCCTCGCCCGGGCTGGCCACGACGAACTTCTGGCCGGACGAGACCCCATAGGTTTCGCCACGGTTGATGATAATGTCGCCCTGCGCGGTCACGCTGACGACACTGGCCTCCAGGCTGTAGTCTTCCATCTCGGCTGAGACAAACTTGACCGCCTCGTTGATCACATCCTGGGCCGCCTCGCCCATCGGGGTTTTCGCAAAAGCACCTATATCACCACGCAGTCCGCCCAGGCTCGACCCGTGATAGCCTAACTTGAGACCCCGCTTCCCGGCCTTGCCGGTAATGCTCTTCTTGGTAAGGATTTCGCCGGTCGTGGTATCGATAACCTTGACGATCGTCGTGATTGTTGCCTTGCCGCCGCTCGCCCCGATGCGAATCCCCTTGATACTGAAGCCGCCACTTGAACCGCTGGTGTTGTTCTCCGCCTGGGTGACCGCACCGGAGATCAGGTACTTGGCACTCCGGAGTTTTCCGGTTTGCGCAACCTTCGTTCCACCCGATGCGCGTCCGGAGGACTGCAGGTCCTGCTCGGAAATAACGGCACCCAGGTTTCCGCGTTCCAGCACGACGAAGCGCCCGGAATCCATCAGCGCGGATTCGAGCATCACGCCCAGGTTGCGGCCGAGGCTCAAGCTGGAGAAAAAGCCACTCGTGTTTTCAAACTTGGCGACCCCGACTGCATGCTTGAGGCCCTTGTAATCCCCCAGTCCGAGATTCTTCGGGCCATCGGATTCCTCGGTCTTCGTGCCCCCACTCCCGAGCAGGCTATCCAAAAAGCCGTGAGAGGTTTGCAAGGCTATCGCGCTGACCACGACGAAAAGAATTATATGCATGCGTTTCATAAGGGTCCTCAATTCCGGTTCAATTCATTTATCTCTACACTCGGCGGCGCTTGGATTCCAAGAAAAATAAGGGGGAAGGGCCTCCGCCGGGAAAATGGCCCATCGCCACCCGGGCGACGGAAACGATACATTCCGTCATGCCTTGGTTTTTTTTCATCTTTTTCAAAGGTTTTCAATGTAAGTATCGGTATGGCTTTATTTTTCAGTTTCCTGCGGCTAAGCCACCGTCCAAACGTTATACCCATGATTGCACCCTGTCCGGCAGATCTTACGTGCCAGGTAATTATTTCCCCAGATTCCCGCTTCCCGGCAGCTACGCGCCAGGGGCGATAGCAGAAATCACCCCGAAACGGAGTACAGCATGGATCCCAGAACCCGTAATCTAGCCAAAACCCTGAGTACATACTGCCTCGCGGCAGACAATAAAGATGTCATCAGCATCGGGGCCACCCCGGCTGCGGAAAGCCTCGTGGTCGCCCTGTACGAAGAGTTGATCCGGGCCGGTGCTTTTCCCGTGGTGAACATGCTGCCCGAATCCTGCAACCAGGCCCTCCTGGAAAAAGGCAAGTCGATTCATTTTGAACACCCGAATCCATACAGCCTGGCCGGGGTGAAAACCCTCACCGGCACTACGCGTATCTGTTCCAGCACCAACACCCGGGCACTTTCCCGCGTAAGGCCCGAGCGCCAGGCCGCCCTCGCCAAGGCCAACGCCCCGCTCCGGAAGTATTTCAGCAAGCTGAAGTGGAACGTGACGCTCTTTCCCACCCAGGCCTATGCCCAGGACGCGGACATGAGCCTGGGCGCATTCGAGGACTACGTCTACGGCGCGACCTTTTCCGATGAAAACAACCCGGTCAGTGCCTGGCGTAACCTTACGCGTAAACAGGCGCGCCTGATCCGCAACCTGGAAGGTGCGGAGACCGTCCGTATCGTTGGGGCGGGCACGGACCTGACCTTGTCCGTGAAAGGTCGTACCTTCATGAATTCCGATGGACGCCGAAACATGCCGAGTGGCGAAGTCTTTACCGGCCCGATCGAGACCTCGGCCGAGGGATACATCTCCTACGACTTCCCGGTGTGCAACGGCGGACGAGAAATCGACGGCATCCGCCTGGTCTTCAAAAAAGGACGCGTGGTCGAGGCACAGGCGTCCAAGAATGAGGCCTACCTGAAAGCGATGCTCAACATGGATCCCGGGGCCCGGCGACTGGGTGAACTCGGCATCGGTACGAACTTCAAGATCCAGCGCTTCATCAAGAATATCCTGTTCGATGAAAAAATCGGCGGGACGGTTCACCTGGCCCTGGGAAGCTCGTATCCCGAAACCGGCGGTAAAAACAAATCAACCCTGCATTGGGATATGATCAAGGACCTACGCAAGGGCGGAGAACTGATCGTGGATGGAAAGGTCATCCAGCGGGATGGGAAATTCTTGAACCGGATCTTTTAGGGGCGGAGTGAGCAGAGCTTTTGGCGCGTCGCCGAAACTACTCGAGGGACAGGTATTTGTAATTATGATGGTCCAGCACATTCGGCACCCAGCCCTTCACATGCGGACTCAGCAGGTGCTTCGACACGTAATGATAAATGGGCGCGACCGGCAAATCCTTCAACAACAAGGTTTCCGCCGCCTGCAACAGCTGCGTTCGTTCAGCGGCATCTGACACGACCACCGCCCGGGCAATCAGATTATCAAATTCCACATTCGCCCAGCCGGTTGAGTTATTCTCGCTCCCACTGACAAATAGATCCAGGAAAGTCAGTGGATCCGCGTAATCGGCGATCCAACCCGCCCGGCAAATATCGTAGTTCTTCTCGCGACGCGTCTTGAGATAAACCTTCCACTCCAGCTTGTTCAACTCCACCTCGACGCCCAGTTGGGTCTTCCACATCTGTTGCAGGGCGCCCACGATCTCCAAGTTGAGGGGCGAGTCGTTGTAGAGCAACTCCAGGGTTGGCAACTTGCCATCCGGATACTTCTCGGCGATGACTTCAGCAATCAACTGCTTCGCGCGTTCCACGTCCCGCTTAAACCGTGTGCTGTACGGATAAGCTGGAATTTGAGGGGGCACCCAATTCCAGGCGGGCTGCTCCCCGGCACGCGTCATCTTTCGCGTCAGCAACTCACGGTCGATCACGTAGGTAAGGGCCTGGCGCACCCGCAGGTCATCCAGGGGCGGCCGGGTTAAATTAAACATGAAATAATAGACGCCGAGGTAGTCTGTGATCTTGATCAGGTCGGGCTGCGTTTCACGATAACCGGGAACTTTACTGAAGGGTACCGTGTTCGTGAGGTGATACTCCCCTGCCCGGAAGCCCATCTCCTCCAGGTTGTCGTCCTTGGTGGGGAAGAAGTGGATACCCTTCAACTTCATCTTTCCCGCATCGTAATAGGATGGATTATGCTCGACCTTGATGACGCTGTTCAGCACCCAGCTCGTCAACACGAAGGGCCCGTTGGATACGTAGTTTCCGGCCTTGGCCCACTGGTTATCCTGGCCAAAAGGCTCCCCATGTGCCCGGACCGTTTTTTCGTTCACGGGAAACCAGACGTAATGCGTGAGCATGGGGAGGAAATACGGGCTGGCTCCCGCCAGCTTGAGCTGCAGGGTTCGCGAGTCGATCGCCTTGACCCCTACCTTGGTGAAATCATGGATCGCACCCACGCGATATGCGTGCGCATTCTTGATGATATCCAGCATGTATGAATTGGGGCAACCGAGAGCCGGGGTCAGTACACGCTGGTAGCTGAAAGCAAAATCCTGGGCCGTCACCGGCTCACCATTCGACCACCTTGTATCGCGCAGGTGAAAGGTGTAGGTCTTGCCATCATTGCTGACCTCCCAACGCTCCGCCATACCCGGCTCCAGCTTCGTCGCCGTGGGATCCTCCGTGACCAGGCCTTCAATCAGCGCGGTGATAACGTAGTACGCGGGCAGGCCCGAGACGCGATGCGGGTCCAGGCCTTCCGGCTCAGCCCCATTCCCCATGAGGAGGATTCCCTGTCGTCCTGCGACCACTACGCTGGATTCACGTTTGCTGCAGCCCACCAGCATGAACACCATCACGAACAGGCCGCACCCGATACATTTCTTCATCACGAAACCTTAATCTTGGACGATTAACCAAAAAGGCGGGCAATGGTGCCCGCCGATTTTATACCGATACCCACGGGGTACTTCCCGGACATTAATTCGCAGGAACAACTGGT
>JAPYUI010000136.1:0-4327 GCA_029936175.1 Kiritimatiellia bacterium
CGCCCGGCTGTCCCTGGCTGGCTTCGCTGGGTTGGCCCTGGCTGGCTTCGCTGGGCTGCGATTGCGCCATCTGTCCTGCGGGCGAAGGCGCTTGCGGCGGCTGAGTCGCAGCGGCCTTTGCAAAAGCCTCGGAAGCCTTTTGCGCCTCAAAGGCCCCTTGCGCCTGGCCTTTCGCGAGCTCTGTCGCCTGGTCCAAGCGGCCCTGTTGCATTGCCTGTTCGGCCTGTTTCAAAATCTGTTCCGCCTGTTGCGCCGCCCGTTGGTCGCGCTGGGCCTGTTGACCCTGCTGCTGCGCGGCCTCTTTTGCCCGATTCAAGGCTTCCTGCGCTGCTTGCCTGGTCTCGTTACCTGAATCCGGCTCCAGGTTGCCCAGCTGTTGCGCCAACTCAGCTTGGGCGCCCTCCGCCTTGGCTGCAGCCTGCGCGGCCTGCTCGGGCTTGTTCTGGTTCAGGGCTGCTTGCGCCTGGTTCAGTGCCTGCTGATCCTGCTGGGCCTGTTGTCCGGCGGCCTGTGCGGCCTTGGTGGCTTCCTGTTGCGCGGACTGGGCCTGCTGCATGGCCTGCTCTGCCGCCTGTTGGGCCGGACTGTTTTCCTTCGCGTCGTTCAAGGCCTGTTGCGTCGCCTGCTGGGCCTGGTCGCGGGCCTGTTTGGCCTGTTCCAGCGCTTCCTGTGTTTCGCGACCGGTTTTACCTGCCTGCTTGGCCTCTTGAATCGCCTGGTCTAGCTGATTATTCAGTGCGCTGCGCGCGGCGTTCTCCAGTTGCTGGCGCCCGCGTTCCTGTGGTGAGCTAAAGGCATCCTCGAAAGCCTTCTTGGCAGCGGCTTCCGCCTGGTACTCTACGGCTTGTAGCGCTTCAGCCGCTTCCTGCCCCTTCGGGCTCTGCGCCGCATGTTGCGCGGCCTGTTCCATCTTGTGTTGGTTCGCATCCTGCACCGCGTCTTCCAGGGGCTTGACCACCTCGTCCTGGTACTGCTTTGCTGCTTCCAATGCCTTGGCCAGGGCCGATTCATCTGCATGCGCATGTGCGACCTCGGCGGCGAGTTCGGCGGCTTCCTCGAATGCCCCCTTCAGGGCTGCGGTCTCCGCCTCTTTCAGTCGATCAAGTTCTTCGCCCGAGGCGCGCTTGATGGCATCCTCAAGCTGGTTCAATCCTTCCTGTGCGTAGGATGGCAATGCCGCTTTCTGGTTTGCAGCGGCTTCCTCAAAGGCCTGGGCAGCCTCCTTCTCTCCTTCCTTCTTCGCCATATCCGCAGCGGCCTTGTAATCTTCTGCCTTGGCCGCTTCCGCAATTTGCGGATGCTGGTCGCCCAGCCCTTTCAAGCCCTCCCGTGCAGCCTCGGAGGCCTCCCCGTACTTCTCCTGCTCTTCCTTCTGGAGTTCCCGGGCGAGTGCGGCCGCCTCATTGAAGCCCTCTTCCGGCAAACCAAAGGCCGCTTCGGCCAGTTTCTCCGCCGCCTTGCCAAACTCCTCCTGCTTCAGGCTTTCCGTTGCTTCTTCGAGGGTTGATTGGGTTACCGGGTCCGCCTTCCTGCTCAGTTCGCCGACGGCATCCAGGGCCTGCTGTGCTTCCTCGGAAAGGGCGGCGATCGCTGCTTCCTCCTCCTTGAAGGCTTCCTTGATTTCCTCGTCGAGCCGGGCCAGGGCTTCCCGCTCCTCACCCTTGGCCGCCGCAATCGCATCCTGCAAGCGCTCCGAGGCCTCGGGCAGTTCGCCCGCGCGGGTGGCATCCGTAGCGTCCTTCAGGGCATCGGCCGCCGCGACAGGCAGCTGCTCTTCCAGGGCTTCTGCTCCTTCCAGCGCCTCCGCAAGGTCATCCCGTAGCTCCTCCACCTGCTCTTCGCGCGCGGCGCGGAATTCCTTTGCCGACTTTTCGGCCTGTTCTTTTTTCGCGCTTTCCGGAAGCGCTTCTGCGAGCTTTTTCATGCTTTCAGCCGCCGCCTCGTAGTCACCGGCGATGGCATCTTGCAAGGCTTCCTGGTTCTCCAGTGCGGCGGCCTTGGCGGCCGCATCAAAAGCCTCCTTGTTGGGTGCGACCTGCGGCTCGGCGGCCGGATTCAATTCCTCGACCTTGTCCTTCAAGGCCTCCATTGCCGTGGTGAGCTCCCCGCCTTGCTGCGGCGAGGCTGCCTGCTCCAGGGCCTCCTCCAGGGCCTCGAGCGCCTCCGCGGCTTCCATCGAGGCAAGGCCTTTACGCTTCTCGAGCGAGGCGCCGAGCTTCGCCGCGGCCGCTCGCGCGCCCTCCGGTTTCGACTCGGGTTCGCTCGTGGCCTCTTCAAGAGCTGTCGCAAGCTCCTCGATTTCATCGAATCCCTTCTGGCGCTCCATCTCCGCTTGCAATAGTTTTTCGTAGGCCGCGAGCCGCTCTTTCAACTCGTGCATGCCCTTTGTGGCATCCTCGGCCTTCGCCGTATCGCTTTCCAGCTCGGATAGGACCTGGTCCTCCAGTGCGCGGTGCGCCTCAAAGTCCCGGGCACCGAGTTGATCCCGCATCGCTTCCAATTCGTTGACCGCCGCCTCGAGTGCCGCCAGGTCCTCCTCGCTCGCGAGCTTCCCCTGCTCCAGCTTATCATGAACCTTCTCGGCCGCCGCCCGGGTGTCGGTTAGTTGCTCCTGCGTGCCTTCAATAAACGCTCCGCGGTCCTCCGCCGCCTGCTCGGCGAGTGCCTGCTCCTCCTGCAGGTCGAGCATTTCCCGCGGCTGGCTGAAGGCATCCGGCGTATCGGCCTGGATGTCCGCCGCAGGGTTGAGTGCTTCCACCAGTTCGGCTGCCTGCTCCGGTTCCCGGTTCTGGACCGCGGCCAGGGCCTCGGCCGCCTTTGCGCCTTCCTGCTCTTTCAGGGTCGCGGCCAGTTGCTTCGCCGCCTGGGCGGCTTCGGCCTTTTTCTCGTCCGCGCTAAGTTGTTTAAACTGGTCGGACAAGGCGGCGATCTGTTCAAAGGCGGCCTGGTCTTCCGCCGTTTTCTCCAGTTCATCCGCGTAGGTGGCGAGCGCTTCTTCGACGTCCTGCATGCCTTCCCCCGCCTCAAGGAAATTCGGGCGTTCGCCTTCCAGGTGCCCGGCCACGTCCTTCTCCAGCGCATCCTGGGCCGGGTGCTGGGCTTCGCCCATTTGCCCGCGCAGGTTCTCCGTCGCCTCGACGGTTTCCTGGAGCTTCTCCATTTCGCGTTCGTCCGGCCGGTGACCGTCATCGACGGCACGAGCGACCTTCTCGGCCGCTTCCCTGGCCTTCGCCACCTGCTCCCGGGCCCGCTCGATAAAGGCGGCCGGATCCTGTTTAAAGTCCTTGGACATGGGTTGCGCATCTTTCAGTGCTTCCTGCAGCTCCGCTGCCTTGGTGAAATCATCCGCCGCTTGCAGCGGGGCGGCCTCGGCCGCTTTCTGCAGTTCGCCCTGTGCCGCGAGCTTGGCCTCCGGCAGCTGCGCCTGTGGCTGGTTCAGCGCCTCCGCCGCCGCTTCCATGAGCGCCTTGCGTTCATGCCAGGGGGTTTCCCTGTTCGCCGCCTGTTGCAATTCGGGATGCTGTGCGAGCAGTCGCTCGGGATTCAGCTCAGGTGTTTCCCGGGATCGTGGCGCAGGAAGGGGCATCGTCACCGGTTGCTCGGCGACGGTTGGATCGGCCTGCGCAAGCGCCTGCAGGTCGGCCTCGATTGCATCCAGGTTTTTCTCCGCGCGCGCAAGGTCCTCGTTCGCTACGTTCTGCTGGAACTGCTCAAGGGTCTCCTGGGCGGAGTCGGCCTCGGGGGCCTCCAGTTTCGCGAGGTCAGCCGCGAGGCGACTTGCCTCCTGGTTCATTTCCTTCATCCGGGTATCGGCGCGCCGCTCCAGCTCCTGGAGTGGCTGGAAGCCGTGCTGGGCCAACTTCTTCATTTCCTGGGCCTCCCTACGCAACTCCTTGGCCAAGGGGCGCTCCTCTTGCTTGAGTGCGCTGGCCGCCTGCTCCAGCCCGGCGGCCATGGCCTGCGGATTTTCCATTTCGGCAAAGGCCTCCCGGGCCCGGTCCATGGCCTGCTCCTGCCATTTTTCCAACCCCGTCTCCGGCAACTGCTCGAGCAGGCGGGCTGCTTCCGCATATTCCGGCAGCAGGTCTTCCTTCATTTGCTTCGCTGAAGCCTGCAAGGCCCGGGTTTCTGTCATCAAGTCCTGCATGCGGTCCAGGTGCTCCGCGGCCGGCTCAAGCTGGCTCGCGTTCATCGCCTCCTCGCCCGTGAGTGCGGCAACCCGTTGCGGCTGTGGTTCCATGCCGGGGAGCTCCTTCGCGAATTGCTCCAGGCTTGCCGCCGCTTCCTTGGCTCCCTCGATGGCGCGTTCCATGGCTGTACCGGCCTG
>JAPYUI010000136.1:4427-9593 GCA_029936175.1 Kiritimatiellia bacterium
TCCTTGCCGTCTATCATCAGGGCATGACCCAGGTCCTGGCGGAGTTCATCCACGGCCTCTCCCACGGTTTTCGGCTGGCTGGTTTTGTCCTCGATCGCATCCGCCATCTCCTCGACCTCCTCGCCGCTCTCGCGAAGGTGCTCCAGGGTTTCCAGTGATTCAATCAGGTCGTCCGGCAGGGTTTCTTCCGCGAGTTTATCCAGTTGTTCCTCGATCTCTTCACGTGCCTGCAGCGGCAGTTCCAGGTTCGCGCTTTGCTCCGCCCGTTCCGCGAGCATCTGCGACCGGGCCAGTTCGGCCAGGGCTTCCTGTAATGCTCCCTGGGCGAGAGCGACCTCATCCGCCTGCTGTGCGTCCTGCAAGGCCTGGGTGGCGGGTTGCAATCGCT
The DNA here is from genome assembly GCA_029936175.1 of Kiritimatiellia bacterium. Taxonomy (GTDB): domain Bacteria; phylum Verrucomicrobiota; class Kiritimatiellia; order SS1-B-03-39; family UBA6053; genus JAPYUI01. The sequence goes on from JAPYUI010000136.1 coordinate 4,816, forward strand.
GCTCGTTCAATTGCTCGAGTGCCTCGGCCATGGCCAACTTGTTCCGCGCCTCCTCTGCATTCCCGTCTGGACGGGCGATTTCGCGTTGGGCTTCCCGTTGAAGTTCCCCTGCCAACTCGTCGAGCTGGCTCGAGGCCGCCTGGAGTTGCCGTGGCTCGGGTGTGCCTTCCGGGGCATCGCTTTGCATCATCTGCGCGACTTCGCTCAATTGCTCCGACAGGCTTTCCTGGAGGTTCTCCAGCGCCCCACGATCCTGGGCCAGGGCGTCTTCTCCGCGCTCCGCTGTCTGTTCCGCCTCTTGTTCCGCCTGCTGTATCCGGTTCTCCAGCTGCGCCATCTCACGCTGGGCCTTTGCGGCATCACCGGCCGAGAGTGCCTGCTCGAGCTGTTCCAGGTGTTGATTCGCCGCGTTCAGCGGGTCGTATATCTTCTTGCCCTCCGCATCCTCGTGCAGGGATTCGCCTGCCAGGGGTGTTTCCTTCAGCTGGTCCAGCTCGTGTGCGAGGGCTTCCAGGTCTTCCCGGATATCGGGCGACGCTCCATCCGCCAGGTCTTCCCGCAGGGTGGCGAGTACCTCGGAGGCCTCCTCGCGTGTATCCGAAATTTCATTGCGCAGGGCTTCCAGCTCGTGTTGTCGGTCCATACCGGGAAGGCGATCGACCACTTCCTCCACCCGGTCGGCGTCTTCCGCTTCGATGGCCTTGTCGAGGACCTTGGCCGCAAGCTCCAGGTCGGATTGATGGGCCAGGTTCTCGGTTTCCTGCATCGCGGCCTGGTTCAATGCGTTGCGCATCTCCTCAACCGATTCCCAATCCTGTTCCCGGTTGTACAATTCCAACTGGCGCGCGAGGGCGGCCATCTGATCCTCCCGGCTCTTCAGGCGTCCCCGGATCTCCTTGATCAGGCGATCGATCCGGGTGTAGTCGCCCGCCTTGCGATCCAGCTCGTTCTGCAGGGCGTTCAGCTTGTCCGTGAGGCGGTCTGAGTTCTTGAACGCTTCCGATGACTTCGGGTGGTGTTTTGCGGCAATCTTGCCGGCTCGTTCGGCCAGGCGGTCGAGGATCTCCCTTCCGCTGTCGACTTCCAGGGAGCGGGCGGTTCGCGCCATGCGCCGGACCTGGATCGCCGGCACGTGCTGGTTGGCTTTTTCCAGCAGGGCCTGGGTCATTTGCTGGTTCAAATTGCGCATCTCCTCGATGGATGCGATGGCCCGATCTGCGTCCTCCCGGGTGAGCCGGACAGTGGAGAAAAGGCGTTCCTGGCGAAAGTGCCGAGCCATCAGCTCCGATGCAATTTTCCCTCGTGGAAAGAAGCTTTTCTGTAGCAGGTCGCGTGAAAGTTTTTCGCTCTCTGCGAGCCGGTCGGAGAGCCATTGCGCGTGTTTGATGACCAGGTTGCGATTGTGGCTGAGGTCTTCCGCGGCTGCTCCGGCACGGCTGCTCAATTTCGCTTCCAGCCCCTCGAGTGTTTCCAGGCGTTTTGCCATGCCGTTCAGTTCACCGGCGAGGGTCCGGGCGATATTCCGAAAAGACGTGGAATCCGCGAGGGCCAGGTCCTTGAGCAGGGACAGGTAACGTGTGTGGGATTCAGCGACCTGGCCCATCGCGTCCTCAACCCGCAAGCGGTAGGAAAGCTCGTCCCCGGTCTGCAGGCCGGCCTCGCGCAGGGACCATTCGTGGGTGGAGGCGTCCGGGTCCAGTCGGATTGAACCCGGTTCCCGTCCGGGAGCTGTCCAGATTAATTCCTGTTGGGCGATCCCGAAATCATCGATTGCTTCCCAGTGCAGGGGTAGGCTGTCCTCGAGCCCGAGGTGCACTTCGCCGCCCGGCTTGAGGATCTTTACCGTGGGTGGATGGTCTTCCATGGCCACGATGGGGAACACGATGGCGTTCAGGTTTTCCAGCCCATCGGTATCGAGCAGGGTGAGGCTGTACTCACCGCTTTTTTCAATCGTCAGGTGCGCGATGGCGGCGGTACCCGTCCCGTCGACGGCCAGGACCCGTTCTTCCCCCAGCTCGACCAGGGTGAGCGCCTTCAAGGGCTTGGTCGCCTGGATCTTCAAGGTCACCTGCGTTCCGGGATACCCTTTCAACGCGCCGGTCGGCTGCGTGGTCGTGGAGGCCGGCATGCCGGTGTAGGAAGGAAAGGTATAGCCGATGGTAAATTCCCGGACTTTCGGGCGCGGGATGACGGTGAGTTCATGCTTTCTAGACTGCACCCGTCCGGATTGAGCCCAGAAGCGAAACGATTGCCGGATGTCCGGCTGGGAAAAGACATACCGCTTGCGGGTCTCATCAAAGGCCATGGCAAAACGCCGCATCTTCTCGTCCTCGATGACCAGGTCAACCTCCTCGATGCTGCCGTCCGTGCATTCGACTTCAAAGGCCAGGGTGTCTGCTTCCGCCGCTTTTTTCCCGGTCGGTGCGTGTACGATGAGGCGGAAGGCTCCCACGGTCGCCTGGCGATCCAGGGGAAAGGCGACCCGGCTGACCAGGCGGTTGAACTGGAAGCCGGGAACAAGAAACAGGCCGAGAAAGACCAACGCGATCAGCACGGGAAAGGTAAAGGTCCTGCTCGTGAGCGGAAAAACCTTTTCCGGGTCGTGGCGTGCGAGGTCGATCTCCGCGTCATCGAGCACCGCGTTGATCATATCGAGGGAAATGGCCCGGGTCTTCGTGCCCGAGAACTCGACTGCGGAAATGAGCTTCTCATTAAACTGGGGCTCCAGCCCTTCGAGTACCCAGGCGACCTTCTCCATGTTCATCGGCCGCCGGTAGGGCAGCCACCATCCGCAGATTGCGTAGGCCACGACCGAGCCGTATACCGCTATCGTCAGCACCAGGCGCTGGCTGAAAGTCAGGGGAATGAAATAATCGATCAGTGCCGCAAGGCCCAGCGCCAGGAGGCAAAGGATCACGGTGTTCCCGGCGGCCCGCCAGAACTGGATCTTCTTCAACCGCTCTTCCATGGCCCCCAGTTGGGCCTTCAGTTTCTGGTGATGCATCTCTTCGGTCATGTGGTTTCCTTAAGTGGGCCGGGAAAGGCGTAGTACAGCACAGCAGGGTATGTGTGGAAAAGGTCGAATTCGCCCTTCGGGGGGGTACATTTTGTCGGAAAAGCGTGAGGGTTGGTGGGCTGCTAAACGACCGGTTGATCAAATAGGAAGAATGGGTCGGTGCCCCGATGGTTGAAATTTCGAATTCCCGGGCTTCATTTCCCGGTTTCAGCCTATGCCCCGTCTCATTTTTTACCCCCGGGTTGCGTGGAACCTGCACGGGTGGGGAAGCCGTGGAGGGGCTTCGTCGGGGTTGAGCACGAAACCCAATACAGGTCTACCACGCCACCTTGTTGGTGGTCCTACTCCTTCACCACCGGCTTATGGTTGGCCGCCCATTGCGCCTGGCGCGCAATCCCCATCATAATCTTGACGTCATTCGTCGTCAGTTTCCCCCGGGTCAGTACCCGGCGCAGGCCCATCATCATGTGCCCCGCCTTGTCCTCATCAAAAAAGCCTATCTCCAACAAGGTGGCTTCCCAGGCCTCGAACATGCGTTCGCGAAACTCGATCGGGGCATCCGGGGAGATTTCTTTTGGGGGCGCGAAGATCTTCGAGGCGGTGTAGAGTTCGTAACAAAAGGTCATGACCGCCTGGCTGAGGTTCATCGACGAAAAGGCGGAAGAGGTTGGGATGCGGATAATATGTGTTGCGAGTTTCAAGTCGTCGTTCCCCATGCCGCTGTCCTCGCGACCGAAGACAATGGCCACCGGCTGGCTTGCAGCAGCTTCGAGCAGTTGCGGGGCGCCGTCGCGCAAGGTGTACCCGTGGTCCCTGTAAAACCCATCCCGGGCACTGGTCACGGCAACCGCCCCGCAGTCGGCGACCGCCTCGGCGAGGGTGTCGACGCGGCGGTGCTGATCGTAGATGTTCCCCGCGCTCAAGGCCATCTTCCGAAGCTCGTGCTGGTCGTGCTCCGGGGGGTCGACCAGCACGAGTTCGTGCAGGCCCATGTTTTTCATGGCCCGGCAGACCGAGCCCACGTTGCCTCCGTACAGTGGTTGCACGAGGACCACGCGAATATTGCCCAGCCGGGGATCAGGTTTATGCTTATCTGCTTCATTCATCACCCGCGTATCGTAGGGGTCCTTCGGGGGGAGGGACACAAAAAAAGCCCCAGCGTAGCGGGGCCTTTCCGGCGAATTATCGCTATTCCTGTGCGAGGATTTGCCTAAACAGAATGGCTTGTGCTAACGGTTATGGCCCTTGCGGGTGTGGAAATGGCCCCATTCAGCACATCTAAGGGATAAAGAAAGGGGCCCGCTCTACAATAATCTCCACCCCCTCGCGTTATAGGGGCATCAATCGAAACCTACTAAATAAAAAGGAATACGTATGAAGAACCTGACAAAAATGCTCGGCCTTGTATGCATCGGAGGCCTGATCTCCATCTCAACCGCCCAAGCGGAAGACGGTAAGAAAAAAGGTCGACCCGATCGAGCTGGTGGAGAGGATCGAAGGCAGAAGATGCTGGAGAAATTTGACGCCGATGGCGACGGTAAACTGAACGAGGCGGAAAAGGCCAAGCTCCAAAAGGAGATAGGCAAGCGACCCGGTGGTCCCGGTGGCCGGAGGCCTTCCCCTGAACAGCGGAAAAAGCTGCTCGCCGAGTTTGATGCGGACAAGGACGGCAAGCTCAACGAGGAGGAGCGCGCCAAGGCCCGTGCAGCCATGCGCGAGCGTCACGGGGACCGTCCAGGCGGACCGGGTGATGGCAAGGGCC
>JAPYUI010000136.1:9693-12095 GCA_029936175.1 Kiritimatiellia bacterium
TTGAACCCGACAAGCGGCGACCTGGAAACGGGTCGCCGTTTTTCTTTCCCCTCGTGGGCATGTTCGTGGATCGGGCCACGCGGGGACCTTGGTGGAAAAGCGCCTTCCCGGGTGTTCAGGACAGTATTTCCGGGATGATCCCGGTACTTGAGCTGAACTGTTCCCCGGGCACGCCTGCCTGCTGCAGCAGGGTCAGCCAGAGGTTGGCCAGGGGCGTGTCCTCCTGCGGCAGGACCACGCTGTGGCCGAGCTTGATCTCCTTTCCTCCCCTGCCGGTCAGGATGGCCGGAACATCCTTGATCATGTGCCCATGGCGAAGATTGGTTCCCCAGCTCAGGATCGTGTTGTCGAACAAGCTCGATCCGTCCGTTTCCCGGGTCCGCTTGAGAATGTCGATGAACGTGGCCAGCATGTCCGTCAATTTTTTATCCTTCAATTGATTGGCCGCGGTCCGGGTGGGAGATCCCCCGTAATGGCTGAGGGCGTGGGGGTCGAAGTTCATCCCCATGCTCTTGATCACGGATGCAACCGGTTGACGGTAGGACACGACCGAGGTCTGTTGCGTCTGCAAAGCCAGGGCGATCAATTCGTAGGTAAGGATAATTTCGGCCTCTCCCTCTATGCCCTCGTCGGGGGCTTTTCGGTCGGCCCTGGGCTTGGGTTTCTCCGCCCACTGGGCATCCTTGACCAAGCCCAATTCCACCTCGCGAATGGACTGAAAATATTCGTCGAGCTTGTCCCTGTCCGTGGTGCTTACCTTTCGGTTGAGGGACTTGGCATCCGATAACACGATGTCCAGGATGCTCCGTTTCTTTTTGAGCCGTGCTTCCCGCTCTTCCGGGCTTTCCTCGATCTGGCCGAATAGCCGGGCGTATAGCTCGACGGGTCCTCGCGTCCCGGAAACCGGTTTGCCTTCCTCGTTCCACGCCAGGGACATCCCTTTTCCGTGACCGCCCGGGTTGTCTTCCTTGCTCGCGAGAACGAGCGAATTGTATCGTTGGTCCTTCCCCAGGAATTGACCTGCAAGTAAGTCGCTGGAGAGGGAATTGTGAAAGCGCTTCCCCGGGGTTCCGTGAACGTTGGCGCAGGTGAGGTAAGAGGTGCTTCCTCCGTGCGGGTCGGTCGCTCCGACATTGGTCAGGTTCTTGACGATGGAAATTTCCTTCTTGTGTCGCTCGAGGGGAGACAGGCCCTCGGTCAATTGATCCAGCGGACCGGCTTCCGTTGGATAAAAAGTTTTCTCCGTAAATCCATAACCGACCCCGCAAAAAATGAGGCGAGTGGGTGGCTTGTCGAGAGCGGGGTCTGCCTTGGCCAGTCCGGAGAAACTTTCCAGAAACGGCAGGGCGAGAATGGTGCTTCCCGAAGTCAGAAAATTGCGGCGATTAATGGGTGATTTCATCATTTTGTTCATGCGTAGACTCATTTCTTTTGAATGACCCAGCGAAATTCAGAAAAAATCACCTTGGTGATATCGGAACCCTCCTTGGGGAGGAACTTGATTTTTCCAATATCAGTCCAACTGCCAAGAGGGGATTTGTTGAAACGATTGAGCAGGGATTTCTTTTGTATGACCATTTCCTGCCAATCACCGGAGGCCGTGATCTCGAGCGTTCCCTCGTAATGATTGCCTGCCTGGAAAAGCAAGGTGACGGGTTGGGTGCAATAGAAGCGAAAGCCTAACGCTGCCCCCTTGGGAGCCTTCCATTTTGGATCCGCCAGTTGCTCTGTGCCGGAACCCCGACGCTTGTTGGTCGAGCGGAACCCCTTGATCCCGCCGGGTCCCTCCACTTCAGCCACATCGGTCCAGACGCCGATTCCATCATCGCCGGTGTACAGGGTGTTGGAAGCCTTGTCCGTGGCCACCGCTTCGCCAAGTTTGGATGGAATCGCCGCTTCAAAATCGCTCGAACGAACCACGGTATTGTCGTAGATGATGTTCGCGAAGGCGAAAACATAGTCGTTCACATTTATTACCGGAAGGGAAGCTGTCCATCTGCCCTTGCCCGAAACCTTTGCCTCGGCATCCCGCCAGGAACGGTTGAAACTGGAAGGGCTTTTCAGGGCGTGGAAGACCTCCACCCGTACAACCCGCTCGGGTGAAGCCGGTTCGACCACCATTTGAGGAACGCCAACCGGATCGAGGACGATTTTTGTTTGAGGATGCCCCGGCCAAAAAATGGCCTTTCCCAGAACATGCTTGTTCAGCCAAATACGGGTGTTATGGCCGATCTTCTCCGTATTATGATGACCCCGGGCCTGCTGGGCAAAAGACCAGGGAACCCCGTTTTGAAAAAGCTTGAAACTCTCCTGTCCGCGTTCGTGTCCGCCGTGATGGTCGTTGGTTCCATTTAGAAACATCGTGGCAGCGGTGATATGAGGAACGTGAGCCTGCGGAGCGA
>JAPYUI010000137.1 GCA_029936175.1 Kiritimatiellia bacterium
GCATCGGCGTCGGTAAAGAAGGCGGCGATCCGCTCGACCGCCCGATTGGGCTTTACTCCCCGTTTTGCGGCGAGCTCGAGAGCCTGCAGGGCACTTGGGCGAATGGATGCATCCGCGAAGCTTTGATTGAGCAGCACATTCAAATCAGACGGATTCCCGACCGCGCCGATGAGCTGAATAAGCGAGTCACGTTGACCCGACGGCAGGTCGCCTTTTTCCCACAGGTTGACCAACGGGCGGATAGATTCCGTCTTGTTGAGCGATCGGATCGCAAACATCAAGGATTCCGGTTTTTCGAAAAACTGCAGGTTGTTCGTCAAGGAGGGCAACCAGTCGCGCTCCAGGCTGCGCATAGTCAACCAAACCGCAAAATTGTATCGTTCATCCATGCCTTCGTATAGGCTGTTTCCGACCAGCCTGGCGGCTTCTTTACCCCCGAGCTCCCTCAGGGCATTGATGGCTTCAAGTCGTACTTGCGGATGTGAATCGTGGATGGCCTTCGCCAGGCCTACGGCCGCCCCGGGAAGCGAGTTCCGCCAGCGGGAGAGCACGCGCACCGCGGCCGCCCGAACATGGTGATCCTCAGCACCCAGCAACTGGGCCAACAAGGCCGGGTTCACCGAGCGTATATTTTGATAGATCCAAAGCGCTTCCAGGCGTCCGGCCTCGCTTGACCGGGCTGCAGTCCAGGCATCCAGGACGGGTTTGACCTGCTCGGCCCCCCGCTCCTTGAGAAGCCGACGCGCTTGCGTCCTTTCCCATCCGGCGGACGACAGGAGCCGATCCAGCAATTTGCCGGTTTTTGCATCGGCCAGGTGGGGTCGAGGAAGCGGTGGGCGATCGATGGCAGAAACCCGCCAAATCCGTCCGTGCACATGATCCCGGCGCTCGTCCCTGAAATCCACTTCGCCGTGCTGGATAATCGGGTTATACCAGTCGGCGATGTACACGGCCCCATCCGGGCCCATCCGCACATCAATCGGCCGGAAGGCGACACTGCTGCTGGAGACCAGGTCCTCCTGCTTGCGGGAGACATAGCTGCTGCCGGATTCACTGAGGGCAAAGCTGTTTACCCGGTTGCCACGAAAATCAGAGGTAATCAGCCGGTCCTGCCAGGCCTCGGGGAAATGCTCCCCGCTGACCACGCATAGACCGCATTGTTTCGGCTGTCCTGGATTCAAACCCCGAACGACTCGCGGCGCCTTATAGGCGGTAACCATGACGATTCCCGGGAAGACATAATTTATGCCATCCCCACCCGCTCCATCGGTCTGGAAGGATTGACCCCACCGATTGAAATCATGTCCCCAGGAATTTACCAGGCCGCGGGTGAAGACGTCCAGTTCCATGGTTTCCGGCCGAAAGCGCCAGACCCCGCCCGCCATGAGATGACGCGGACCGTGCGGCGTCTCGAGGTGGCTGTGTATGTAGATCGATTGGTTCATGTAGAGATCACCGTCCATCCCCCAGCGCAGGGTGTGCAGGATATGGTGGGTATCCTCCGTCCCGAATCCGGAAAGCACCACGCGCTTCTGGTCGGCCCTGCCGTCGCCGCTCGTATCCTTTAAGTGCAGCAGCTCGGTGGAATTCCCTACGTACGCTCCACCATGCCCGGGAATTATTGCGGTTGGAACCAGGAGGTGATCAGCAAAAACAGTGGATTTATCGGCCTTCCCGTCGCCATCCACGTCTTCGAGCACGATCACCTGGTCCTCGGCTTCCTGGCCCGGTTGGATGTGTGGATAGACCTTGCTGCTTACAACCCAGAGTCGTCCTTCTTCGTCCCAGTTCATTTGAACGGGCTTAGCGATCATCGGATCCGCTGCAAACAACTCGATCTGAAAGCCCTCGGCTACCTTGAAGGTTTTCAGCTGTTCTTCCGGGTTGGGATCCGGAATATTCGTGAGGCTACGCTGGGCCAAAGACGAGGCCGTGAGGAGAAACAATATAACAATTCCACGCATCATTTTGCCCCACCCTTCAACAGGCGATGAACCACCTGGTCCTGCCGGGCGGCCAGTTCTGCGAGTTGGGCGATTTCGATCGCGTTGTTGCCCTGCTCACGTTTCCGGAATCCACGGAGGTACGTCTCGTTTTGCGGGCGGAAATGATAGAAGAACAACGCTTTCTTCTTCAGGATAGCCTGGCGAATCGCTTCTTCGTCCGCACGGCTTGGCCGGGACTTGTGGGTCAGGGCCAGGGCCAGGGCCTCCCCCACCCTTCGATAACCCGATTCCGTGAAATGGATGCCGTTGTCAGTCAAGGGCCCCGCTATTTTTTCGACCGGATGGTAGAGATCAATGAAGTCCACTTTGCGTTCGCTGGCTAGATGGCGGATGGCCTCGAGGTAGGAGATCACGCGTTGGTTCTGTGCCTGCATGTCCGGCAAGGGCGCACCCAGGTTTTCACAAGGCAAAGGGGAGACCAGGACAATGCGTTTCGTAACCTTCTCCAGGTCATTGAGCAGGCGCGTATAGCCCGCAATAAAGGCGTTCAGACCATCTGGGCCGGCGTAGGCCGCATTGGCGCCGTAGTTCACCAATATCACGCTCGGTTTCAACTCCTGCACGTGCCGGACCAGGTGTTTGTAGCCGTCTTCGCGTGAGCCGAAATACGCACGTGATTCGCCATGCACGTTGTCGCCCGACCAGCCCAGGTTGCGAAAGATGAGATCGTGCTCCGGGTAGCGAAGTGCGATAGCCGTTTCCAGGTGGCCGTAGAGGGTGTCCCGCTCAAAGAAGGTATTGCCGATGAGTACCACTCGGTCCCCGGCCTGGAAAGGGGCTGCGGAAATCGCCCCGGTGGTCAATATTCCAAAAAGGAAAAAGCGTGATATCAATCGTGTCATCAGCAGTATTCCTTATAGGGTATCTCATCCGCCTACAGCTAAAATGTTCAATTCATATGGCGCGTGAATTGTCGCCACGCACCCCCGCAGAACCGAGCGGCCTCCACCAGGAGGTCCAACATGTTGGTCCCCGAATTGCGGACCGGGTCGGTCGTACAGGGAGTAGGCCCTGGTCCCGGTGGAGAACCCGGTTGTCATCTATTCCTGAGTCCAGGGCGGGTGACTAGTCCCCGGACAGGCGATGCGCAACCACGTGGACATCCGTTACACAACCACCCCAGGTCCCGCCCCCGGTCTGCTGAAGCAGACTCCAGAGGCGAACCGAGTCGGGCATGCCGGGATCCGTCGAAAGATCGTCCCGCAAGCTGCGTTTCTCGAGGATCTGCGACCCGGTGCCCGCGGATCGTTCGGCCTCCGGGGTCTCCGCATCGCCGACTAGATTCAAGGTGCCGGACATGGATTTCCGGTCGATACGGATATCGATCTGGTCGCCATCCCGGACCTTTCCCAGGGGGCCGCCGGCCATCGCCTCGGGACCGATGTGCCCAATGCACGGACCACTGGAAAACCCCGAAAAGCGTCCATCGGTAAGCAGGGGAATATCTTTCAATGACTGGGTATATTTCAGCGCGATCGTGATCTGGGCGGTTTCCGGCATGCCGGCACCCAGCGGGCCCTTGCAAAGCAGGACCATAATCTCATGCGGACGCAGGCGATCCGAGGCGGTGGACTTGACTGCGGCGATGGCGGCTTCTTCGCTGGTAAATACGCGAGCCGAACCTACATGGTGATAGATATCTTCGGCATACAGGCTGTCGCTGATAGCCGCACTTTTCACCACTGCGCCCTCCGGAGCGAGGTTGCCCTCGGGGAAAACCACCGTGCGGGCAAGGCCGCGGGAAGTCGCCTGATCGGGTGTCATGATAACCTGCTCCGGCGCCACGCCATCCTGGGCGAGCAGGGTCTCCCGGAAGCGACGGCGTCGATCCGAGTGCTCCCACCATGCCAGGTTTTCGCCCAGGGTTTGCCCGGTTACGGTCATGCAGTCAAGATGCAACAGGCCGATGTCGCGGAGCATCAGCATGACTTCCGGAACCCCGCCTGCGAGGAAGACCTGGACCGTCTTGAATTGCTGTGGGCCATTCGGCAGCACATCGACCAGGCGCGGGACCATCTGGTTGACACGGGTCCAGTCCTCGATGGTGGGCCGCTCGAGTCCGGCTTCAAATGCGATGGCGGGGATGTGCAACAACAGGTTTGTCGAGCCGCCGAAGGCCGCGTTGACGACCATGGCATTTTCGATGGAGGCGTTGGATAGAATATCCTGCATTCGTATGCCCCGGGTCATCAGGTCCCGCAACGCGATCGCAGATTGCGTGGCGAGTGAAAGCCAGACCGCCTCTCCCGAAGGGGCCAGTGCGGCATGCGGCAGGGTCATGCCCAGGGCCTCTGCAACCACCTGTGAGGAGGCCGCCGTACCAAGGAACTGGCAGCCGCCCCCAGAAGTCGCGCAGGCCGCGCAACCGAGTTCAGCGGCTTCCTTCAGGCTGACTTCCCCGTGGGCAAAGCGGGTCCCGATCGACTGGATGGTGCCCGCATCTTCACCTTCGTGCGGTGGCAGGGTTACCCCACCGGGAACCAGGATGCCCGGCAAACCCCTGGAAGCGGCCAGGGCCATGATCATGGCGGGCAGGCCCTTGTCGCAGGTGGCGATACCCATGACCCCCTTTGCGGGGGGAAGTGACCGGATGAGTCTCCCGAACACCTCGGCAGCCGTATTCCGGTACGGCAGGCTGTCCATCATGCCCGCGGTGCCCTGAGTCCGCCCATCGCAGGGGTCTGAGCAATAGCCGGCAAATGGTAAACAGCCAAGATCCTTAAAGGTCTCCGCCGCTCTCCGCGTCAGCAGGCCGAGTTCCCAGTGACCAGTATGATACCCCAGTGCCAGCGGGGTTCCATCATCCCTGCGAAGTCCACCCTGGGTGCTGAGCATGAGGACGTGATCGCCGGTGAGCAATGCGGGATCCCATCCCATCCCGGCATCCTGGGAGAATCCAAATACATCGCCACTGGGGCTGTTGAGCAGCATTTCATCCGTATACGGAAGGGCGCCGCCGTGCGCGGGGACTTTGCTCCGAACACAGAAAATTTCTTCGCCCGCCTGTAGACTTCGTGGTTCGTTCAAGCCATCTCCTCTCGGTTCTGCCAAGACTATGTCTGCTGAACGGATGAAAGACAATCGTCGAATATACCCAGCTGATCCCATACGGGTTGAAAAAGCGCCTGGCTTTGTGTACCCAAGTCATAGCGAAGACCGGAATGAACAGGGAACAGGTAAAAGGCAAACAACCCAAGGGGCTCAGGTGGCTGCTCAAAACGGAGCTATTCATCTTCTTCTCTGCTCTGGATATTCTCCTCGTTGGGGCCTTGGTAATGATGGTGCTGAGTTGGCTGTTGAACCCGCTCTACATAAGCCTGCCTGAGATTGCGGATCAGACCGCCGCAGAGCAACCCGACCCCCTGGCGCTACTGTTTACCTGGCCCATCATGGCCCTTACTGGAGGCCTCCTGTTCTTGCGCATCGGATTCCGCTTCCTGTCCAACAAATTGTTTTATGATACGCCCGGCATCCTGGATTTTTTATCCCTCCGATACCTGGTTTACATCCTGGCCATAGGTTTTGCCTGCACGCTGCTGCTCGAGTTCATCCTGGTCAAGGTGGATTTCAGGAAGGAGCTGCCGCGCTACCACGGCCCGGTGGACCCGAAGCTCCAGCTCGACTTTGGGGGCTACATCCGGCCCGATCCCTACCTGATCTGGACCTTCACCCCGAATGAGCCCTATATCCAGAATCGAAGGATTAATGCAGCGGGTTTCATCGGTGAACAACCGACGGCGGATAAGCCGGAAATGACCCGGCGCATCTTTTGCCTGGGTGGCTCCACCACGAGCCTGGCATCTCCTGCCTACCCCGACCTGTTACAGCAGCAGTTGAACGCAGGGGCCATACTCGGCAACACCTGGGAAGTCTACAACTGCGCCGTGGATCGCTATACGGCTTCCCAGGGCCTGGCGCAACTCGAGCGTCAGATCCTGGCAAATCCCACCAACCAGCCGGACATTGTAACGATCTGTTACGGGTGGGATGACCACTGGCGAGGAGTCGTTCCGGACAGCCTGCGGATGGAGGCTCCGGAAACCAGCGAACGTGCATCCCTGTTAAACCGCATGCAGGGACGCCGGGTGATCCAATTGCTCACCTTCAACCGGAACCTCGATCGGATCAGTGCCCGCGATGACAACCCCGACGGGTTGCGCGTTTCCCGAAAAGAATACCAATGGGCCCTCATCAAGATTGTACGGGCGGTAAAGGCCGCTGGGGCCAGGCCCGTACTGATGACCTCAACCCGGGGTGACCTGGACGAGACGGTTGTTGGCAAGGGTCTTGCTGAAAGTGTCGAGCAGGCGCACAACCTGCACGATGCCTACAACCGCATTACCCGCGAGGTATGCGAACAGGAAGGTGTAGGACTTGTCGACCTGGCCCTATGGAGTGAAGAAGATGCATCATCCCGATTTGTCGCGGACGGCCTGCCCCCCGGGCCCCTGGTGGAGGCCGATGGCATTCATCTTTCCGGGCAAGGGCATCGGCTTCTCGCGGATTTACTCGTTGAGTATATCCGGAAGTAAAGGCCTGGCGAACGGCGTGTCACCCTGCTCGCCGTCCAGGACCACGCGAAAACCGGTCGTGCCCAGGCTGGCATCCACCGACCGGAACTCCTGCCTGGATGCAGAGCGACAATAGGCTGGCGCACTGGCCCAGGACCCACCACGGGCCACATGGTCCTTCCCGGTTGACTTGTCCAGGGAAGGGGAAAATTGATACCGGTGATATAGGTCATCACACCATTCTGCCACGTTGCCCGCCATGTCATACAATCCCCAGGCATTCGGCTTGAAGCTTCCAGCAGGAGCCGTTCCGTTAAACCCATCTGAATGCAGGGTGTCCCGCCAGTCGATGAGGGGCGAGGTGTTTGATGCATCGGCATAATTGGCATAACGGTTCAGGCCAGAACGGCTCGAGCCAAAATAGTAAGGCGCCTGCCTGCCTGCACGGCAAGCGTACTCCCACTCTGCTTCCGTCGGCAATCGAAACGACAAGCCCTCCTTGCTGATCGCCCTTGCGAAGGCGTCTGCTTCTTTCCAGGAAATGGAATCTACGGGGTGCCTGTTGCCGATATGCTGGCTCGGATGCTGCCCGGTTACGCCGGCATATTGTACTTGTGTGATTTCGTATTTGCCCACCCAGAAGCCCCTGGGAATCATCACCTTGTGCGCGGGTTCCTCGTCGTAATGACCCGAAAAAAAGCTGCCTTGAAGGTAGGTGCCCGCGGGTATCCAGACCAATTCAAGATCCACCTCTTCTGCGAGATGGACCACGCGAGTCGTTCCCGCGCGCGGCGAGGCTGCCTTGTTGATAACCATCTGCAGTTTAAGCGCATCATGGGTGTCGCGAACCCCTGTCTCGAGAGCCTTGTTACTGAAATGCCAGGCCCCTTCCCAGTCCCGGGCCTTGACCGCGTCAATCGCTGATTGTCGAGCCGCGACGTAGGCCGATTTCTGGCTGCGGGCATCCGCATACATTTGCCCCCATGACAAGGCGCTTGCTCCGGCGATCCCGCATGCCAGCACGGGAAAAAGAAACACCCCGACGAGCATGCGCCGGGTCCCCAGTTCGCGTGAGGGCGGGCGGTACTTGCGTTTCAGCCATGTTTTCCTTGGGACTTTGGGGCGAGTCGCCTGTCTGCCAGGCCCGCTCTGGCCATCCAGAACCTGGGCGCGCGAGGAGGAGGACACCTTCGACGCATTTTCCAAATTTTCGACGAGCTCCGTGCAGGAGCTGTATCGATCGATGCGTTCCTTTTCCATCGCCTTCCTCAGGACCTTCCATTCCTCCTCGCTCAGCGACTCCGGCTTCGGGGGCTTTTCATTAAGGACCATTTCACGGAGAACCATGAGGTCAGGACTCTGGAAGGGACATTTCCCGGCGACGAGCTGATAGGCCAGGATCGCAAAGGCGTATTGATCGGTAGCCGCATCCTGAAATTGGCCCTTCCACTGTTCGGGTGCCATGAAATACGGGGTGCCGCCTTTACTGTCCTCGGCTCCGGCAATCCGAAGGATTGAGCTCTGGATCTGCTGCGCGAGTCCAAAATCCAGGATCTTCACCACGCCTTCAGTGGTGATCTGCACGTTTGACGGCTTGATGTCCCGGTGAATTATGTTCTGGCCGTGAGCGTAGTCGAGGGCTTCAGCAATCTGGCGCAATACGGGGAGCACCATCGTCAGCGATGGATGGTAGCCTCGAGACTTGTAATGCGCCAACAGGTTCGCCCCGTCCACGCATTCCATGATCAGGAAGTAGTCGCCGGTCTCCTGATCCTTTTCCAGGGTGTTGGCATTTGCGATACCCGGGTGGTGCAGCCGGTGAACCAACTGGAAATTTCCCCGGATGCCTTCCATTTCCTCCGTGTCCCGGGAGAGTTCCGGGGGGATGGCTTTAAGTGCCACGTCGATACCGGAAACCTCGTCGTAACAGCGATAAACGACCCCCATCGAGCCCTTGCCGAGCTCGTCGCGAACCGTGTAGCGATCGAGATAGACATATCCGGGCTTGATGGCACGAAAGCCCTTCAGGGGGATCGACGTAGACCCTAAGTCGGGATTTACGACCGTGAGGTCATCGCAGCCGTCCGGTATACGTTCATCATCTTCCATATGCTAGCGACCCCTGGGCCATATCTATGGCCCGGATTCAGGCATGTAACGCGGCCCCAGTCGTCGGGCATAACCAACATGAATCACCGAGCTTCGCCGTGTATTCGACAGCTTAACTCAGCATAAAAAGTGCCACCTATTCGATGGATTTCACCTTGTTCATTCGCACCTTCCGAATCGCGCTTTCCGTTTGCCAGTTGCAGATTCCAAGCGGTTGGCACAGTTCAATATCCCCAGGCCGCACGGCCAGTTGTTTGTCCGTGGTTTCCAGGTCGATAATCTCTTCATTGTCCAGCCAAACCTTCAGGCGGCCCGGGACAACCTGGACGCGTATCGCGTACCACCGCTGCTTGTCGAACTTGAGGATGGCGGTCGATTCATTTTCCGACGCATCGAGGTAGTTGACGCTGCTGATGCCGGTTACCACCCCACCCCAACCCCCGACGATCAGGGAGACACAGTTCGTTCCGACGGGAAAGGTAAGTCCACAGAAAAAATCATCGCCTTCGACCCGCTGGGCTTCGAGTGAGATCTCATAGTTCATTCGTGCGGGAGGCTCCTCGGTGAACACCACCCCGGTCATCAGCTCCCCGGCTCCCAGGATGAGATTGCCGTCCTTAACGGAAACCTCGCCCTGTCCGCCGAAATCAATCGCTTTCCACCCGGTGAGGTCCTTCCCGTTAAACAAGCTGACAGGCGCCGGGTCCCCAGGCCCGGCTACGGTCCCGGTCAGGCAGCCCGTGGTAAACAAGCTGGTCGCTAACCAAATTGTACAAAATAGATACTTCATGATCCGCCCTTCATATGTTTCTTCATCGCTCCAGATTCCCCCTGGAATTAGTGGTGGCTGTCCAGACCGTGGCTCAAGGTCCATCGGCCTTTCCCGGGAGCGTCTTGAGTTGGAGGTCCTTGAACTGAACCACCATCGGCGGGCCCTGGTGAATCTGCAGCGCGAGGATGCCTTTCATGGCACGCTTTGCCTCCTGGTGATCCGTAAGCTTCATGGTTACCAGGCCGTTAATCCGGTGTTCCAGCTGGTTCCCCTTGGCGAGGATATGGTAGTCATTCCAGTCTTCATGCTTGATCTCGGCCTGGATTGCGTCTGAATCGCCAACATCCCCTACCGCGGTCTTCTTGCCTTCCGCCGTGATCTTGACCTGCTTGCCCCTAAGCGCCAGGATACCCCGTCCTTTTTCCTCGTAGAGAATTCCCGAGTATTTCTTGCCCGCTTCAAAATCCGCCTGGTAGCCCCCGACGATAAACTTTTCGGGGTCCTTCAACTCGGAGCGGTATTGAATACCGGAATTTCCGCGCTCGATACGGTATTTCAGCTTCAATTCAAAGTTTTCCAGTTCGCCATCCTGCCAGACCAGGAAGGTGTTGAACTTCAGCGGCTTCCCGGCCGTTGTCGTCCCGGTGATCGCGCCGTCCCTGACCGACCAGAGTTCCGGGTTGCCCTTCCAGCCCTTGAGCGTTTTGCCATCGAAAATGGATTGCCACTCTGCGGCGGATGCGGATGCAAGCGCGGTCGCGCAGTACAAGATGATCATTCTTTTCATCGGATTTCCTTCGTTTACAGTTGGCGGCAGGCACACATACCTGCCCACAGGTTGAACTATTTGTTAAAACAAATATAGGTGCCCGATTTCCCGGCCACCGCAATATCCAGGGTCCCGTCCCCGTTTAAATCGGCGCATGCGATCTGTAAACCGCAGCCCACGCGTCCCTCGTTGATTACGGTACGGGTAAAGGCCAGGCTTTTTGCGTCCCAGGTGTAGTAATACAGGCACGGTTTTTCCTTTCCGCCTGGATCCTTTCCGTTATGCGCGTGAAAACGCTTGCCGGTGATCAACTCATCTTTTCCGTCCCCGTCCAGGTCGGCGAAGTGCAGGGTATGTGGCTGGGAGTAGGAGCGGTCGATCACATGTTCTTTCCAGGTGAACTTCCCGTCGACGATGCCCCGACTCTCCCACCAGAACAGCCCGTAGTCGTGGCCCTTTCCCCAGATGAGATCGTTTTTGCCGTCCCCGTTGAGGTCGCGGACAAATACCGGCACGCTTGCGTGCAGGTAGGGCCAGTCAAGATGCAGTTTCCATGCCTGAGCCAGGACCTTTCCGGAAGGTCGTTCATACCAGCCCTGGCCGAAGATAATGTCTTCACGACCATCGTTGTTTATATCGCCAAAGCCCAAGCCGTGGCCGTTGGTGTTCGGGTTGATCACATGCTTCTTCAAGGTGGGCATGACGACGGATTTCTTCACCTCCATCTTCCCGACCCGCGTTATGACTTCCCGTGGGGAAGTCGCAAAGGACCAGACCAGTTGTGGATTCTTCTTGTTCCAGCTGTTGGTGATCCACTCCCGTTTTCCATCCCCATCGATGTCGTGCATCAGGGTTCCTTCGTTGTGGCCGTACCCGGTATCCACCAGCAGATGCCGGGGCCACATCTTGCCCAGGGCCAACGGCTTTTTGCCCGGATTTTCATACCAATAAACCTCGGTTTGGGTAAACGACCCTGAAATGACGTCGGGAAACCCATCCCCATTCAGGTCCTCGATAAAGTCGCAGTTGCTTTCGACGTACCCGTTCCAGTCCTCGATGGTCCTCACCGGCCGCGGCAGGAAATCCGGTGCGGCGTACCAGTTTCGCCCGGCCACCACGTCGAGTTTGCCGTCCTGGTCGACATCCGCCACCGCGACACCCTCGTTGCCATCGATGGCCAGCTGTTTGATCTCAAAGTGCAGCTCGGCATGAAGTGACCCCAGCACGGCGAGGACCAGCGACAAGCAGGCTATAAGACGTATATTCATTGTGTAATCTCCATTTTCAGGTTCTTCGGTGCGCAGACGTACTACGTGCACCAGTTCGAGCCCAGCTTAAACGGGCCATCCGCGTCGTCTTCATTCTTCATCTTGAAGGGATACCAGTCCTCGCGGCGATGAAACTGGGTTTTGTGATCCGAGGAGTGGATGGCCAGGGAAAGAAAGAAATTTCCCTGGCGGAGCGGCATGGGATCGACCAGGAGTTCGACCCTGCCCTCGCCCTCGACGGCATCGGTCACATGCCCCTGGATCTGTGTGTTCGTCCCGTAGACGTAAAGGCCGCTCGCGGTCTTGATCGAGTATCCAAACACGGGCTGCTCAATCCGTTCGTGCGCGGTGTATGGGATAATGACCTTGAAGGCCTCACCGCAGGTAAAGGTTATGGCGTCCTGGCCCCCGGCATCAACCAGCTTCACGTCTCCGAATTCAACCTGGCGCGTGCCGAATTCCTGGGTGAAAATGGGGCCGCCCTCGCCCATGAAGTCGCGAACGTAGCTCAAGATCACATCCGATGGCGGCCCGCGCTTGACGATACGCCCCTCGTGGATCAGAAAGACTTCGTCGCAGAATTCCTCGACCTTCTGCAAGTCATGGCTGACGAAAATCAGGGTTTTTCCTTTCTTCTGAAACTGCCGGATCCGGTCC
>JAPYUI010000352.1 GCA_029936175.1 Kiritimatiellia bacterium
GCCAACGGGCATGGAACCCAGCCCTGCCAGGCGATCTTGAAGGATGGCTGGAAGCTGGTACATTATATTGCACAAGGGGAGACCGAACTCTATCGTTTGGATGAGGATGAGGGAGAGCGGCGCGACCTGGTGAAGGCCCAACCCGAAAAGACCCGTGAACTGCTGGAAACACTGGACCGGTGGGTGAAGGAAACGGGTCGAAATAAAGAGTGAATACGCACTGAAAATCCAAGCCAACCAGAACCTTTCCGCCATGATACGGTTGCTCCGCCTGGTCATCGGCGTGGTCGTGCCCGCTGCGTGCCTGTTGCCTTCCCCTGCGTGGGCAGCGGACGAGGTCCTTTTCGACGAGCGCATTCGACCCCTGCTCAAAGCACATTGCTACGGCTGCCATGGCCCCGAGAAGCAGAAGGGAAAGCTCCGGCTGGATCAATTGGACCCGGACCTGGTGAACGGGAAATCGACGGAGACCTGGCACGATGCCCTGAACATGCTCAACCGCGGTGAAATGCCTCCGGAGGACGAGCCGCAATTGTCGACCGAGGTACGGACCACGCTTACCCAGTGGCTAAACGCCGAATTGAAGCGGGCGGCGAAGGCCCGTCGAAACACGGGAGGACAAGCGGTGATCCGTCGTCTCAACCGGGCGGAGTATCAAAACACCATGACGGACCTGCTGGGCCTGGAGATGGATTACAGTGGAGACCTGCCGGCTGACGCCCGATCCCCGGAAGGGTTCAAGAACAACGGGGCTTCCCTGGGCATGTCCGCCTTGCAGATCGAGAATTATCTCAAGACCGCGAGGAAGGCCCTGGACTTCGTCCTGGTGGAGGGAGAGCAGGAGGAAAGCAAAGTCACTGAACTTGCTCGAAACAAAGGGGCCATGAAAGGCCCAAGCAGCAGGCGCTTCACCGGCGCTTCTTCGGAGCGCCTGGGCCGGGTGAACTATTGGCACGGGGCCTTCAAGGATTTACCGCGGACCGGTAGATTCAGCATTCGGGTGAAGGCTTTCACGGACCGAAAGCCCGGCCAACCCGCACCGATCCTCTACGCCCAATACGGGTATTTCGTTCCGGGGTTAACCCTCAACATCATGGGCGATGCCGGAGCAATCGCAGTCACCTCGAATACGCCGGAGCATTATGAAATCTTCGGCTGGCCCGCGTTCTTTCCCCAGCCGGAGGCCCATGTGCCGAGCGATAAGCTGAGCGGCATCATTTCGCTGCAAAATGCCCTCATCGACGGTGAACCAGCGCCCAAGGCAATCAACCAGGAAATCGAGGAAGTGGTCAATGCGGAGGCCACCAGGCAAAAACGGGCCAAGTGGGAGCAGCAACGGGCTGATTTGATTGCCCAACGCGAACGTTTCGACGGTGAAGAACTCTCAGGCCGGTTTGATAAATGGTTGCAGGATTCCCCTGGAGCCCCTCCCGCCCAACCGGAATGGGCCATCCTCGGAAACGCCCAACCGAAATCCCTCGAGGGAGCGACTTTCGTCCCGCAGGCCGACGGATCCTTCCTCCTGATGGGCACAAACCCGAGGAATGACCGCTGGGTGGTGACGGCCATGGTGGAATGGCCCAGCGTCCGGGCCATCCGAATCGAGGCCCTGAGCGACAAGTCGATGAAGAAAAAAGGACCGGGACGGGCCGGCAACGGAAACTTCACCCTCAGCGACTTGCGCGTCTTCGCCAAGGCAATAGGGGAGGAAGGAAAGGGAAAACCGGTTAAACTGGTCAACCCGCAGGCCGACTTCCAGCAAAACAACCACGCATTCTCTGCCGCTTCTGCGATCGATGCGGATCCTAACGGAACCGGCTGGTCGTCAAGCCCCCAGGTCGGCAGGAGCCATGCCTGTCTCTTCGCGTTTTCCGAAGCGGTTGAAAATGAGGGTGGAACCGTCTTTACCTTCGAGCTGGACTACATGCAGAAGAATGCAAACCACGTCATCGGAAGACCCCGCTTCTCGGTTTCTTCTTCCCCGATCCCCGAATTGGATGGCGAGTCAAGCAGGGCGGAATTGATCAGCTTGCTTGGGGCCATGGAGAAACAGGGTGATGTACAATCGCTCGACCCAAAACAGCGGCAGCACCTGGAGCACTTGTATCGCTCCATCGACCCGAAGTGGATGGCCCTTTCCACTAAACTCCTGGCCCATGAAACCCGCAAACCTCTTCCCCAGATCAGGAAGAAGAAGACCAAGGTCTACCCCGAGGATCCCGATTTTCCGCGCATCATTATCGAGTCCGTCGAGTTCGTTCGCAACGACTACCCGTC
>JAPYUI010000353.1 GCA_029936175.1 Kiritimatiellia bacterium
TTCGGGGTGGGCCTGGTGAAGACCTCGGAGGATTTCGGGGCCCAGGGTGAGGTGCCCAGCCATCCCGGGTTGCTGGATTACCTGGCGGTTTCCTTCGTCGATTCCGGCTGGGATACCAAGGCCCTGCTAAGGCAGATCGTACGCTCGAAAACCTACCGCCAGTCGTCCGTGGCCACCCCGGAGCAGTTCCAGCAGGATGCCGAGAATCGCTTGTTGGCTCGCGCGTCCCGGTTTCGCATGGATGCCGAGATGATCCGGGACCAGATTCTTGCGACCAGCGGCCTGCTCTCCCCGACCATGTATGGACCCAGTGTCAAGCCGCCCCAGCCGGATGGGCTGTGGAAGGCGGTCACCATGACCGGCCAGCGCTTCAAGGCGGACACGGGGGAGGCGATCGTCCGCCGCAGTCTTTACACCTTCTGGAAGCGGGCGATGCCGCCCCCGCAAATGACCATACTCAATGCGCCCAATCGCGACGCCTGCATCGCCCGCCGCGAGCGCACCAACACGCCTTCACAGGCCCTGTTGTTGTTGAATGAAAACGAGTACCTCAAGGCAGCCCGGAGCCTGGCACAGGAGGTCCTCCGCCAGGAGGGCATGGACACGGCCCAGCGCGTGTTGTTCGCCTACGAGGTGGTGACCTCCCGTCTGCCGGATGAGACGGATCGATCGATTTTCCTGGAACTCCTCAAGGACCTGGAACGGCACTACAGGGAAAATCCCGCCCTGGCGGAGGCGCTTTGCGAGGGTCTCGCACTGGACCAGGCCGAGGCGAAGGCGGAGTTGTCCGCGTGGACCCTCCTGGTCAACACCTTGTACAACCTCGATATCACCAAGAACCGCGAGTAATTCAATGAACCCCCTTGACGAAAACGCGATCCTTCAATCCCGCCGGATGTTCCTGCAGAACAGTGGCATGGGCCTGGGGGCGGCGGCCCTGGCATCGTTGGTGCCCCAGGCCGGCGGTGCCGTCCGGCCTGGCCCACATTTTGCGCCGAAGGCAAAACGCATCATCTTCTTGTTCATGGCGGGCGCGCCCAGCCAACTCGATCTCTTCGACTATAAGCCGGAGCTTCACAAGCGATTCAAGACGGAATTGCCGAAGTCCGTGAGCATGGGGCAACGCGTGACTGCAATGACCCGGGGAAAGCAGCAGCTGGTTGCCCCATCCAGGTTCACGTTTTCGCAGCAGGGGAAGAGCGGGGTGTGGATGAGCGAGTTGCTCCCGCACCTCTCGCAGCATGCAGATGACTTGTGCCTGGTCCACTCCATGCACACCGATGCGATCAATCACGACCCGGGAAAGACGTCCTTTTGTACCGGGTCGGAAATCCCGGGAAAGCCCAGCATGGGTGCGTGGTTGAGTTACGGCCTGGGATCACTGAATAAAGACCTGCCGGACTACGTGGTGATGCCCTCGGCCTTCTGGAGTGGCCGGGTGAATGTCCAGGCCCTGTATGCGCGCCTGTGGGGGAGTGGCTTTTTACCGTCCAGGCACCAGGGGACCTCCTTCCAGACCACGGGAGACCCGGTGCTGTTCCTGTCCAATCCAAAAGGGGTGGACGCCACGGTCCGCCGGCGGATGCTTGACGCCCTGGCCCACGTGAACCAGCACCACTATGCCAGGATCGGCGACCCGGAGATCCAGACCACGATCAGCCAGCAGGAAATGGCTTTTCGCATGCAGGCATCGGTTCCGGAGTTGACGGATCTCAGCGGGGAATCGAAGGAAACCCTGGCCCTATACGGGCCGGAGGTGCACAAGCCGGGTTCCTACGCCCGCAACTGCCTGCTCGCCCGCCGCATGGCCGAGCGGGATGTCCGGTTTATCCAGCTTTTCCACCGCGGGTGGGATCATCACTCCCGCCTGCCGGACAACCTGAAGGGCCAATGCCGCGATGTCGACCAGCCGACCGCCGCCTTGCTCCGGGACCTCAAGCAGCGGGGTTTGCTGGATGATACCCTGCTTGTTTTTGCTGGCGAATTCGGCCGAACGGTGTACGGGCAGGGTAACCTCACGCCGGAAAATTACGGGCGGGACCATCATCCCCGTTGCTTTAGCGCCTGGCTCGCCGGCGGGGGCATCCGGGGCGGTATGCACTACGGGAAGACCGATGAATTCAGTTATAACGTGATTGAGGATCCCGTTCATGTTCGGGACCTGCATGCGACCATGCTTCATTTGCTCGGGATCGACCACCACCGCTTGAGCTTCCCTTTCCAGGGCCTCGACCAGAAGTTGACCGGGGTTGAGCATTCCCGGGTGGTGAAGG
>JAPYUI010000010.1:0-1748 GCA_029936175.1 Kiritimatiellia bacterium
TCGCTGCATATCAACATGCTGGGGGATGGCAGCACCTGGTTGAACCAGGTGATCCTGCCCCTGGCCTTTGTGAGCGACCTGGAGCTGGCGGATATCAACCGGGATGGCCTGCCGGACCTGGCCCTGGCCATCCCCGGCCTGGATACCCTGGCCTGGTTGCCAAACCAGGGTGCCCATTCCTTTGGGGCGGCTATCACTATCGCCGACAACCTGGATTCGGTCTGGGCCCTCACCTCTGGGGATCTCGATGGCGATGGCTGGGTGGATATCGTTGTCGGCCTGGCGGGTGACGATGTGGTGATGGCCTTCCCCGGCTTGCCCGGGTCGGTGTTTGCCGCTCCCGTGTTGGTCGAAAACAGCTTTCACGATCCCCACGCGCTCCTGCTGATGGATACCGACGTGGATGGGGACGAGGATGTGTTTCTCCTCTCGACCACTGACGCCGACATCGGCGTGGCCATAAACGAGAACGTGCATCGCCGGGCGGACGCCTTTTGCTATGACCAGCTTGTGGGCTCTGTGGCGAACGCATCTACCGTGTACACCGCCGCGGCCGATCTCGATGGCAATGGGAAAATGGATTTGCTCACGCTTGAGGATTCCGGTGCGACCCTGGTCGCCCATCTCAATAATCTATTAACGGGCTTCGACCGGGTTGTGCTGCGGACGGGCTTGAGCGGGGCAAGGCACCTGGAGACGGTTGACCTCGACCGGGACGGGGTGTTGGACGTGATTACCCATAGCTTTGACTTTTTCGATGAACGACTGTTGATGATCAACGGCAGCACCCTGGTCACCACGGAGTTGAACGCCCTGCGGTACAAGGCGACGACTTTTGCGGTGGCGGACCTGGATCGAGACGGGGATGCAGATATCGTGGCGGGCTCCGACACCTCCAACGATATCCGCTGGTTCGTCAACGCCGGGGCACCCACTGTCGCGATGTCCCCGTCGACTATTGCCACGGGCGTCACCGATCCGCGGGGCATCGCGATTGGCGACCTGGACGGTGATGGGCGCCTGGATGTCGTGGTGAGCTCGGGCGCCCAGGATCGCGTAACCTGGTACAAGCAACCGGCTTTCGGATCCTGGCAGTCGCGTACCATCAACGCCACGATGGATAACCCCGCGGAAGTCGAGTTGGCTGACCTGGATGGCGATGGCGATCTCGACGTGGTTCACACGGCAGGTGGTGGCCTGCTGTGGTACGAGAATGCGCTGGGTAACGGGACTTCCTGGACCACGCACATGCTTTCGAATGCGGCATTCGGCCCTCACCTCCAGGTGCGCGATGTTGACGCCGACGGCGATCAAGACCTGGTGGTGATCCAGCCCGGCGACGGGCAAATCTACCTGTATGAAAGCCTGGACCCGACGCAGGTGGATGGCTGGAACATCCATCGGGTCAGTGCGGACACCGGCGTATATCGCTCCCTGGCCCTGGCCGATTATTCAGGAAATGGCAGGCTGGCCGCAGGCTATACCATCGATGACCGCATTGGATACCTGGATGCCTGCAATCGTCATGCGGGGGTCTCAAGTGTGCCCCTGGCGCCGCTCACGGGAACCGTATCGACCCCGATCGAGTTGTTGCGGATCAATTATCAGCATGAAGGCCGGGCCGGTGATTTGGCGATGGCGCTCAAACAGCTCCTGCTGAGCCCAAATCACGGGGGCACCGCCTTCAGTTCCCAGGCGGAATTCGACCAGATGATCGAGCGGCTAGAGGTCTATCGCGACGACGGGAC
>JAPYUI010000010.1:1848-21477 GCA_029936175.1 Kiritimatiellia bacterium
GGCCGATGGACAGGCCCTGGACCTGTACGGGCCAACGGGTCATTCAGGCGACGTGTTGTGGTCAGGCCTGCTTTCGGTTTCCGGGGACATCAGGTACACGGGAATTTTCAACGCGGGTATCAATCATTACCTGGGAGCCGTGGTCGGCCGGGCCCTGAACAGCGTGCTGTCCTCGTCGGGTCCCGGCCAGCGGGCCGTCGTGCAGGGGGATACGGCGGACCTGGAGCCCGGTACGGGTCCCTGGTCCATATCGGCCTGGGTGAACACCCGGGATGCTGCGCAGACCCAGGCTTTCGTGGGCAAGCAGCAGGCAAGTGGCATCCATGAAGGATGGGTGTTGGGTATCAGTCGAGATGCGGGTAGCCGACAACCCTTCCTGGAGCTGCGAGCCGATGCCGACAACGAGTTGATCTGGGTGGCGGAAATGACCTTGTCGGATAACACCTGGTACCATCTCGCCGCGACCTGGGATGGCGGGACGGGTCCCTCATCGGTCCGTGTATATATTAACGGGGTCGAGGTCCAGGCGGCGATGGGCAGCGGTTCCCTGGGCCAGCCCGTAGCGAGTATATTTGCGGAGTTGGCCCTGGGTGCTTCTTCGGGTCCTCCCTCGCTGCATCACCTGGACGGAGCCGTGGATGAGGTGGCGATCTGGAATGTCGAGTTGGGCAGCCTGGCGGTGCAGGCCCTGTTTCAGCAAGGGGTGGACCCCCAGGCACCCGGCCTGCGGGGCTTCTGGCCCTTTGATGATGGCACGGCGAACGACCAGGTGGATGCCCTGCGTATCGGGGCCTTGACAGCGGCGCTCGTCCTGGATAACCGGGCTCCTTCGATCACGGAACTCGTGCCGGGCTTTGGCGGCTACATGGTGGACCTGCCGGGCGACTTCTCCTATGAACTCTTTGCCTGGATCGATGCCAACGGCAACGGGTTGCATGAGGCTTGGGAGCCCTCCGGTGTACACAGCAACCGTATCGACCTCCAGTTTGCAGCGGTCTCCGGCGTAGACCTCACCTTCACCGACACCTTCAGTATCGACAGCGATGGCGATGGCGTACCCGACTTTTTCGAGTTCGCCTGGTTCAATGACCCGATTGCCGCGGAGGTGGATGCGGACATTGACGGAGACGGGTACACGCTTGCCCAGGAGTACATCATGGATACCTCACCGGTTGATGCGAACGACTTTCTGCGCGTCACGGATGTCTTGAGCTCGGCGGGTCAGCCACCAAAAATGGTCTTCTCCGGTTCGAATACGCGCGTGTATACCTTGCAGACCACCACCAACCCGGGAGATACCAATAACTGGATGAATGTGGTGGGCCAGGTCCGCATTCCGGGTATCGGCTCATCCAGCCAGGCCATAGAGGGTCTCGACAGTACGAGCAATCGCCTGTACCGGGTGATGGTTGAGCTTCCGTAGCGCACGGATCTTTAACCGCGATGTGTATTCCGCGTGATCCCATCCGTCTCCCTCATGGCATGGTCGACGCGTTGTTCCCGCTTCAGTTCAGTTGTTGTTTCCCGTCGACCAACATCAATTCGCTGATGAGTCGGGCGACATTGGCCGGGTCCTTTGGCGGGGATCCCTCGGCGATGAGGGCCTGTTCGTAAAGCAGGTCGGCGAAGTCTTTCAACCGGGCATCCTCCTCGCCCTTTTGGGCCAGTTCCCGCATAACGGGAAGGAGTTGATGCCCGGGATTGATCTCCAGGATACGCTTGGTCGTGGGAACGGCGTTACCCATGGCGGCCATCATGCGCTCCATGTAGGGATCCATTCCCTGCTTGTCCGCGACCAGGCAGCAGGCGCTGTCGGTCAGGCGTTCCGAGATGCGGACCTCCTTCACGTCTTCCTCCAGTTGGGACTGCAGAAGTTCCGTGAGGTCCTTGAAATCCTCGGCCGCCTTCTCGCGCCCCTCCTTCTTTTCTTCCTTCTCCTCTTCGGTGTCGAGGTTGACTTCGCCCTGGTGGACGGCTTCCAAGGGTTTTTCCCGGTAGGTCTGGACCGAGGGGATCACGATTTCGTCCACCGGATCGGTGAGGAAAAGGACGTCATACTTCCTGGCCTGGAAGGCCTCAAGCAGGGGCGAACTTTCCACCGTCGCCCGACTTTCACCGGAGATGTAGTAAATGGCCTTCTGGTCCGGGTGCATGTTATTCACGTAATCCGCCAGTGATGTGTAGGCCCCGGCATCGGTCTTGCTGCTTTCAAACATCAGCAGGTCCTGAAGCTTTTCCTTGTTCTCGAAATCGGAGTGGAGTCCCTCCTTCAGGACGCGGCCGAATTCCCGGAAGAAGGTGGCATAACGGTCCGGCTCCTTTTCCTGCATGTCTTTCAGCGTGTTGAGTACCCGCTTCACCAGGTTGGAACGAATCTTCCGAATGAGGAGGTCTTCCTGGAGGATTTCACGCGAAACATTGAGGGGAAGGTCGCTTGAATCGACGACGCCTTTCATGAAGCGCAGGTAGGTCGGGAGCAGGTCCTGGCAGTTGTTCATGATGAACACCCGCTTGACATACAATTGCACGCCGTGGTCCTCGCGATCATACATCATGTTGTACGGTGCCTTGGCCGGGATATACAGCAACGCGTTGAACTCGAGCGTGCCTTCCGCGCGGTAATGGATGATTTCCGCGGGTTCGGTGTAGTCCTTGAATTGCGCCTTGTAAAACTCGCCATAGTCGCCCTTGTCGACCTCGCTCGGCGTACGTGTCCAGATCGCTTTCATCGAGTTCAGGGTTTCCTCGCTGACCTCACTGACGGTCTCGGTAGAGGCTTCGTCCCCTTCATCCTTTTTTTCCACCGGCACCTCGCGCGTGATATCCATCACGATCGGGAAGGCGACGTAGTCCGAAAATTTCGTGACAATTTCACGAATCGTCCATTCCTCGAGGTACTTTTCCTGGTCCTCTTTCAGGTGCAGGATGATGTCTGTTCCAAACGTGTCCTTCTCGATGTCCTCGAGGGTGTAGGCGCCGTTACCCGTGGACTCCCACCGGGTCGCCGTGCTCTCGCTTCCCGCGCGTCGCGTACAGACGCTCACTTTATCCGCAACCATGAAGGCACTGTAAAAGCCGACCCCGAATTGACCGATCAGCTCGGGGTTGTTCTTGGCGTCGCCCTTGCTGAGCTCATCGAGGAAAGCCCGGGTGCCGGAGTTGGCGATCGTGCCGATGTTGGCCTCGAGCTCCTCGCTGGTCATGCCTATGCCGTTATCAGAGAGGGTCAGGGTCTTTCCATCCTTGTCTGCGTGTATTTTAATCTTCCAGCTGCCCTCGGGCTCCTGGATATTCTTGTTGCTCAGGGCTTCGAACCGCGCGCGATCAATCGCATCGGAAGCATTGGAGATGAGTTCCCGAAGGAAGATATCCGGGTTGGAGTACAAGGAGTGAATGACCAGATCCAAGAGCTGTTGGACTTCGGTTTTGAACTTACGCTTTTTTTTTGGCATGTCTGGTACCGCCTGGGTTAGTATGTGTGTATTTCGGGCAAGAATTATAGACCTGTTCCGTCGACATTCAACCGCATTCTTTTTATAAGCGACAGTATGAGCAATAGCATAAACGACAGCCTGATCACCACCAAGCGCGGTGATGCCGGGCGTACACGCCTTTTTTCCGGCGAGGAGGTCTCCAAGGCCTCTTCACGGCCGGAGGCCTATGGGGACCTTGACGAACTGGTGAGCGTGCTGGGCCTGGCCAAGGTGAAGGTAGGGCATCCCGCATTGCCCGGGCGGCTTGAGCAGCTTCAGCGGGAGCTCTTTATTGTGGGCACAGAATTGGCGATGAGCACTGAAAAAAGGGAAAAGCTGAGCGAGCGAATCGGCGCGGACCACGCGGAAAGGTTGACGGATGCTGCCCGCGAGGTGGAAGGGAGCATACCCTCGCCGACAGGTTTTGTCCTGCCGGGCGGGACGGAGGCCGCCGCCGTACTGGACATCGCCCGGACGGTATCACGGCGCCTGGAGCGGCGGGTGGTGGATATGGCAGACAAGGGCCTGGTCGATAATCCGCATATGCTGGCCTGGCTGAATCGGCTTTCCGACTACCTCTGGCTGCTGGCCCGGCTGGAAGAAGGCGAACAGACGATTCAAAAATGAAACCCCGGTTGTCGAAATTGGGTGAGAAGCTTTGTGCCAGCACCGGCATCCTCGAGTTGATGGACGATCTTGGCGTCGCCATGTCGGGAACGGAAAAGCTCTTGATGCTGGGCGGTGGAAATCCGGCGGGGATTGCCGAGGTGCAGGCGGTCTGGCGGGAGGGCATGCAGGAGATCATGTCGGAGGAGGGAGGATTCGACCAGGTACTGGGCAATTATGATACCCCGCAGGGACGCCCGGAATTCATCCGTGCGCTGGTTGACTTCCTGAACCGGAATTATGGCTGGAACATCGGCCCGGAAAATGTCGCGATCACCAACGGGAGCCAGAGTGCCTTCTTCTACCTGTTCAACATGTTGGCGGGCGAATTTTCGGATGGGACTATGGGGAGGATTCTACTCCCCCTCGCGCCGGAGTATATCGGGTATGCGGACCAGGGCCTTGTGGGTTCGTTGTTCACCGCCCGTAAGCCGAGCCTCGAGTTCATCGATAAGCACACCTTTAAATATCACATCGATTTCGATGCCCTGGACCTCTCGGAGGAGATCACGGCCATCTGTGTTTCCCGCCCGACCAATCCGACCGGGAATGTCCTTACGAACCAGGAGGTCGACCGGCTTTCCGCGATCGCGAAAGAGCGCGGCATTCCCCTGATGATTGACAATGCCTACGGTGCCCCTTTTCCGGGGATCCTGTTCAGGGACATTGAGCCCGTCTGGGAGGAACACCACATCATCAGCCTCAGCTTATCCAAACTGGGTCTTCCCGGTACGCGGACAGGGATCATTATCGCCGCTCCCGAGATTGCGAAGGCCCTGTCCAGCGCCAATGCTGTCGCCAGTCTCGCCAATGGGAACCTCGGCCAGGAGCTCGTGGCCCCCTTGCTGCGCGATGACCGGATCCTCGATGTCAGCCAGCGCTTGATTCGTCCGTTTTATGAACAAAAGGCCGGGCAAGCACGGGCGTGGCTGATGGCGGAGCTCGATGATGACCTTCCGTATTGCCTGCACGTTACCGAGGGCGCGATGTTTCTCTGGCTCTGGTGCAGGGACTTTCCGATTACGAGCAAAGAGCTCTATCGCCGACTCAAGGCCCGTGGGGTCATTGTCGTGTCCGGCCATTATTTCTTCTACGGCATGGACGGGGACGAGCCCCAGCGGAACGAGTGCATTCGTATCAATCACTCCCAGTCGGATGAGGTCGTCCGCGAAGGCCTTCGGATCATCGCCGAAGAAGTTGCCCGCGGGTATGGGGAGGCCTAGACCAGGACAGGGCTCAACCTGCGTTCCGGTCTTCGGAAAATACCCACGAAAAAAGGGCGATCCTCCATCTTATGCTGCCCCCGGGAACCCGGGCTTGTTAAAGCAGCCCTCAGCGCTTTTTGAAAACCAATTCGTTGTTTCCCAGCGCGCCGCCAACCGTAAGCAACCTGGTCAGGTCGAAGCCTTTCTTGTGGTAGAACTCGAAGAGTTCATCCGGCCGGGCGACTTCGAAGGGGTAGCCGCCGAACCAGTCGATCCAGTCGTACCAGATGGACATGCCGCGATTTTTCTTGTACGCGCGATAGCGTGTAAGGGGATTCTTGAGGCGGAGCAGGTCTTCTTTAAGACAGACCAGGAAGAAGTACGTCGACCCCATGCCGGTGACGAGAAAGCGTCCCACGGCTCCGCTGCAGTAGAGTTGCTTTAATTTGGACCAGATACGCGACTTGCTCCCCTGGTCGTTGTAGATGGCAATAAAGAGTCGGCTGCCACTGTGGGTGGGGATGGCCGCATGTTCCAGGGCCTTCCACATCTCTCCTGTGTGGTGCAGGACGCCCCATGAATAAACGATATCGTGGGTGCCGAGGGATTCGATATACGCGCGGTCAAGTACGCTGCCTTCCTCGATTTTCCAGTCGGAATCCTCCGGGAAATAGCGCTGTCGAAGCTCGGTGGTGCAGGCGACTGATTGTGGATCGTAATCGAGCGAATGCACGCGTGCGCCGAGGCGCCGGGCAACGAGGCTGAACAGCCCGCTGCCGGATCCGATATCGAGAAAACTCATGCCTTCCAGGGAATCCAGGCCGAGCATGCTGGTCAGCGACTCCTCGGCCTCATGAATGCGTTCGTCATTGAGGGTGGTGAGGAAGCGGGACCAGTTCTCACCGAATCCAAAGCGCTTCCCCTCCGTCATTTCCTGTGCATGTCCACTCATGGGTGTTTATGATAGCAGAGTTTGGTACAATGAAAGCAATTTTTGGGCACTCGTATCCCATCGGTAATTTTCCAAAACCTGCTCCCGATTCCATTGCCCCATCCGCTGACGGCGCTCGGGGTCCTTCTGGAGTGCACAGATGGCCTCGGCCATCGCGGCATCATTGTCCTTGGGGACGACGACCCCGCCCTGGTCCCGGCCGATAAGGCCTGGCACCCAGTCCGTATCGGTCACGACCAGTGGCAAGCTGCTGGACATGCCTTCGAGGGCTGCGAAACAGAAAGATTCATAGTTGCTGGAGATGACCTTCAGGTCGGCCGCAGCGTAGATTCCCGGGAGATCTTCATACGCCACCTCGCCGAGGAAATGAACGCGTGATTGCGTGTCCGATTCTCGACAGCACTTGCGTGTGAAATTCTCCAGCGGGCCGGCACCGACCAGCACCAGGCGCGCTTCAGGGATACTTTCGAGAACCCGCCTGAAGGCCCGGATCAGCATGTGGTGGTTTTTTACTTCGTGAAACCGGGCAACGAAAAGAATGACAAAATCGGCATCCGCGATGCCCTCTCCAGACCGGAAATTGTGGGATCCGGCCCGGAATCGTTCGGTATCCACCCCGTTGGGGATGTTCACTGCATCCGGCCGTACGCCCTTGCGCAGGGTGGCGATGGAGGTGCCGCTCGCGATGATGGCCGATGCGCGGGTCACGGCCTGGTGGGGGTCGTGGTAGTCCGGTGCGGTGATGCGCATAACGATGGGGCAATTGAGGTCTTGCTCGAGCAGGTCATCGATGAGGGCCGGCATTTCGCAAATCTGGATGATGTCGTAGGCGTCGCGGTGTGCCTTTGCCCAGCGGGCGACCTTGCGTTCAAAGCAACGGAAGTCCCAGACACGCAGGCGCCAGCCCTGCCAGACTCGGTCCCAGGGGAACCAACCGGTGTAGGGTGAGCGGATGGTCGACGAACCCGGATGATCGAGCGGGGTGTCGGGTTGGCTGAACAGGGGGATTCCGGAGAGGAAGCCGGTCTGGCACTCGGGTGATTCCAGGTGTCGGGCCATTTCGAGATCAAAGGTCTCGCCGCCGCCGCGAACCATACTGATCATCCTGTTGATAAAGAGCACACGCATAAGATAAGGGAGGATGCAGGATGGAGGCGGCCGGATGCAAGCATGGGCTCCTGCGTTTTGGCTGCAAAGGAGATGGAACTTAGTGCGTTTGAATGCCGGCGACTGCCGTGGGACTGTAGGGGTTGTGAGCTTGGGTGAGACTGGGGGTCGAATGGGCGGCGATCTGATTTTTCAGGTGGACGTAGGTCCCCGTGGCCACGGTCAGGGTCAGCATGTGAGGAAAGTGAAAAAGGGAGGGCGAGAACATGCCCCCGACGATGACCACGCAGGACTGGGTTGCCACCGTGAGGCCCAGCGCAGCAATTTCCGGCCAGTAATCCTTCGCCATTCGATGTATGCGCAAGCCGAGCACGATAGGCATCAAAACGGCCGTCAGGTAAATAATCATGCCGGGAAATCCCATGTGTCGCCCGGCCATGAGGATTTCGTTGTGCACCATGCCCCCTGCATTTTCCCGACCCTCGAACAGGCGTGGACGGGGATTAGTGCCCACCCCCATGAAGGGGTAATCAACGATTACACTCCAGGCTGCGCGGGCCTTGATCACGCGGGATTCCGCGGATTCCGCATCCACCTGGGAGACGTCTTCGGAATATTCTTCCTGCTGCTTGAAGATCACGAGGACGGATTCCTTGATACTTTTAAAACGATCGATGTTGCCCACGCTGATCAGGCCGAACATCAGTACCCCGGCCACCACGGAGCCGATAAGGGTGGTCTTGTAGTGTATCCACATGACGGGGGCAATCAGGATCAGGGCGGTAGCGAGGGCGAGGAATCCAGTCCGGCTTCCGGTTTCCAGTGCGATATACGCAGCGGCCCCCATACAGCCGAGGAAGGCGATCCGGAGGTATCTGTTTTTGCTGATTCGGAAGAAATAAAAGTAGGCTGGTATCATGAAGACCATGAGATAAGCGAAGTCGTTGGGGTTTTTGATGATGGACACATTTGCCCCCATAAGGCGGTCGCCACTGCCCCAGGTCATGCCGGCTGAAGCGAGGCGGACGCCCCCCTTAATCCACCAAAGGGTACCCACCACGGTCGTGCCCATGATGGCGACAGAGCGATAAATGGTGGAGCTCTGGGCTTCCAGCAGGATGACGACCACGCAGACCTTTACCAGGCCATCGATGTCCACATTCCAAGTCGTATCGATCTGGTTGGGGTTGAAATAGTGTGACATCAACGCGACCAGCATCAGTAACATGGCCAGCTTGGTCGCCGGTCCGAAGAAAAAGAAGGGCCGGCTGGTTTCCATGCAATGGATGATGTGAAGGCCTACACCGCCAGCGATCGCGATATCACCGAGGTGAAAGGGGATGAGGAAGGGGAAGCGAAAGTGCGGCTGGGTGAGGAGCACCAGGATATACCAGAGCACGAACCGAAATGACCACCTTCCAGCCACCGCTTAAACCGGCATTGAGAGGTTGGGGCCTTGAGGGTCCATTTCAGGCACTGTGGACATCGTCTGTTTTGGATGTTGTCTCATCCGATGCTCCCAGCACCGTCAGGTTGTTGTCGGACCCTCGGTCTGGTAGCGCTTCTTCGCTGTGCCGCATGCCGACAATAATGGTTTTAAAGGTGCGGATAAGGATGGATACATCCATCAAGAGGCTGGTGTGTTTGATATAGTAGAGGTCGTATTGCAGCTTGGCCCGGGCCGCAGCGACTGAGGCTGCATAGGGGTAACGTATCTGGGCCCATCCGGTGATGCCGGGCGGGATGAGCAGGCGCTCTTCGTAAAAAGGAATCGATCCACTAAGCGTTTCTATAAATTCCGGGCGTTCCGGTCGGGGACCGACGAGACTCATTTGTCCTCGCAGCACGTTGACGAGCTGGGGGATTTCATCAATCCGTGACGTGCGCAGGAAGTGGCCAACCCGCGTGATCCGAGCGTCATAGCGCTCCGCCCAGACCGCGCCATCGCGTTCCGCGTCCGTGTACATGGTCCGGAACTTGATCACCTTGAAGTACTCACCGTTGAGCCCCATCCGCACCTGGCGGTAGAACACGGGTCCTTTGCTGGTCACCTTGATGGCCACGGCGGCCAGGACGCAAATAGGCAGCATGAGAAAAAGGCTGAAAGCAGCTACGCAAAAATCCATGATTCGTTTGAGTTTGCGTATGTGGATGTGTCGGCTGTTCATGGCCGCGTGGAGAAGCCATTCATCATCAATGTGATCGAGCGGGATCGATCGTGCCAGTTGTTCGTGCAGGGAGACGAAGTCGAGAATGACTACCCCGTCATACCGCAGTGGTCTCAGTTCGCGGAGCAGGCCGTCTTCCTTCGTCAGTGATGTGGCAACAATGATGTTCTCGATGTCATAGGCCCCGACGTATTCGCGGAGTCGGTTGAAATTGCCTATTACCGGAACCCCGTTCAGAAATTCCTCATGGTGTTCTGTGCTCGCCGTGGTGACGACACCAAAGACTTTGTAGCTGTTGGCCCCGTGTTCGGCGAGCAGGTTGGAAATGGTTCGGATGTCATCGCCTTCCCCTACCAGCAAGGTCGGTTTAGCAAAAAATCCGGCTCCGACCACTATGTGGTAGGCAAAGCGTATCGCATAGGTGGATGCAATGATGGACGGCACGTAAACGAGCATGATGCCCCGTCCGAAATGGAGTTTGAACTTCCAGTAGAAGGCGAGGGTGATCAAGGCGAGTCCAATGAACACACAGCAGTTGGTGATGATGAAGGTTTTCTTTCGATTGGCAAGAACCTGGGGGTCGTACATTCCGCCCGCGAAGAATGTCAGGAGGAAGATCAGGGTCGCCATTATCGACGTGGGTAGGCGGTCGACAAAGGTGAACCAACCGTTGCCGCCCGCCAGGTTGATGACCAGGATATTGGCGAGGGCGGCACTCAGCATGATGGCCAGTGTGTCCATCCATACCAGGAAGAGACTGCGCAGGGAGAGGCGATGGCGATAAAACATGCCTATCGCCCCCCATCAATCATTTTCACCTGGTCCGGCTTAGGAAGGCCGGCTCTCGTAGCGGTAGTCGTAATCATAATAGCCATAATAGGTTGAGTAATAATAATAACCGACGCGGCCAAATTCGAGGTTATTCAGGACGCACCCCACGATGTTGGCCCCCCGCTCACGGAGGATGCGCACGGACATTTCGGAAAGTTTACGGGATGTCTGGCCCGCCCAGACCACGAATAAGGTCGCATCGACAAGGGAAGCCATCACCGCGGATTCCGATACCGCCATCACCGGTGGGCAATCGAAAAGAACGTAATCGTAAGAGCGTTTTGCGTACTCGAGAAAAGAATTGAACTCGGGTTGCAACAGCAGCTCGGAGGGGTTGGGTGGGAAGGGTCCGGTCGCGATGAGATCGAGATTCGGGATGCCCGTCCGTTGGATGAGTGACTCGGGCTTCGAGTTCCCGGCCAGCAGATCCGAAAGTCCACGACCCCCTTCAAGGCCAAAGAATTTATGCAATTCACCCCGTCGCATATCCGCGTCGACCAGGAGGATGCGTGAACCGGCCTGTGCCAGGCTCACCGACATGTTCAGGCAGGTGGTGGTTTTACCTTCCCGTGGAACGGCGGAAGCGAAGGCCATGGTGTAACCGGGTTTGATTGCGCCGCTGAAGATCAGGGCGGAGCGAACATTCCGGTACGCTTCGGCTAGACCGGACTTCTGGTCGATGTTGGCCAGCATGTGAGAGTTGAGATCTTCCGGGTCCCAGTTGGCGGAGGGGATCACGCCAAAGAAGGGCAGTTGCAGTACCGAGGCAACCTCTTCCGGGTAGCGAAGGGAGTCGTCGATGTATTCCAGGCCGAAGACCAGGCCAATACCGATGCCAATGCCGATGACTGCGGCCAGGAAAATGTTTTGCACCTGGCGGTTGGAGACCGGGCTGGTAGCCGGTGTCGCACGTTCCATGATGCGGATGTTTTCGCTTTGGCTCCCGAAGGATATCTGGACTTCTTTCAAGCGGTTGAAAACGACCTCGTAGAGGGATTGCAAACGAGTAACGTTTCGTTCCAGCAGGGTCAGGCTATGTTCCTTGGTGGCAATCCGCTGGGCTTCCTTTTCCCATTCAGCGGCCACTTGTTGCACGGCCTGTTCTTTCAAGCGAAGGGTGTCAAGTTCGGCGTTATAGTCCTCCAGGGCGAACTGCAACTCCACCTGTAATTCAAGGTCAAGTTCCTTGAGCTTGGTCATGACCTCCTGGACCCGTGGGTGGGTGTCTTTGAATTTCGAGCGGTAGTTTTCCA
This sequence comes from Kiritimatiellia bacterium, assembly GCA_029936175.1. Taxonomy (GTDB): domain Bacteria; phylum Verrucomicrobiota; class Kiritimatiellia; order SS1-B-03-39; family UBA6053; genus JAPYUI01. The sequence goes on from JAPYUI010000010.1 coordinate 13,504, forward strand.
GATGGCTCTGTAAGCGAACTTTTTCACGTTTGATGCGTTTCCAGTTGTTTCCCCCTTTAACAATTTCGTTTTGAAGGAGGGAGTCTACTCCACCTCGGGCAGAACCGATGCGGTTTGTATTGTTTCCGGAAAAGCCCACAGAGGTCTCCATGCCGGCTCCTTCACCGAGGAGTGCGCGGAGAATGATTTCATCGGAGGCGTCATCCAGTAAAGGTTGCTGGGCTTGGAGTAGCAGGCGCTCGGTGCGATAGGTAGCCGCTTTCCCCGTGAGCTGAGAGAGGTGGCGGGCCGCGATATTGACGCGGCCACTGACAGCGATTATGCTGTTCGCGCTGCGGAAGGCCTGGAGTTTTTCCTCCGCTTTACGCAGTTCGTCCCGAATTTTATTTGCTTGCTGGGTCAGGTCGATGACGGTGTTCTGCGAGTCGTCTATGCGCTCCTCTGTTTTATACTCTATGTACTCCTCGGACATCATGTTGGCGAAGTTTGAACCGATCACGGGTTGGAAACTTTCGACCCCTACCTTAATCGTGCCCGTGCGTGGATAGGGTTTGATATCCAGCCGTTTGATGGCCTGTTTGAACTCCGCCACGGGAATGCCGAGGCGTTCCTGTGCGCGATTCAGCAGGGACTGACTTCGCAAGATATTTTCCTGGATAGCGTAGTAGTCGGCGCCCGCCATTGTACTGCCGCCCGTCAGGGCGGAAATACTGCTAGAGGCCTTGGTGACTTGAAGGGTGGCCACGCTCTTGTAGAACGGTTCCTGTTTCATGAGGGCTACCACCGCGACGGAGACCGCGATAATAAAGCACAGCGTGACCAGCCAGATGCGTTTGACGATGACGTGGAAAAATTGCTTCAGATCGGTGATGTCGAACGACTTCCCGGCATTGCTTCCGCCACCATCGAGTGCTCCCCGGGGATTGGTGGGTTGGTTGGGGTTCGGCATCTGTCCCACCATATTGGTGCCGGCCGGATTTCCTAACATGTTTTTCATGGCGTCGTTGCTGTCAGAGGGTTTTGAATAAATGGATTTAGAATGGAAGGTCGAGATCGGTCGTGAAGATACCTTCATCCACGATAATCATATCGCCGTCCTGGAGCGGTAGATCACGTTCGAATTCACCGGTCTTCAGGATTTCCTTGACGTTGAATTTAATCTCCTGTTTCTCGTCATCGATGTAGCGGCGGACCATCACGGAAGTCTGCTTGGCAAAGGGGCTGAAACCGACCTGCATCATGGCGCGGGCCAGGCCCATTTCTCCACTCATCGGCAAGGGGTAGGGACCCGGTCGGCCTACTTCGCCGAGGAAGAAGACAGAACCGGCGTTGGCGAAGTTGGGCGGAGGTACGTAGAAGATGTCACCGGGGAAGAGTTCATAGTTCTGGTCGAATGCGCGTCCGGCAAAGAGCATTGGAATGTCGATGGATATTTTTTTGTAATCACCGGTTTGCTTGTTGGGTCGGAGGATGCGAGCGGAAGCTGACGCGGGATTATTGCCCACGCCGCCGATAGCCGCCACGAGGCGGAGGACGTTCATGCCATCATAGTGCGGGTGGTAACCAACGCCGCTAATCGCGCCGAGTACGAGTATTTCGTGTGCATCTTCACCGCGTAGTTTCGGCACGTAAACGATGTCGCGCGGCCGGAGGTATTCGTCCCCGGTGAAGTCCAGTTTCTCGAACATATCGCGGACATTGATGGTACGGATTTCGCGTTGGATAGAACCGGGTTTCCAGCGGAGGATCATGATCTCCTCGGCATTTGCGCGTGGGTGGAGCCCCCCCGCCTGTACGATGGCTTCGAACACGGTGACAATCTGATCGCCGGAGAATGCGATGGTGTGCTTGCCGCCACCATAACCGAAACTGCTTGAGGTGGAGTCCCCACCGCTTCCGATGGCTCCCATCACGGTGACGGAACCTTTGACGAATTCGTTTAAGGTGATCCCCACCGTGGCGGATTTGAAATATTTGTTCTCCAGGAATGTTTTAAGCTTGATCTCAGCCTGCTCCATGGTCATGCCGACGATATTGACCCGCCCGAGTTCGCCGAGCAGGATGGTGCCGTCCCCATCAACCGCATAGGTTTCATTCATGTCGGGCGATTCCTGGATGGTAATGGCAAGCCGGTCACCCGAGAGGATGTTGCGCTCCTCCACTTCGTCCAGGCCTTGTCCCCGCAGCCCGGGAGTGAGGAAGGTCAGGAGGATAATCATCCCCATTGTTTTCATGGTTTGCTTCATGGCTATCCCTGTAACATATATTGATTCAGTGGCGTGCCGGATCGAACCGCCGCCGCAAATTCCCGACAACTGAAAATGTGTACCCCAAGCCCCGCAACTTTTACAGGGCTTCGGCTTGATTTTATATAGCTATTCGTATTTCCAGGTCCCATCTGACGCGGCTTTTACAGTTGGTAGCCCAAGGTCAGGGTTATAGAGTGGATATCGTAGGCATCGCGTGCGTCCGAACTAGTAAACAGGTAAGAGTAGATGATACTGCCGGTCAATTTTCTGCTCAGGGGAATGGGGGCCGATTTGGTTAGGGATGCGGTGTAGTCCATGGTCTTCTCCACCGGGCTCGCGCCACCAATCACCAGTCCATCGGCGGCCTCGCCTCGCAACTCGTTTCGCGAGTAGAACGCCCCGAAGTTTGCTGAGGCACCCCGGATGATTGGGCTGGCAAGATTCACGGTGTAGCCGATGCTTGTGGTGTCCGTGGCGACGGTGGAGCCGAAGGTTTCCACGGGCGTCCGGTTCAGGTTGAGGGCGTGCTTGAGATTCCGGGTGACTGAGTGATTAATGCTGGCCCCATAGACAAAGTTGATGTCATCCTCTTCGGGGTTTTCATCAAAGGTGTAGGTGGCGTTAACGGTGTAATCAATGGTTTCGGTTACGCTGCGGCCGTCCGATAACGCCCAGGAGTGATTCGGTTCCCATTTGCCGATCACGAGGCGATCATCTTCCTTCTCAAAGCCAGCGGTATAGGTCAGGGAGGGGCGCTCAAGGATACGGTAGCTCGCGGATAGTGACTGGGTCTGAAGCCAGTCGCCTTCCAGCGGGGGCTCTCTCCCGAGTAGATCAGCTTTCGAGGAGGTGTAGCCATAGTTCATGGAAAACCGTTCCCAAGGGGAAAAGGTTAATGATAGTCCGTAGTTTTGAGAACGCGAGTCACCTTGGCTGAATTCTTCGGTATGTAGCAACTGGTTCCACGAGTAATTCAAATTCGCCGTGATCTCTTTGCGATTCCAGCCAACACTTGTGGCCGCGCCGGAGCTCTGGATAATGTCGCGAATCAATAGTTCATTTCCCGGAACATAGAAGGGCACTTGCGTCTTGTCGCGCGTGGTATTGGCTGCGTGGGTCAGGTTCAGGGTCCAGTTGTAATGCCCAATGCTGCGCGAAAGGTTGAAGGATGAATTGCCGAGGAGGGGCAAGGTCGCCCCCGGGGCATTCCGGTCCTGGATGAAATGTTCTTCCCAGGTCGCGCTCGTGCTGGCCGTCAGCTTAATGTCAGGATAAATTGCTGAATTAGCACTGATCGAGAAACCGTAAGTCGTGTAGAAATCTTCCCGATCCAGCCCCTGCTCCTCGGCTTCTTTCTCCGATATCCCGTTGACATTGGAGGATAAGATCCAGGAGTTGTTTAGAGCGGAATTAAAAATGATCGGCCCAACCTTCAGGAACTGGGCCGACGCGGTCGATCCCGTTACCACAAGGGTAAGGGCCGCCAGCAACCCGCGCCGTGCGCAGTTACCCAGGTATTCCTCTAATAAGTGCAAAGCCGGATTGGGGTTCAGGATAAGGGCCTGATGAAAAAGCGTGACTCGCAGGGTCAGGGCTTCTTCTTCTTGTATTCCTTGACGTTCCGCTCAGTACCCGTCGTGAAGTCACCCGCTACGCCCCATTGAACAACCCGTTCGTTTTCGAAGATGACGTGCGTTTTCTGATCGTTGATCGCGAGGAATGGAGGCCAATATTCCCAAATCTCAGTTGTTTCCTCGTCTTCAAAGACTTTAGCGGCACGCACGGAGTACGGCTTGCCCATGTGGTCAAGCACGTCCGTTTTAGTCATGCCTAAATCCAGATTCTTGAGCTTCTTCGCAGGGTGTACACAACCTGCCAGTCCGATCGTCAGGAGAATAAGGGGCGTAAAAATTATTAGTCTCTTCATCCAACACAACTCCGGTTGACACGTTAGGGGTTCCGTTCGGCTTGTTAATAAGCCCGGCCCGGAAATCGACCGATTACAGCCGCACAATCTAAATGGATTTGTAAGGGGTTTGTTAAGAAGAAAGGATCTTTATTTTATCGTTTAGGATGTTAATAATGTATTATATAACACTAATCCTCAACAGTTCATGGATTACAGGGTAGTTATGCTTGATAGGTATATAGTAAACGGGTTAACGTCTCGCCCCCCCCAGATGAAAAGAAAGCACACACTGCAAATTTGCCTGTCCCTGGCGCTGCTTCTGTCGCTGGTCAGCTCGCTGTTTGCTTACCGGATTTACCGGACCATGACCCTTGTCCATGATACCCGGGAGCATATCCGGTACCTGGTTGATGAGGGCGGGAGCGTGGGGACGATACCGGCTGCCCAGGCTTTCCAGAGTTCCTATCTTAAAGCGGTCTTTGGCGACAATCCGGAGCTGTTAAAAAAGCTGCATGAAGTGATTCGCTCGGGGCTTGAGAATACATCGCAGCTTCGCCTTGAAAAAGTTTCCGCCATGCTGGTGACCTACCGGATCAACGAAAATGAGGAGGTCAAGAGCCTGGCCACCCACGTGATTGGCGATTACAAAGTCGGCCGCCGCCGTCCGGGTTTCTATCGGGATGGCTACTTCAAGCATCTGCTTGATCGAAACCTGTATAATACCGGTAATACCATTATCGGCTTTCTCGGACGCGATATCGTCTATTATGCCGATCAGGCTGAAGATGAGGACTTCCAGACGGCCCTGCTCGACTCCTTGTTGACGGGAGAAGTGGACCTCATGCTGGAGGCGATCGACACGCCGTACTACTACACGATGGTCATCCCCAATCCCCGTCGATTGCTTCCCCCGCAGTTACGCCATCACATTCAGACGGTAATCATTAAGGGTTCCATGCAAAAACAGCGGGGAGACACCGAGATCCTTCTGCTGTGCTCGAATCCGACTTCGGCGAAGCACACGGCATCGGTCGCGAGGGATATGAAAATGGCTGCGGAGGCCATCCTGCAAACCAAATTTGGCGGCGTGATCAAGGAGCGCTCCTGGGGCCCGTATCTCGAGAGCTGGTGGGCCCGTGAGATGGTGGTTACCTCTGAAAAGGCCCTGCTTCGTCAGGAAGAAAATATTGTGCGCGTGGACTTGTTGTATGGACGGGTTATGAACAATGCCCTGCTCAAATCCATGGAGCGCCTGGGCCGCGATTTGCGCCGGATGGCAGGCAGTATTGAAGAAAAAAAGGATCCGCGACTGGTGGATGCGGAGATGCGTACCCACAAGGGCTCGCATTATTGGAGTGAGGATCATCGCTGGGGTCCGAACTGGCCGATTGCAGCGCCCTCCGTGGAGGACGCGATAAAGTACCATACCGGTGTTCCGTGAGCGATTCGGGGCGTGGCGCATCAGGCCCGCAGGATTGTTGTCAGGGCGAGGATGAGTGGGGTACAGTGGATTTCCCGGATGCCGTTGCGCATTTCAACCGTATGAGGCTGGACGCGTCCCTGTGTAGCTCCGGTGATGAAGCTCAGGCTGCCTTATGAAATTACTTGGAAAAAAGAGATCTGGTTTGATTGCGATGGTGCTTTGCAGCAGCGGGATGGCCTCGGCGGTGGAATATGACATAAAGCAGATCGCCGATCCCGAATTGGTTAATCGCGACCCGATTGTCAGTCCTACTGGACTTGCGACCTGGCATGCCCACGGGGCAGGCTTGCCGGGGGAGGGGCGAAGGTCGGATATCTTTTATCATTTTGAAGGTGTTACTGAGAGTATAACCAAAAAGAATTTCTATCGTTTCGCGGCCAATATGCGCCCGCAGGTTTTCGAGAACACCATCATCTGGCAGACGACCCGGAACCCTGTTGACGTTAATCATAAGACGACCTGGATTCTGCGGGAAGTGCCGGATGAGCTGCGTGATTCGGGTTACCCGGAACTCCCGGCGTTTTATACCAGCTCCAATTTACTCATGGCCAAGGGGCAGAAAGGCGATTTCAATCTTTTCCCTGAGGGCCAGGGTTTCTCCGGTCCCTACACCAGCTTCTGGCAATACGGATCCGTTTATGTCCGTCCCGAAGGGGCGAAGACCAACGTATTCGAATTCCTGCGTGATCCGAACGACACCAACAAGCTTACTTCAGCCGTGAGTAATAATGCAGTGCTTGCCGGCCCCTTCAAGCTGGACAAGAAAATAAGCGAGGTAAACCCTTACGCGGTTCGGGAGAAGAGTGCGCCGTATGCTTCCGATTCAAGCGGTAAGGAACGCCGCCGCACGATCACGTTCCACGAGCTGTGTCGATGGACCCTTGGCGAGGAAAAAATTGAGTGGGTCACCCACGATCAGCGCAACGACCTGGGCCCGAGTTTCTGGGGTGACGTGGTGACCTGGCAGAAATCCAAGGCCTTCCCGTTCGGTTATGAAATCATGGCGATGGTCGGGACGGAGCGCTTCCAGCTTACGACGAATTTTTATTACGACATGGCTCCCAAGGTCCACGGCAAGGATGTCGCCTGGTACGGCTGGGATGGAAACGACTACGAGATCTACCATTGGAACGCCGACAAGGGCGGGGTTTCGCAAATCACGAGCAACAGTTATGATGACGTATCTCCGGTCGTCTGGGATGGCATGATCGCCTGGGAGGGCTACCCGACCATTGAGGCCGAAATTTTCGTTTATGAGCCCCAGGGGGAAGGTGAAGCAGGCATCCTGAAGCAAATCAGCAATAACGTGGACGACGATTTCAACCCCTGCATCTTTGATGGCAAGGTCGTCTGGCAGGGCTTCGACGGGGATGACTTTGAAATCTACCTCTACGACCGGGACGCAAATCGTGGTACAGATGATGCGGGCAAGAAACTAGGGTCGATGAAGAAGTTGACCAGTAATTTATACGATGACGTGAACCCGATGATTCGCGATGGCGTGTTGACCTGGATGGGTTACTACGACAACTGGGACGCGGAAATATTTGTATGGGATTGGGATAAAGATACGGCGGTGCAGCTTACCAACGATGAATTCGTGGAGGACAAGAATCCATATACATCCGGTGGTCGCATTATCTGGCAGGCCGACAATGAAGACAAATCAGAGGTTTACTTCGCGACGCCCAAGCCTTGATAGCCGTCGGTACTTGCGGGCTTAACCGGAGCCCGCTTCGTTTCTCATTTGTCGGAGAGCGGATCGGTCAAGCAGACCGACTGGCACAACGAGCAATTGTCTACATCGTGAATGCAGTTCAGTTGCGCCGCGTCCGTCTGCTTTTTGAGCGCCTTGGAGGCCACCTGGTTTTCTTTCCAGGACTTGATGAAGTTCGCCAACTTTACACTCGATTCGATGCTCAAGAGGTGTTCGATCTTGCACGCATCGACCTCAGCCTGCTCTGCACTCACGCCCAGCACATCTTTGAACAAACTCTCCAGCAGTTCGTCGTTTAACTCGATCATCTCCGCCAGACGTCGCCCTTCCTCGGACAATTGCAGGAAGCGATTTTCATCTTCGACCACCAGTTGGCGCTTCTTCAGGGGTTTCAGGCTGATGGAGCAGCTGCCTCGTGTGATGTTCAGGCGCTTGGCAATGTCGGTCACCCGCGCGTATCCATGATCCTCCAGCAGGCCCTTGATCGTCATCAAGTAGTGCGCAGCACTGTGTGTAAGGGTGTTGTCCTCAAAACTTTTCCAGACCTCATTGTTCATGAACACAATCTATGTACAGGGTTCCGTATGTCAAGAAATCCGGTCCGGCGCGGCATGGG
>JAPYUI010000010.1:21577-24847 GCA_029936175.1 Kiritimatiellia bacterium
CGCGGCATGGGTATCCGCTGGATATCCTGCCCGGTCGCTTTAACCAAACAGCGACATCTGGTCCTTGTCAGATTTCCCCTTGCGCGGTCGCTTTTTCGCCAGTTGGGGTTGCCCCGCCTCGTTCAGTTCCCCTTCCTCCAGGTTTTTCAGGATCTCCTTTGCCCGGGCCACGACCGAATCCGGGAGGCCTGCGAGGCGCCCTACCTGGATGCCATAACTCTTGTCTGCCGATCCCGGAACGATTTTACGCATAAAGCGAATGCGGTCCCCGCTTTCCTTCACCAGCACGTTGTAGTTCTTCACCCCGGGAAGCGTGCGTTCAAGTTCCGTAAGCTCGTGATAGTGGGTGGCAAACAGCGTTTTTGCTTTCACGGTTGTATGGTTGTGCAGGTGCTCCGCCACCGCCCAGGCAATACTGATTCCGTCAAAGGTGCTGGTTCCGCGTCCAATCTCGTCCAGGACGATCAGGCTCTTCGGGGTGGAGTTGTTCAGGATGTTGGCGGTCTCCTGCATCTCGACCATGAAGGTGCTGCGCCCTCGCGCGAGGTCATCGCTTGCCCCCACCCGCGTGAATACGCGGTCAACGATGCCCACCAAGCAGTCCGAGGCGGGAACGTAGCTTCCGATTTGCGACATGATAACGATCAACGCCACCTGGCGTATGTAGGTTGACTTCCCTGCCATGTTCGGGCCGGTAATCAGGATCAATTGGTTTTCCAGCCCGTCCAGGAGGGTGTCGTTGGGAACGAAACGCTCTGTATCGGCCAGGTGTTCAATTACCGGGTGCCGACCGTCTCCAATGTGGATCTGGTCGTCTTCGTTCATTGTGGGTCGCGCGTAGTGCAGGGTCAGGGCCCGTTCGCTCAGGGTTGCGATGACATCGAGCTCCGCCACGGCCGCAGCCGTGTCCTGGATGACGCGGGTCTGGGCCCTCACCTGGGATCGAATTTCCAGGAAGAGTTCGTACTCCAGTTCTTCGGATCGTTCCTGCGCCCCGAGAATCTTGTTCTCGTATTCTTTTAACTCCGGGGTAATGAAGCGCTCGGCATTCACCAGGGTTTGCTTGCGGGTGTATTCCTCCGGAACCATGTCGAGGTTCGCCTTGGAGACCTCGATGTAATAACCAAATACCTTGTTGTGGCGAATCTTCAGGTTCTTGATGCCGGTGCGTCCCTGTTCCCGGGTCTGAAATTCTGCCAGCCACTGCCGCCCTTCTGTTGCAGCCTGTCGCAATTCATCGAGCTCCGCGTGATAGCCCGCCTGGAACAATCCCCCGTCCTTGATGGTAATCGGGGGTTCGTCGGAGATCGCCCGCTTGATCAGCTCGTAGGTTCCCGGGAGGGCGTCGACCTCATCGGCAAGCGTGCGGAGCCGGCTCGCCCCGATGGTCGCCGCCGCCGTTTTTACCGCGGGTAGGGCCTCCAGGGACTGGGCCATCGCCTGCAGGTCGCGCGCATTCCCGCTTCCCGTGTTCATGCGCGCGATCAGGCGTTCCATGTCTCTGATCTCACCCAGTTTTTCGCGCAGTTCCCTGAATTGCGCCCGGTCGGCCAGGATGGCTTCAATGGCGTCATGCCGCTCGACGATCTCCGTGAGCACCGTGCGTGGCCGGAGAATCCATTCGCGGAGCAGGCGACCGCCCATGGCGGTCTGCGTCGTGTTGAGCAGGTTCAACAGGGTCGGCGCCTTCCCCTTCACCAGGGGGTTCTGCCCCTGAACCAGCTCCAGGTTGGCGATGGTTGCCTCATCCAGTTGCATGAAGTCATCCGGATTCTTTAACCGGATCTGGAAGATGTGATCGACCTCGTTGCGCAGCTGATTCTTCACGTAATGCAGCACGGCGCCCGCAGCCCCCGTTCCCGCCCGGTGCTTCTCACAGCCAAAACCCTCGAGCGAGTGCACCTTGAAATGGCGGATCAGGTTGTCATAGGCGGCATCTGATTCAAAGGTCCACTCGTCATGTGGCGTGACCAGGGTTTCGGTACCTTCATGAAAAATTTCGCCGTAGGCTTCAGCCCCGAGGTCGTCGTCGGGTACGATGCATTCCGCTGGCGCATAACGCACCAGGTTATCCATCACCGCTCCTGCGCTTTCTGCCTCTTCCATCCAGAACTCACCCGTGGACAGGTCGAGCATGGCCATCCCAAAACGTCCGTCCTGCTGGTGCAGCCCGGCGAGGAAATTGTTGCGTCCGGATTCAAGTACTTGTTCCTCCAGTACCGTACCCGGGGTGATGATGCGCGTGACATCGCGCTTCACGATGCCCTTGGCCTGTGCCGGGTCTTCCATTTGCTCACAGATGGCCACTTTAACGCCCGCCCGGATCAACTTCGCCAGGTAACCTTGGGCGCTATGGTATGGAACCCCGCACATGGGGACTTTATGGCGCTTCGTCAGGGCGATATCGAGGATGCCCGCCGCGGTTTTCGCGTCATCGAAAAACATCTCGTAAAAATCGCCGAGGCGAAAAAAGAGGATGGTATCCTCCGGCAGCTGGTTCCGGATCTGCCGGTACTGGTTCATCATGGGGGTTGTCTTGTCGGCCATGCTCCGCCAACGATAGCAAAAACCGTATTCAGCTCACGTTCAAAGCGGATAAAAATTATTGATTTACCGCCCCGTTCTCTGGCAAACACCTTGGATGCTGTTTGCGATTAAAGGTCTTTTGCTTCTTCTTTGCCTGGTTTTCTTTTTTCTCTACCGCCGGGATGGCGAGCAGTGGAAGTGGCCCCTCGTGGGATCGGGCGTAGCGGGCCTGGTGGCCTTTGCCGCCGGGTTTTTCGTGACCTCGCTTCCTCCGGGAGGCAATCCGATCCCCTACCATAAGGCGGTTGGCTATGTCCTGGGCCAGCGCGTGAGCCGGGATGGAGCCTCAGCCCGGGTCATCCTGGTCCAGAGTCCGGGCATGCATTATTACAAGGCGGATGCCGTCCTGGCGGCAGAGCGGGCGGGGCTTGTCCAGGGCTTCGGAAGTGCTGTCGAGCTGGTCGAATACCGTCCACCGATCGAGGACCTGGATCCGGAGGAGGAGGATGTGGAGGAATATCTCCATGTTAAGGGCTGGCGTAAGGATTTCGCCACCTGGTTGGAAGGCCAGGCACCGGCAGACGCCCTCGTAAGTTTTATCGGGTTGCCGGCCCGGATGCCTAAATCCACCATGGAGAAGCTTCCACCCGCCTACATGTTGTCGCATTCCAGCGTCGATGAAGAATCCCCGCTCGCCCTGTCCGGCAAGCTGAAAGCCTTTGCCACCTACCGGAGCGATTACGA
>JAPYUI010000010.1:24947-28772 GCA_029936175.1 Kiritimatiellia bacterium
CGGATCATGGAAATCACCAGGGGATGGTTCCCCGCGGCTTTCGACCGCTCCATGTGGAGCCCGATGGATGCGCATTGTTCGCGAGCCTCCACGTCCAGGTCGAACAGCACTTCCATGTGATCACTTACGAAGCCCAATGGGTGTATCACGACGTCCCGTATGCCTTGTGCCTTGAGCGCGGCGAGGTGATCGCAGACATCCGGCTCCAGCCAGGGTATATCCGGTGGGCCGGAACGGCTTTGGTACACCAGGTCATGGTGTACGTGCTGGAGGGCCTCGGATATCAATCGTGCGGATTCCTCCAGTTGAGCGACATAGTGACAGTTTGCGCTCATCGCGGTCGGGATGCTGTGCGCGGTATACACGATACGCGTTTGTGCCCGCCGGTCCTCGGGAATCTGTGCCAGGGCCTCGGCGACCCGCTGCCGATTTACCTCGATCCAGTTGGGGTGATTGTAGAAGGCCCGGATCTTGCCAAAGGCCATGTCTTCCAGGTCCAGTTCCTCTGCAGCGTGCTCAATGTTCTCCCGGTATTGCCGGCAGCCGGAATAGGAACTGTAGGCCGAGGTCATGTAATTGATGCAGCGATGAATACCGTCGCCATGCATCTCCTGCAGGGTGTCGCGGAGGTAGGGTTTCCAGTTCCGGTTGCCCCAGTATACCGGCAGGTCGATGTCGTGCGCCTTGAACTCGGCCTCCAGCAAGGCTTTCAATTCCCGGTTCTGTGCATTGAGCGGGCTCACGCCATCGAAATGTTCGTAGTGCCGGACCACCTCCTCCATGCGCGCAGGTGGGATATTTTTTCCCCGCAGGACATTGTCAAGAAACGGCCGGACATCGTCCATGCCCTCGGGCCCACCGAAGGACACAATCATGACCGCGTCGTACTTTTTTTCTTTTCCATAAATCGCGTTGCTTTGCATAATCTTCGATGCGCATAGTCTATCCTTGTATGCAATCCAAGTCTCCAGAGAATGATATCATCTACGGGATAAACCCGGTGTTCGAGGTCCTGCGTGCAGGTCGACGCCGGGTGGACCGCGCCATGATGAGTGAAAAGGTGCAGGATCAGCCCCGCATGCGAAAACTTCTCGAGCGGATGGAGGAAAGCCGGGTAAACGTTCGCTTTGGGGACAAAAACAAGCTTTTCCACCTGTGTAACAGCAAAGAACACCAGGGTGTGCTCATCGAAACCGAGCCGTATCCCTATGGCCTGATCGAGCCTTGCTGGGAGCAGAATCGCCTCCTTCTCCTGGATAATATCGAGGATCCGCAGAATCTCGGGGCCATTATTCGCAGCGCTGAGATTCTCGGCTTCCGTCACATTCTGCTCCCGCAGAGGGGGGTACCGGGCATCTATCCCTCCGTGGTTAAGGCCTCTGCCGGGGCCACCGAGCATGTGCACATCGTCCAGAGTGGCTCCGCGGTACGCTACGCGCAGCAGGCTGCGAAAAATGACTATCAAGTTGTTGCCCTGGACGCCTCCGGGGAGCATCCGGTTTCCGAGCTCCCGGACAAGCTGGGTGATAAATTTCTCCTGGTGATCGGTGGCGAGGATAAATCCATCGGTCAATATATCTTGAACAAGGCCGATTTTGTGGCGGGCATTCCCCAATACGGCCGGGTCAATTCGCTCAATGCGTCCGTAGCGGCCGGTATTGCCATGTACGCTTTGGGGGCGCCCGTGTGAGCGAAGCCCCGGACTTCCACGAACTCAGCCCAGATCTTGTGCTCAACCTTGTCGAGGAAGCCCTCGACCAGCGCTGCACCAATATCTGCCGCCCCCTTACCTCGTACATCAATCGGGTCTACGAGGTGGAGGTAGACGATGGACGGCACGTGGTCATCAAATTTTATCGTCCCGGCCGCTGGAGCCTGGAAGCCCTCCAGGATGAACACGATTTCGTGCTCGACCTGGCCGAAGACGAGGTTCCGGTGGTTCCACCCCTGCGGGATACCGAAGGCGCGACCCTGCATCTGCACGGCGATTTGCATTTTGCCCTTTTTGACCGCAAGGGTGGGCGTACCTTTGAGGATCCGGATCAGGAACTCTGGATGGAACTCGGCCGCCTGCTCGCACGTATGCACACCATCGGCGGAAAGGTCGAACCGCGCGACCGGGTCATCTGGTCGCCGGGAGAAGCCACCGCCGGGCATGTGGAAAGTATCCTCAGTAGTGGCCAGATAACCGATCGTCGTTTGCGCGATCAGTATGAACGCATCACCGGCGAGTTAATCGATACCCTTGCGCCCGCCTTCGAGGATCGCGACCGGGTCCGCATCCATGGTGACTGTCACGCGGGCAATATCATCTATCGTCCCGGTGAGCGTTTCTTTCTTATCGACTTTGATGACATGGCCGTCGGTCCACCGATCCAGGACCTCTGGATGTTGTTGCCCGGATATCGGGCAGATGTGCAGCAGGAACTGGATTGGTTTCTGGATGGGTATGAAAGTTTCCGCACCTTCGATTACCCTTCACTCAAGCTCATCGAGCCCTTGCGCGCCATGCGATTCATTCACTTCTGTGCCTGGTGTGTCCACCAGATCAACGACGGGGGCTATAAACGACTCGATCCCGATTTCGGCACCGACGCCTACTGGAATCGTGAAATTCGCGACCTGGAATCCCAGTTGGAACGCATTCGGATCGAGCTCGCAGGGTAGGGAATCGAACCTTTTCGGCATGCGCTCGGGCTCATCCCGAAGATTGCGCGTTTAGGGGCTTGAAAATCGTTCGTTGCGTGTTCAATTCGTGTTTGATCTATGTGCGCCTGGTTTGTTAATATACTTGTTCATAAGTCGCTAAGTCGCCGAATTTTAACGGCCTGGTTGTCCACAGTGTTTACCATGAACTACACGGTCAGAGCAGCGTTGTCAGGTCTCGCCATCGCGATGACCTGCACCTGCCACGTCGTTGCTCAGGCTCCGGATCCCGGGGTCTACGTCATCGAGAAAAATGACACCCTCATCGAGATTGCCAGCCGCTTCAATACCAGCGTGGCGGAACTCAAACGCCTGAACAATATCGGCAACCCCAAGACCATCCGGGCGGGATCCACCCTGTCCGTACCCAAGCAGTTCGAGGTCTATGCGGTGAAATCGGGCGATACGATCAGCGAGATCGCCCAGGCCCATCGCATCAGGGACGACCATCTCATCCGCTACAATGCCTTGTCCGCGCCGGACAAGCTGAAGATCGGCCAGGTGTTGAAGATCCCCCTGAGGATGAAGGCATCCCCCGGAACGCCTGCCCGGCCTGTATATGTGCCGCCTGCGATGGCCGCCGACGTGCGCGCCCAACTCGCCAAATATCCCGTCAACAGTCGCTGGAAGTGGATCGCCATCCACCACAGCGCGACCACCCAGGGCAGCCTTGAGTCCATGGATCGTTATCACAAGGAAGAGCGCCACATGACCAATGGGCTGGCCTACCATTTCGTGATCGGTAACGGGCGGAACATGGGGGACGGGGCCATCGGCATCGGCAATCGCTGGAAACAGCAGATAAAAGGAGGGCATCTTTTCTCCGAGTGGCAGAACAACATCACCATCGGGATCTGTCTCGTCGGCAATTTCGAGAAAGGGGCGCCGACGGCCAGGCAGATGAAAAGCCTGGAAGCCCTGCTTGCCTGGCTGCAGACCCGCACCGGCATTCGCAAGGGCATGATCATGCCGCACCGCAAGATGAACGTGAAGCCGACCGCTTGTCCGGGAAAATATTTCCCGACGGATAAACTGCTGGCCAAGTTGCGTTAAGGGGATGGCATCTTTCGTTATCCTGGTTAACAGTCCGACCGTTCCGCCGGGTGACAGGATTCGCTC
>JAPYUI010000010.1:28872-43708 GCA_029936175.1 Kiritimatiellia bacterium
AAGGTACCATGCTCGTGTCGATCGCCTCGACCATCGGCGCTTCGCTTGCTTTTCTCATCGCGCGTTACGCGATGCGGTCAATGGTGGAGGCCTGGGCGGGCAAGAACCCGGTGTTCAAGAAAATCGATGATGGAGTGGATGCGAACGGTTGGCGCATGGTCATGCTCACCCGCCTGGTTCCGCTCTTTCCGTTCAACCTGCAGAACTATGCCTACGGCCTGACCAAGGTCAACTTTCTCACCTACGTCCTGGCCTCCTGGATCTTCATGCTGCCCGGCACCATCGCTTATGTCTTCGCCAGTGGATCGATCACTGGCGGGGAAGGGGACATGACCAAGACGCTTATTTACCTGGGCGTCGCGGGCATCGTATTTGTCGGCCTGAGTTTTCTGCCCGGGCTCTTGAAGCGAAAAATGCAGGGAAAACCGGCACCTGCGTCCATCGATTAACCCTGGAAAAAGCATGTCCGTAACCATCCATCCGCGGGACGAGCACAACAACCTGCTTGTCGAAAACACCCATCCGGAATCCCGGAACAATCCGGAACCGGATAACCCTTACAACCTCGTGGTGATCGGCGCGGGCACTGCGGGCCTGGTCACCGCGGCCGGCGCGGCCGGTCTCGGGGCCAGGGTCGCCCTCATCGAGCGCCGTTTCATGGGCGGCGACTGCCTGAATTATGGCTGTGTCCCCAGCAAGGCGCTCATTCGCTGCGCGACCGCGGTGCACGATGTGAAGGTGGCGGACCGGTACGGCGTCCATGTCACCGGCGACGCGGATGTTGACTTTGCTTATGTCATGGAGCGCATGCGTAAACTGCGTGGCCAGATCAGTGAAAACGATTCGGTTCAACGCTTCACCGATCTCGGCATCGATGTCTTTCTCGGCGAAGGCAGGTTTACCCATTCGAATACCGTCGAGGTTGAAGGAAAGAAGTTGCGATTTCGCAAGGCGGTCATCGCCACCGGCGCACGTGCCGCCTCGCCGGCTATCCCGGGCCTGGACCAGGTCGAATACCTGGATAACGAAAACCTGTTTAACCTCACGGAACGCCCGGCGCGTTTGCTCGTGGTCGGTGGAGGTCCCATCGGTTGCGAGATGTCCCAGGCTTTTCAGCGCCTCGGAAGCGAGGTCACCCTGGTCGACCAGGCATCCCGGGTCCTCGGAAAGGAAGATGCCGATGCGGCGGGGCTTGTCCAGCAGGCCCTGCTCGCGGACGGGGTATCCCTGCAGCTTTCGGTGACAGAACTTCGTTTTGAGCCGCGCGGCAAGGAGAAGGCCGCGTGCTGGATGGACGCCGAAGGACGACTGCAGGAGCTCGTGGTGGACGAGGTCCTCATCGCAGTAGGTCGTGCGCCCAACCTTAGCGGCCTGGGCCTGGAGACGGTCGGGGTTAAATTCGATCCTTGTATAGGGGTACAGGTCAATGACCGCCTGCAGACGACGAATCCAAAAATCTTCGCCGCCGGCGATGTCTGTTCGCATTATCAGTTCACCCATGCGGCTGATTTTCTCGCCCGCATCGTTATTGCCAACAGTCTCTTTGGCGGACGCCAGAAGGCCTCCGACCTGGTCATCCCCTGGGTCACCTACACGGATCCGCAAATTGCCCATGTCGGGATCACCGAGCAGGGCGCGAAAGAGGACGGTATCGAGATGGATACCTATGTGCAGCCCTTGGCAGAAGTCGATCGCGCCATTCTCGATGGCGACCATGAAGGCTTCGTCAAGATCCACACAAAAAAGAACAGCGGTAAAATACTCGGCGCCACCATGGTCGCCCGGCACAGCGGTGAGATGATCGGCGAGATCGTCATGGCCATGAAATACAAGGTCGGCCTCGGGAAAGTCTCCAGCGTGATTCATCCCTATCCCACCCAGGCCGAGGCCATCCGCAAGATCGGAGACCGGTACAACCGCACCCGCCTCACCCCCCTCGTCCACGGCCTGATGAAAAAGTGGCTAGGCTGGAAACGTGGAAAGTAAACCGGGAAACGTCCAATCGCGCGTGGAGGCATTACCCGGGAGGCTCCCGCCATGATCTCGGTCGTTATCCCAACCTTTCGTTCAGGTGAAAAGCTCAAGCGCACCCTATCCTCCCTCCGCCCCCACGCCTCTGCCCTTGAGATCATCGTCGTCGATACCGAGGACTGCGTCGATACCGTTGCCTGCCAGCCGTCCTTCCCGGATGTCCGCTGGATCGCCGCTCCCAAGGGCCGTGGGCCCCAGCAAAACGCAGGGGCCTCCGCCGCCACCGGGGACATCCTCCTTTTTCTCCACAGTGACACGCGGCTGCAGGCAGGATGGATCAAGGCGGTTGAGCAGGCCCTAACCAGGCCCGGTTTCACCCTCGGTGCCTTCCGTTTCAAACTCGATCAACCCGGCCTTATCTTTCGCGGTATCGAGGCGGGTGTCCGCCTGCGCAATCGCGTCTTTCAACTCCCCTACGGCGACCAGGCCCTGTTCACCAGTCGGGAGATATTCACGGCATTGGGCGGTTTTCCCGATCAATCCCTGATGGAGGACGTCGAGCTCGTCTGGAAGGCAAGGAAGCGGGGATCGGTCCGTATCCTCCCCCTGGAGGCTGCCAGTTCCGCCGAGCGCTGGAGAAACGACGGTGTCTGGCGGCGGACGTGGATCAACTGGCGGACCTATTTGCGTTACAGGTATCTCCGCTCCAAACCTGATGTCCTGGTCCATGCCTATGAAAGTCACCCCGAACGGTTGATTATTTTTGCCAAGCGCCCGGAACCGGGAAAAGTCAAAACGCGACTCGCCGCGAGCATTGGGGAGACGCGCGCGGTCGAGGTTTACCGGCAGCTCGTCGAGCACACCCTGGTTGAGGCCCGTGCCAGCCGTGCCCACATCGAGGTTCATTTCGCACCCGCCGATGCCGCGTCCGACATGTGCGCCTGGCTGGGTGCCGATCTTGCATACACCGCCCAGCCCGATGGCGACCTGGGGTCGCGCCTGCTTGCCGCCTTCTCCCCGGGTGGACCCTGTGTCGTGATCGGGACCGATTGCCCCGGCTTGCGTGCCCGCTTGATCAACCAGGCATTTGACGGTCTCAAGAATGTCGACCTCGTCCTCGGTCCCAGCGACGACGGCGGTTATTACCTCATGGGCGCCAAGCGACCGCACCCGGAATTATTCCGTGAAATTCCCTGGAGTACCGAGAGCGTCTGTCCGCTCACCCGCGAACGAGCCGAGGCCCTGAACTTGTCCGTCTCCGAGCTCACCCAGCTGAGCGACGTTGATGTCGAGGCCGACCTGGTCCAGTTGTAGCAGGGGTATCCCCTGCGCGAGGCCGCTCAAGCTTGTTCGTTTTCCGGCAGGTCTTCCGAAAGATTCGCGACGGGCAGGGTGATCGTAAAGGTCGCCCCATCTCCCGGCTTGCTTGATACATCAATCGTTCCGTTGTGATCGTCGATGATATCCTGACTGACGGATAACCCGAGACCCGTACCCTTGCCCTCCTCTTTTGACGTATACAGGGGTTTAAAAATATCATTCAGCTTGTCCTTGGGTATCCCGCAGCCGGTATCGCCTACCTCGACGCATATCCCGCCGTCTCCCCATCGGTTGCTGGTGATCGAAAGCGTGCCCCCCTGTTCCATGGCATCGCGGGCGTTAATGATCAGGTTAAGAAAAACCTGCTGTAACTGCTGCCCATCAGCGACGATCCGGGGAAGTTCCGGGGTGAATGTGGTCGCCAGCTTGATCTTGGGGTTCAAATGAAAACGGGCGACGGCAATCGATCGATCGAGGACCTCATTGATACGGGTAAGCTCCTTGAGGACCGGCCCTTTTCGCCCGAATTGCAGCAGGGTCTGGGCGATGGCGGCACAACGGTGCGCCTCACCCTCTACGATTTCCAGGTTCTCCGCGCACTGTTGCAGCGTGGATTCGTCGGGATTTTCCCGCAGTGCTTTAGTGGTTAGCTGGGCATAGCCCAGGATACTGGTCATCGGGTTGTTGATTTCGTGCGCGACCCCGGCGGCGAGTTGGCCAAGTGCAGAAAGCTTTTCGGCCTCGATGAGTTGCTGCTGCTGGTGCGTTAATACGTCATTTGCATTCTTCAGGTCATTGATCAAGGTTGCGTTTTCAATCGCCACGGCCACCTGGTTACAGATCGCGGTCATCAACTCGAGATCCTCGCGGGTAAAGCCAATGGCCTTGCTGTACGTTTCAGCCTGGAGGATGCCGAGAATCCCATCCTTGCCCTGGATCGGTACGCTCATCGTGGAATGGATATCCAGGCTGACGATACTCAGTGCAGTATTAAACCGCTCGTCCTCCCGGGCATTGTTGCTCAGCACGGCCTTACCGGTTTTCAGCACGTAATCGATGATCGTTCGGGAAATCGTGACCGTTTCTTCGTCAGGGTGATTCGCCTTGCAACACATGTTCTGTACTTCAGGTTCGCCGGTTTCCTTGTCGATGACAACGTAGAAGCCGCGATCGGCCTGCAGGATGTCGATCATCCGCTCAAGGATCTTCTGCAGCAGGATCTTGGGATCGATCATTCCCGTGAGCTCATGGCTGATCCGGTAGAGCAGCATCAGCCGCTTGAAGGCCTGGTTTTGCGCACGGGGTTCGGCCTGGTTTTCCAGGGCCGTGATGGGATCGGAGGGAAGGACCATCTCCATGTCGTAGCCCTGGCTCGGCCTGGGGTCGGGTACAATGCAGACGGAAGAGGTCGTGTCGTCCACCCCGTCTTCCGCCCAGGTCTCCGTTTCAACGGGGAGATAGACCATGACGGTGGAGCCGATCTGGATCTCGTCGCCAAAGCGTAGGGTATGGCACGAGACCGGCTCGTCGTTAACCCGGACACCGTTGATAGAAGACCGGTCTTCCAGGCGGTAGCCTTCGCCATCGCGGATCAGGGTAGCATGCTTGCGGGAGATCTTGCGGTCGAACAGGCGGACGGGGTTATCCTGGCCGCGGCCGATCGAAATCGTGCTACCCTCCAGGTGAAAGACTTCATCCTTCAGGTCTCCGGTTTTTACAAGGAGTTTAGGCATCGTGAACCATTATCTAACTACCCCTCTCCCGCTCAGGGTCGGAATGGCCCTTCACGCAGGCGAGTATGTCAGGTTTACCGGTTATTTTGGAGGGAAAAATGTCGGCAATACCCATGCCCCCGATACGGTTGCTACACGCGGCCGGTCCTTCACGGATGAAGAGGAAAAATGGTACACCCACCGCGATTCGAACGCGGAACCTTCGGCTTCGGAGGCCGACACTCTATCCAGTTGAGCTATGGGTGCACTTTGAGGCGCGAAAAGCCACTATCAGGCAGCCGATCGGTATTTCAACCGTTCTTTTCCGCAAAATCCTGCATGAAGGCCACGAGGGCTTCGACCCCGTTTTCCGGGAAGGCATTGTAGATGGACGCCCGGATGCCGCCGACGCTGCGGTGACCTTTTAATCCGGCCATGCCTTGTTCGGCCGCTTCCGCTATGAATAGGGGCTCCAGGTCCTGGTTGGCCAGGCGGAAGGTGACATTCATCGCGCTTCGATATTCCGGGACTGCGGTGCCGGTGAAGAAATCGCTCCCGTCGATCGCATCGTACAATTTGGCCGCTTTGCGCTCATTGATAGCCTGCATGGCCTCGACACCGCCCCGGTCGATCATCCACTGGGTGGTCAGCGAGAGCATGTAAATGCCAAAGCAGGGCGGGGTGTTGGACATGGAGTTGGCCGCGATGTGGGTCGAGTACTTGAAGATGTTCGGTACGTTGTCCGGCACACGTTCCGCGAGTTCACTGCGGAGGATCACGACCGCCAGGCCGGAGGGCCCGAGGTTTTTCTGGGCACCGGCATAAATCAAGCCGAAGTCATTCACATCGAGTTTGCGACTGAGAATGTCCGAAGACATGTCGGCTACCAGTGGTGCGGGACTGTGTGGAAAATCCATGTATTGGTTGCCGCCGATGGTTTCGTTGGACGTGATGTGCAGGTATGCGGCATCGTCGCTCAGTTGCAGGGCACCATTGGCCGGCATGCGGGTGGGGATGTCTGCCGCGGTATCGCCGGCGATATTTACCCGGCCTACGCTCCCGGCTTCCTTGATCGCTTTCTTTGCCCAGGCGCCGCAGTTGACGTAGTCGGCGGTCTGGTCGGCGCCCAGCAGGTTCATGGGGATCATGGCAAACTGAGTGGTAGCGCCTCCCTGGAGAAGGAGCACCTCGTAGCCGTCGGGAACGCGCATCAGCGTTTTCAGGTTTTCGATGGCCTGGTTGTGCACCGCATCGTATTCCTTTCCCCGGTGGCTGGCTTCCATGATGGAAAATCCAGCGCCCTTGTAGTCGACCAGTTGATCCCGGGCTTCTTCCAGGCAAACCAGGGGAAGGGTGGCGGGTCCGGCACTGAAGTTGTATATGCGGCTCATCGTTATCTCCGGGTGTTTCTTGCGACCTCAATAAAAAGGAGGGCGGTGATTAGCATGTGTCCGGAGGGGCTGCAATCTCGCTTTGCAATTTTCCCCGGCCTGCTGCCGGGTGAGTGGGGGTGCCTCTCCCGCTGGGTGCAGTACACCGTTTACACCTCGTCGACGTCGATATAGTCCCGGTCGTCTGGAGCCTGTTCCGGGTGGGCCTGGCCGCCGACGTTCACGTTGATCGTCCCGCTCTTTATTTTCTTTATCAGCCAGCACTTCAGCGGTTCCCTGAAAATCGGCCGGGTCAGGGGAAATAAGACCACGAAGCCGATGAGGTCGGTAATGAAGCCGGGCGTCAGGAGGACCACGCCGGCGCAGAGAATCATCGCTCCATCCACCAGTCGCTTGGCGGGCATTTGCCCGGAGGCAAGGTCCTTCTGGATCAATCGCAGGGTTTGTGCGCCCTGCCACCTGGCCAGGCTTGCGCCGAGGACGCCGGTCAAGACGCAGAGTGCCAGCGTACGCAGCAGCCCGACCTTTTCACTCGATTCGAGCAGCACCGCCAGCTCCGCAAGCGGGAGGCCGATAAAAATCAGGACGCATACCAGGAAAGCCATGCCACCAAGGTAAACCGGATTGACGGGAGGACACGCAAAAAATTGAATTTTGCTGGTCGGTGTTATTTGTTCAGGTGCAGCTCCGGAAGGTAAACCATGATGTAGCTTCGTTTCCACCAGTCGCCGGATGCCTCACGCTCTTCCGGGCTGGTGAATGTGTAGCGGTAGACGCCCGCGCGAATGTTCCGGGGAGGGGCATCGGGGAAGGGGTTGTATGCCAGCAGCTCGAGCACGGCGGGCTCGCCCTCGAGGAGTTTCAGGACAAAGGGCAGCATCCACGGCTGCGAACGCCAGGGGCGCGGGTACTCGTACGACAGGGAAGCAAACCACATCTGCCAGTCGAGCCGGGGTTGATGCGGGGCCACGATGCCGGGTCGGCGATCGAGTCGTCCGGGCTTGTATTTGAAAGCGTAGGGCAGCCAGGTGATGCCGTCGTCGCTGCCCTCGATAATGATCTCGGGGCGCTCCGTGGTCATCACGCGAAAAAGTCCGTAGGAACTCAGGGAGCGATAGCCCATGGCGCTGAGATAGGTTTGCTGCAGCGGCTTCGGCCATTGTTTGAAGGTGAATGCGGGGTTGCAGGCACCGGCCGTCTGCAGGGCCGAAATGGACATGATCCAGATGGCCAGGGGCCAGCCGATCAGTGCACGCGTGTTTCGCATCTCCCGTGAAGCCCGGTAGGCCTTCTTTTCTTTCAGGATTGTGCGCAAGCGGCCGATGCGCGCGAAGCTCCGGTCGTCGATCAGGGCTATGCACAGGGCTATCGTGAGCAGGTTAAAGAACGTGTAATTCCCGGTCAGCATGATCAGCACCATGAGCCCCATCATGCCCGCCGCGCTGACCAGGCGAAAGAGGCGCGGGAGGAAGATCAGGAAGGGCAGGCCGAGCTCGATCCCGTACATGAGGTTTTGTGAAAAGGCGTGAAAGTTCCGGGGCGCATGGTGCATATGCCAGGCCGTCCAGATCGGCAGGGGCTGGGTTTGATAATGATAGGTCAGCGCGGTCCCGTCCCGCCAGGTGGGATCTTTGCTGGAAAGCTTCACCGCTCCCGATGAAAGCATGAGCTTGAACAGGAGCACGTGCAGCAGGACCAGGCCGATACGGTGATAGCGAAAGGTCGACAGTCCCCGCGGCCGGATACTCGTAAGCGGGATAAGGAAAAGTGCGCAGCCCGCGGTTTCGAGCAGGAGGATATCCCACTGAAAGCTCATAAACTGCTGCGAGACGGTACATAGCGAAAGATAACACAACCAGCAGGCGAAACAGCTGACCCAGGGCCAGCAACCGATGCTGAGCAGAAGCCCGGTGATCATGCCAACGATGCAGAGACCGCGCAGAAAAGCATCGCTGGTGCTGATCCAGCAAAGGGTGGGTGCCTTTAGCCAGGGAACCCCGTCCGTGTTCTGGGCGATTTGGTCCAGCAATTGACTCGCGGGCACGATGCCGTGTTCGCCGATCAGTCCCTCGACTTGCACGAACAGTGAGGCGAAGGCGATGATGAAGATGAGGCCGAGCAGGCGCAGGAATATCCAGCAAGCCAGTCGCCGGTGGACCATCAGGTCGGGGAAGCGCGCCCGGGCGGTGGTGATGAGTTTTGCAAGCGGTTCCGGGGTTGTCATGGGATCAAGCTGCGGCGTTCAGGATCTTACAGGTGGCATCGGCATCCATGCGCCGGGGATTGTTCCCCGCCCGCTCCAGGTTGACTCCGGATGCCAGTGCCTCGACCCTGTCCCGCGGTATGCCGGCACTTCCGAGGCGGCCGGGCAGGCCGAGGGCCTCCATGCGCTCGATCCATTGCGCGTGTGCGTCAGCGGCGGAACGCGCGCCGATCAAGCCGAGCAGGGCATCCATGGTTGCCCGCACGTGTGCTGCTCCGCCCGGGTGGTTGCAGTCCGCGTCCTCAACCCCGGCGTTGAATTCAATGAAGGGCCCGATAGTCAGCGCGACGGCATGGCCGTGGGGAATGCCATAGCCCGTTGTCATCCCATACGAGAGCGCATGCGCCCCGGTGGTTCTTGAATGATCGATGGCGCGCCCGGCCCAGTACGCACCCCGGCTCATGGCTTCGCGCGAGGCGTCGTCGGGTGCCTGTACCGCCGCCTCGATGTGGGGCAGGAGAAAACCGAGCGCTTTCCTGGCGGCTGCCTGGGAGTCCTCCGTGGCCCCCACGCTCCAGAAAGACTCGATCGCCTGCGAAAGGGCGTCCAGGCCGGTGACGGCACTTAGCCGGGGGGGCATACTGCGGGTCAGGCCGGGGTCGACGATAACCGGATTCGGCCGGAGGCTGTCGTGCGTGAGGGTGTATTTCACCTTGTCGACATAGACCACCGCGAACTGGGTGGCTTCGCTGCCGCTCCCCGCGGTCGTGGGAACCGCGATCACGGGCAGGCCTGCTCGCTCAACGGGGGCCTTGCCGGTGACGATGGCGCGTGGATCACCCGCCTGCCGGCTGAAAAGGGCCACCAGCTTGGCGGTGTCCATGACGGATCCGCCACCGACGGCCAGGACCGTATGTACATCGGCGGCTCGGCATCGATCGACGCCTTCCAGGGCCTCCTCCAGCTTGGGGTTCACGCTAAAGCCTGAAAAGCGGGTGACCGGGTGATCGGCCAGCAAGGGCTCGATGGCAGCCGCTGCACCGGAACGCTCGTAGGATTCGCCGCCCGTGACCAAGAGGATGCGGGTCTCCGGGCTTCCCAGCATGCCGGGGAGCTTCTCCAGGGATCCGAAGCCGAGCACTGCCGTCATCTCAGGACTCCCGGATAAAGCGCATGAAGGCTTCTTTGTTTTCGCGTGGCGATCGATCCGGGCGGCCGAGCTCCGCGCGGCTGCCGAGTGCGACTTGAATTTCCAGCAAGGCCGGTCCGGGTTGCTCGAGGAAAACCGGAAGCGCCCGGGCCAGGTCCCCGGCCGAGCGGACCCGTTCCGCGGCGGGGTATCCGCAGGCCCGGGCAATGGCTGGGATGTCGAGGTGGAAGCCGACGGTTGGCTGACCCCCTACCGACTCGTGGGCACCGTTGTTCAAGACGACATGGTAGAGATTCTTCGGCTGGCGTTCGCCCGTGATGCCGAGCCCGCCCATGTGCATGATCAGCGCACCGTCGCCATCGATCATCACCACCCTGCGATCCGGCTTCGCCAGGGCAATGCCCAGGGCGATCTGCGAGCTGTGACCCATCGAGCCGACGGTCAGGAAATCCCGGGTGCGGCCATCATCGGCCTGTGCCTTCCGGATTTCAAACACTTCGCGGGAAGGTTTGCCCGTGGTTGAGACCACGATGTCATCCGGACCGAGCGCATGGATCACCTGCTCGATGGCCGCTTCCCGCGAGAGGTTCAGGCCATCCTGCACCTGGGTGGATTGCAGGGGGTATTCCTCGAAGCTGCCCTTGCGCACCACCAGGGCAACCGGCCCGCTGCGTTCGCGCATGGTCGCGGCCAGTCGTGCAAGCGTTTCGTTTGCGACCTCGGCCTCCCCGGGGAGGATCTCCCAGGGAATCTCGAGCACGTCGAGCAGGTCGTTGTTGATTCGGCCCTGCTTGACGTGCTGTGGTTCGTCCGGTCGTCCCGGTTCGCCGCGCCAGCCGATGAGCAGCAGCATCGGGATGCTGTACACTTCCGGGTCGGCCAGGGAGGTGAGGGGGTTGATGAGATTGCCCAGCCCGGAATTCTGCAGGTAAACCACGGCGGCCCGGTTCGTCGCCAGGGTATGCCCGGTTGCCAGGGCTATCGCATTGCCCTCGTTGGCGGCAATCAGGTGCGCCGAGGCCCCGGCATGGTCCATGACGTACGCACAAAAATGCTTCAGCAGGGAGTCGGGAACGCCCGTGTAGAAGTGAAAGCCCTCCTTGCCCAACTGCGCGTAAAACTGGTCGCACGCGAGCATGATCAGTTGTCCGGGATGAGGGTCAGTATTTCCTTGATCGGCATGCACCACTCATCCGCCTCGAGCGCGCGATGATGCGTGAGCAGTGATTCTGCGGCTCGTACCATGTTGGGATACGCACTGCGCAGGAGATGGTTGGCGTAAATAACAATCTTCACCCCGGCTGCCTGTAACTCATCCTCGGTAATGGAGTGGTAGGTCGACGGAACCACGACCAGGGGGACCTTGCGTTCAAGCGCGCGGAAGGCCTTGCAGAAGCCCAGGATCTCATCCGGTGTTTTCGACTTGCTGTGGATCATGATCCCGTCTGCACCCGCCTCGATGTAGGCCTGCGCGCGTTGCAGGGCATCGGCTTCACCCTTTTCCAGGATCAAGGATTCGATCCGGGCGAAGATGGCGAAGTTCCGGGTGGCCTGGGCGCGCTTGCCCGCTGCGATCTTGTTGGCGAACTGTTCCGGGTCGTCCTGGGTCTGCCCGGCATCTGCACCGAAGAGCGAGTTGCGTTTAAAGCCCACCTTGTCCTCGATAATAATAGCGGAGATGCCCAGGCGTTCAAGCGTCCGGACCATCATGGTGAAGTGTTCGGTGGCGCCCCCGTTGTCGCCGTCGAGGATGATCGGCTTGGTCGAGCTGTCCAGTACCTGCTGCAGGGTGTTCAAGCGGGAGCTGAAATCCACGAACCCGGTGTCCGGGCGGCCCTTCGCGGTCGAATCGGTCAGGCTGCTCACCCAGATAGCATCGAATTCCTGGTGCCCATCCGCCTCGACCGAGCTGTGCTCGACGATCAGGGCCGACAGGCCGTTGTGCGCCTCAAGGGTGCGGACGATCGGCTTGTGTTCCATGAGACGACGAAACCGTTCCTGGCGAATCGCCGGCGTGGTTCCGACTTCCTTGACCGCGGCATGCAGCTGGGTGGAAGAGATGCCCTCGGTATAAGACGGCTCGACCAGCTCGCCGCCCCACTCCGCCAGGGTGTCGATAACCCGCTGGCGGGTTTCGCTTTGCACCCCGGTTTTCCAGTCGTCGCCATGCACAACGTAATCCGGCTGGTATTTCCGGAGATTCTCAACGTAATCGAGGGTTTCCTGGGGTACGACGCGGGTGACGCCCTTGATGTTCTCGATCACGGTCTTGCGCTGCTCATAGTTCATCGTAGGCAGGCGCTTATACGCCGCGATCGCGCCATCGGTCAGCAGGCCGACGCTGACCTCGCCGAGTTCAGCGGCGATGTTGAGGATATTGATATGTCCGGGATGGATGAGGTCGGCACTCATGCCTATATAAACGGTTTTTTTACTCACAGGATCTACCAAGGTTTGTATGGCACCCAGTCAATCGGGTATTGAATCGGGTTCCATGATTCTGTTTGATTTAATTACGTTAGACAATGCCTTTTTATCCGGGTCCCTCCCATGAAAAAGTCCATTTTCCATGAAATGCGTGAACTGAGGCGCTTTCGCAAGTTGCCCGCTGCTCAGCGCAGCATCGTCTTCTACGCTGAGAGTGGGAATTATTTTGTATCCTTTGAATCCATCATCGACCATTTGACCGGTGAGGCGGAGCGGACGGTAGCCTATGTGACCTCCGACCCGGCGGATCCCGTGTTGACGACGGATAACCCGCGCATCCTGCCGTTTTACATCAGCAAGATGGCCACGATTTTCTTTGCGACCTTGAAGGCCCGGGTCATGGTGATGACCATTCCGGACCTGGACGTCTATCACCTCCGGCGCTCCACGTACCCGGTGCGATACGTCTACGTCTACCACTCCCTCGTGAGCACCCACATGATGTACGGTGAAACAGCTTTCGATCATTACGACTCGATTCTCTGTGTCGGCCCGCACCAGGTCGAGGAGATTCGCAAGCGCGAATCCCGAGAGGACTTGCCGGCAAAGGACTTGATCGAGGGCGGATATTATCGCCTCGAGCGGGTGTACCAGCGGTACCGGTCTTTTTGTGCGGAGCAGGTCCCGGATGCCGATCGTCCGGCCGAGGTCTTGATCGCCCCGTCCTGGGGAGAGCAGCACGTGCTGGAGTCCTGCGGCATGGAGCTGGTGGCCGTGCTGCTGGAGTCCGGGTTCCGGGTGACGGTGCGACCCCACCCCGAAACGGTGAAGAGCCAACCCGGCTTGCTGGACGGCTACGAAAAAGCCTATGGAGCAAACGAGCGCTTCGAGCTGGAACGTAACGTGCGGTCGGATGCGTCCATGCTGCGATCGGATGTGTTGATCAGCGACTTGTCCGGCATCGTGCTGGAATACGCCTTGGGAACCGAGCGACCGGTCTTGTTTGTCGACGTGCCCCACAAGGTCAAGAACGCGGCGTATCGGGACCTGGGAATCGAGCCGATTGAACTCCAACTGCGTGAGCGCCTGGGCGTACTGCTGTCCCCGGATGATATCGGCCAGGCGGCCGAGGCTGTGCAATCGCTGGTACAGCGCAAAGCCACGTATCAAGCCGAGCTGGCGGCCATCCGAAATGAAATGGTATACGCCTTTGGCACATCCGGACGGGTCGGTGCCGAGCACATCCTGGATATGGTGACGCGCCGCGGGAAGTCCACGTCCTGAGTCCCTCGGCCGGACGGGCACGCCCGCGTCCTTTTCAGCCCTCCCCGGGGTACCGCAAACCCCACAAGCTCCGCAGTTCATCCAGGGTCTCCATGATGGAAAAGGTCTCATCCAGGGGCATGATGTCGCTCTCCAGCTTACCCAGGCGCAGGCATTCGCCGGCTTCGATGGCTTCATAATTGTAGCCGTTGCCCACCTGTGGGCACTCGATCAACTCATCCTCTTCGCAGTCGTTCATGCGAATGCGCATCGCGCTACCCCGCCAGAAGGGCCCGTCGATATAGATGGTTCCCTTGGTGCCGATGATAGACGCATCCTGGGCGGTGTTTCCGGTAATGGTCGAGGTAAGTGAAGCGATTTCGCCGTCCGGGTAGCCGAGGATGATCGCGTTGGATTCATCCACCCCGGATCGCCCCAGGTGCGCGTGGCCACCGACGGTATCGGCTTCGCCAAAAACCATTGAGGCGAGCGAGACAACATAGACGCCGATGTCCAGGAGAGCACCCCCGCCGAGTTCCGGGTTGAACAGGCGGTCTTGCGGGTCAAAAGCGCGATGAAAACCAAAGGTCGCGTGCATCAGGCGTGGATCCCCGATACGTCCCTCGGCAAGGACCTCCCGTAGCTTGACGTAGAGCGGAAGGTAGCGGGTCCACATGGCCTCCATGATAAAAAGATCGCTCGCCCGCGCAAAATTGATGAGCTCTGCGGACTCCTCCGCGTTTATGGCAAAGGGTTTTTCGCACAGCACATTTCGGCCGGCCTTGAGGCAGCACATCGCATTGTCGCGGTGAAAGGTGTGCGGGGTGGAGATATAGATGATATCGACGTCCTCATCCATGGCGAGGGCCTCATAACAGGGGTGACGTCGTGCCACCTGCCACTTGTCGCCGAAGCGATCGGCGGATGCCTGTGAGCGGGATCCGACCGCGACCAGCTCGGCGCTTTCGACGTCGCTCAGTCCCTCCGCGAATTCATTGGCAATACGCCCTGTTCCCAGGATGCCCCAGCGTGTTTTTTCCATGTGCTTCCTTCCGTAGATTTACGAGGGAAGGATTGTTCTGCATTCTGCAGGGATTGCCAAGGTTAATTCGTGGCATGTGCCACCTGTGTGTCCGGCAAAGGGTCCTGCCTGCCCATCGCGGGGAAGAGGCCAACCGCCCCGTGTGTTTTGGCCAAACGCGGTCATTTCCCTCCCCCTTGCCGATGCCCGGAAAGCGATTTTCCTTCCGGTTATAGGTGGACAAACCGTGTTTTTCGCCTAAATCATAGCGCCCTTGACCGGTGTTGTGGCGGGATAGCGAAGCGGTCAAACGCAGCAGACTGTAAATCTGCCGGCTCATGCCTTCGAAGGTTCGAATCCTTCTCCCGCCACCATTTT
>JAPYUI010000010.1:43808-56366 GCA_029936175.1 Kiritimatiellia bacterium
GTTGTCCCTGCTCATCCTGCATCCGCTTTTAACTTGAATGAGCGACCTCGCTTCCCGACCCTGTTTCCATGAGCTTTTTCTACAGGCTGGGCCGGAAGGCGGCCCCCCACCTCCTGCGGGCCAAGTGGTGGTATACGGCC
This sequence comes from Kiritimatiellia bacterium, assembly GCA_029936175.1. Taxonomy (GTDB): domain Bacteria; phylum Verrucomicrobiota; class Kiritimatiellia; order SS1-B-03-39; family UBA6053; genus JAPYUI01. Next base: position 43,949 of record JAPYUI010000010.1, read on the forward strand.
CTGGCAGGGGATGAAGACGAGCGGATCAAGGCGGAGTTCAACATCGGGATGCTGCTGGCGCAGCAAAACCTGGAGGAATTGACCGTCTACCCGGAGGCGACCCCGGTACCGGTCGTGATGGCGCGCCTGGCGGATCGACTGGTCAATAAAAACTGGGCCGTTAGCTGTACGGTAACCGACAGTTCCCACCAGCATGCCTTCGCCCTGCCCGGCGGGTTTGTTTTCATCTCCTATACGCTGGCGCAGATGTGCCGCAATGATGACGAGTTGGCTTTTGTCCTCGGGCACGAGTTGGCGCACGTGGTGAAGGGTCATGCGATGCAGCGCCTGGCCGCTTCCTCGACCGCGGGTATTTTCCAGAAGTCAGCGGCCCGACGCACCCCGGTCATTCAACTTCTCGGGCCGTTCATCGGGAACCTGCTCGAGAAGGGATACCAGGAAGACCAGGAATTTGACGCGGATGCCTACGCGGTGCGCTTGATGAAATCCGCACGTTTTGATTCCCGGGCGGCGGTCGCCCTGCTGAAACGCCTGCACGAGGTTGAGCGGGACTTGCCGATCATCAGTCCTTATTTTGCTGCCCACCCACCGCTGGAGGACCGGATCCGGGCTTTGCAGCAGACCTGATCCAGCCCCGGTGGCCCTATGCCGGGGGGCGTCTCCAACAAAAAACCGCCGGGCGTTCACCCGGCGGTTTTCCGATGTCCGAATGTTTCGGCGGACTAGCCGACAATTCGGGATTTACCCGGCATGGCAACCGGGTAGAACCCGTCAGCACCCGGAACAATCGGGGGCTTGCTGTCGAAGTTGTACTTCAGCATGTCGGGTGAGAGCGCGATCTTGTTGTTGATTGCCGCGTCCCAGGTGACCACTTTGCCGGAGTAGGTGGCATAGCGACCGAGGATGGAGGTCATCGTCGACTTGGCACCGTATTCACCCTCGTTCGGCCGGTCGCCCTTGAGCAGGGAGTCGACGAGGTCGAGTTGTTCCTGCTGGTGGCCGCTGACGCCTTTTTTCTCATAGCGCCACTTGTTGTCGCCAAATATCATGTGGCGGTTGATTTCCGCGTGGCCCTTGCTGCCATAGGCGTGCTCGGAAACGCTGTTGAAGCAACCCTTGATGTGGCGGCACTGGGAGTACATGCGCGATCCGTCAGCGTACTTGTATTCGACGAAGTGGTGGTCGAAGATTTCGCCGGTTTCCTTGTCGGTGCGGACCTGTCGCCCCCCCTGGCCCTGGGCTTCGACCGGGAAGCCGTCCTTGAGCCAGTTGATCACGTCTAGGTTATGGATATGCTGCTCGGTGATGTGGTCCCCGCAGAGCCAGTTGAAGTAGTACCAGTTACGCATCTGGTATTCCATCTCGGTCTGGTCGGCCGTGCGCTTGCGCACCCAGACACCCCCGCCGTTCCAGAAGGCGCGCATGTAGTTGATATCACCGATGCCACCGTCCTGCAGGCGCTTGATGGTATCGATGTACTCCGGTTGGTGGCGGCGTTGCAGGCCGACCTGGAGGAGGAGGTTCTTCTCCTTGGCAATCTTCGTGGATGCCAATACGGAACGAACCCCCGCCGCGTCAACCGCAACGGGTTTTTCCATAAACACGTGCTTGCCCGCCGCAACCGCTGCCGCGAGGTGTACAGGCCGCCAGCCCGGGGACGTGGCGAGGACAATGAGGTCGACATCGGAGGCGATGACTTTCTGGTAGGCATCGAAGCCGGCGAACATCCGGTCCTTCGGCACGTCGGTTTTCTTTCCGTGCGCGGCCTGTACGCGTTTAACGGTGCCTTCGCACTTGTCCATGAACGCATCGGCGACGGCGACCAACTTGGTTCCGGGATTGCCGTGGTTCAAGATCTGGGTGACAGCACCGGTGCCGCGTCCGCCGCAGCCGACGAGGCCGACACGGATGGTATCGCTTCCCTTGGCGTGCACGTTCGGGATGGCAGTGGTGAGCGCGGATGCGCCAATGATCGCGCTGGAGCCCTTGATGAAGGTCCGGCGGTCTGAGCTATTTTGGTTTTCCATTTACTTTCCTCCTGGGTGTGGTTTGACTCTCTAACGTTTAGGTATCGCAGAAATTTCGTCTAAAGTCGGCCAGAACTTACTGATTTCTTCGGCCGGGGGAATAGTTCGCGGACGGATAACCCGGAAGCCCACGAACAGGGCATCCGTGTGATACCAGACGCTTTTCGGAATCTGGGGGTCTTTTTTCTTCCAGTCGGGACTGGAAGGCAGGCGGGCACCGCTGAAGGATAATTCAATCTTGTCATCCCAGCCCCCGCCACGCACGGTGCGGTTATAGAGGGTATCCGGGGAGCGCAGGGGGTTCACGGCCACCTGGTCATGTACCTCGTACATGTCAAAATCATCGAGGACCCACTCCCAGACATTGCCGATCATGTCGTGCAGGCCCCAGGGATTGGGTTTCTTTGTGCCGACGCGCTGGTACTGCCAGTCGCTGTTTTCGGTGTACCAGGCGTATTTGGTAATATCCTTGGGGCCCTCGCCCCAGAAGTACCGGGTGCTGCTGCCGCCCCGGCAGGCATATTCCCACTCCGCGGCGGTGGGTAGGCGGTAGAAGTGGCCGGTCTTGGCGCTGAGCCACATGCAGAAGACCTTCGCGGAGAGCTGGGTCATGCAGATGGCGGGATATTCCTGCTTGCCCATGCCGAAGGTCATGTCGGTATACGCGGGGGTGCAGCGCGTGACTCCATCGGCGAGTTGGTCGTGCTTGGTGGCCTTGGTTTTCAGGTACTCGCGGAGGTCCCTTTCCACGCTGAGTTGCCAGAGTTCGTACATGTCCCAGGTGGTTTCGGTCTTGGCCATCATGAAGGAGTCCACCTTCACCTTGTGGGGCTTGACTGCATGCTCGTTACCTTCTTCACCCATGATATACACGCCACCTACCACGGGCAGCATCGTGTAGGAAACATCTGTGGGCGTGATCGTCTGGGTGTAGGTCCTGAATTCCGTTTCTGGCATCGGGCCTGGCTTCAAGTCGAGCTGTCCGTACAAGTCCCGTGGCGTGATGCCCGTGATCTCCTGCGCCTTCTTTTTCGGCGAGAGCTCGAGACTGTCCGGCCACTCGGCTCCCTGCTCAATCCAACGGCGGAGCACGGCAAGCTGGGTGGCCGTGAGCGGCTCTTCCGGGTCGGGCGGCATGAAATCGTCATCATCCGGGGGAAGGGCGCACAGCGACCAGAAGCTGGACCCAAGGGCATCGCCGGCAACCAGCACATCGTCTTTTTCAAAGGCCTTTGCCTTCGTGTGCAACTGGAGCTTACCCTTGGTCTTTTTAGGCCAATGACACTTTACGCACTTGATTTCCACGATGGGCTGGACGTGCTTGACGAAGTCCACGATCTCCGGCAGGCGTTTGCGGACGCGCAGGATTGCTCCGTCGGGCCATTCGGCTCCACCGGCGATCCAGTCCTTGAGCATGGCCTGCTCGTTCTTGGGCATAAGGTAGGGGTGATTGCCCTCCCAGGGTGGCATTACGTCCTCATCATCCTTGTCGAGGGTGGTCATCCAGTACAGGGAGCTGTCATCGGGCTTCCCGGGGTTGATGACATCTGTTTTTTTAAAGGCGAGCTCCCGGGTGTCGAGACGGAGCTTTCCCTTGACCTTGGATTCCTGATGGCAGCTGACGCAGTTAAACTCAAGGATCGGTTTTACGTCGCGCAAAAAATCGACCTTGGCCTGTACGCTGACACCGGCCAAAAGGAGGATGCCGATTGTATGGTTGGGGCTTTTCATATACCGTATGGTTCTTTAATTACTCCGGCCGGGGAGCGATTCTGACATAGGACGGACGACGTTATCGCCGGGTAAAGGCATTGCAATGCGTAATTGGTCAAAATACTCGTTAATTAGCCTATTATTCACCTCTTTTTCCGGTGGATTTGCATCGGCTGAATGGATTCGTGTCGAGGAGAGCGAGCGGTTGATGGGCGTGGACTTCCGCGTGGTGCTCTACGCGCGGGCGGCCGAGCCTGGCCGCATGGCTGCCGGGCGGGCCCTGGCCCGGGTGGAGGCCCTCAACCAGATCTTGAGTGACTACGTAGCGGACAGTGAAGTGAGGCGCCTGGTCCGTGACCGTGAACGCCACAAGGTGAGCACGGAACTGTGGCAGGTCCTGAGCTATGGACAATCGGTGGCCCGTGAATCGCAGGGAGCCTTTGACGTGACCGTGGGACCCTATGTACTCGCCGCCCGCCAGTATCGTTTTTTTGGAAAGTTGCCGCCACCGGAAAAGCTGGCGCGTATGAAGGCCTCGGTTGGCTTCGACAAGTTGAAGCTCTTCCCGGAGAGCCGCGAGGTTGCCTGTGCGGCACCCGCGATGCGCGTGGATCTCGGCGGCCTGGCCAAGGGGTACGCCGTGGATGAGGCCCTGGGGGTGCTTCGCGAGTTGGGGTATTCGCGTGCCATGGTGGATGGGGGTGGCGACCTGGCGGTCAGCGATGCGCCGCCGGGCAAGCCGCACTGGGAGGTGCAGGTCGAGGGGGCCACCGACCAGGTTTTGTCGCTTAGGCATGCGGCGGTGGCTACCTCGGGCGATGTGTACCAGTTCGTCGAAGTCGACGGGGTTCGGTACTCGCACATCATTGATCCACGCAAGGGTCTGGGTATTACCAATCGGGTCCAGGTAAGCGTGGTTGCGGACCACTGCATGAAAGCGGATGCCTGGGCTTCGGCGATCTGCGTGCTCGGCGGAATGGATGCCGACTGCCAGAAGGCGCTGGGGTTGCGGGTATTCCTTCGCCGGTGACCCCAAGGTGGCCCTGGATCGTTCCAATACCTTCCCCCCCGCCTCGTCCTGGAGCCTTCCACCGCTTTCTGGCTACACCCTGGTGCGAGACGAAGGCATTCTATCCCCAGCATGCATAAATGGCCTTATTTTCATATTATCAGGGTATTTAGGCCGGTTTATTCTGCCGCTTAACCCTCTTCAGCCCCCCATGCATCTTTTTAGTCACCAAATCCTTGATTTCCCGTATTTTTATTATGTTTACTGTGTAGCTTCAGATTCGAACAACCCTTCACGCAAAAAGGAAATCTTATGAAAAAAATGATGTTGATCGCCCTCGGGCTGCTGACGATGGGCTTTGCCTCCACGGGCTTTGCCAAGGAAACAGATAAAGCGACGACCTACGTGCTCGGCATGAAAGGGATCACCTGAGGGGGTTGCAAGAAATACGTCCGTGGGGCGTTACAGAATTTGAAAGGAATTGTCTGCAAGGATTTGCAGAAGGATATCCTGATTACAAACGGCAAGGAAAAGGGCACGCAGGTGGTGACCTTCAAGGCTACCTCTGAGATCACCAAGACCCAGGCGATTGAGGCGATGGGCAAGAAGGCAAGCCGCTTTGTCGTGTTATCGGTGACGAAGGAAGACGGCTAGCGAAGCGGTTGATCCTCGGATCTGGATGAAAAACCCTGGCTGCGGCCGGGGTTTTTTTGTGCATCCGTATATCAATTTCTCCGGCAAAGAGGCATTTCCCCCGTAAAAGGCGGAACAATTGGACCAATTGAAGGCTCCTGGAGTATAATAAACTCCACTGAGGGGTGAAGACCCTGCAGCTTGCAGACGTATGAAGCATATAAAACCGATTATCTGGGTGAGTCTGGTGACCGTCCCCCTGCTGTTTCTTCTCCTTCTTGAAAGGAAAAGTGGACCGCTTGTGCCCGAAGCGGACCCAGGCATCCGGCCCGCGATGGAAAAGGCATCCGCCGCGGTACCTGTGGGAGTGGATGCGGGCCTGGATACACCCCGCGCCCGTCTCGTGGGCGACTCGGCGGACTTCAGGCTGTCGCTCACCCCGATCCCGGGAGACGGGCACGAGCAGTGGATCGACATCGAGATCAACGGGTTTAATGTCGTGTCCAACGCGGCGGGCGTGGCGGTGGAAATCGATGGCCAGGGGATAGAGTTGGCCGGCGGCGAGCCCGATTTGCCGACCCTGGTGCACGCGTTTGCCGGTCGCCCGGGTAGGTCGGCACGGGTTGAAATTACCGAGCTCCGCTACAAGGATCACCCGGGGTACAAGGTCGCACCGCGCCTGCGCCGGAAGTCCGACGGGACCGGCGTGCGCGAGGAGGACCCGGCGATCTACGGGAATGGCACCTTCTGGCCACCCGAGCGGGTTGTGGTCGAGGAAGCCTACCAGGCCCGGCGGAAATATGTACGCGTCGAGTATCGCCCCTTCCAGTACAATCCGGAGACCGGTGTGCTGCGCCAGGTGGAGCACCTGCGCGCGAAGCTCAGCTACGGGCCGGAGGAGCGATATCAAGCGGTTGCCCTGAGTGGCATAACCGGTTTTGATGGCAGCGGGACGGGCGGAACCTCGGCCGGCGATTGCGGCTGCTCGGAACGCCGGGTGACCCCGGCCACCCTCCTGCCCCCCATGCAGGGGCATCCCGCTGATTTTGCCCACCGTCGTGCGGGGGCCGAGGTCGATGCCTGCATCCAGGTCACGGTGCGCGAGGGCGGTATTTACAAGCTCACCTATGGCAACTTGATCGCAGCCGGCGTCGACGATGCGGAATTGACCGGGAGCAACCTGCGGATGTTCTACAAGGACCGGGAGCTGGCGATACGGGTTTCGACCACGGGAAAATTTACCGACAACAATGCACACTACGTCCTGTTTTACGCCGAGCCCTTTACCAGTTTTCACTCGGAAGAAAACGTGTATTGGCTTGGCTTTGGCCCGGGCGGCCTGCGCATGACCCTTCGCAACGTGGCCGATGATCCCGGCCTTGGGGCTCCCGTCGACCAGGCCTGTCGCCGGATCACCAAGGACGAGAAGAACTTCTATAACGATACCCTGATCGATCACTTTCGCGAGAACCAGATGCCGGTGGATGACGGAAACTACACCGGATGGTTCCTGGGAAACATCGCGAATCCCTCGGGCGTTGGTGCGTTCCCTCCCGTTCCGATCAGCCTGCCGGGCACCGATCACGCGGTTTCCGGGTCGAGCGTCGACGTGGAGGGCTTCCTCTATGCCTACGTCGGGAGCAGTCACTTTTTCCGGATCCGCAAGCCCACCACGGAGCTGGTGCTGAGCCACCAGATCCTGGGCCTCGTGCGGGATGAGATGCACCAGTCCTTCGCCGCCTCGCATCTGGACCCCGGCGGCACGACCGCCTTCAACCTGGAGGCGAGCGCGGGGGTCACCGACCGTATTCTCGTTCCCGCCCTGACCTTCGAGTTTGCTCGTCACCTGTTCGCGAATGACGATCGCTTGAGCTTTGGCGGCACCGCGGGCGACATGCGCTACGAGCTGCAGAACTTCCTCGGAACGAACGCGGAGCTGAACCTGCTGGATGTCACGGACGGATTCGATCCCGTCTACCTTGTCGGCTTTTCCACCTTCAACTCGAGCCCGGGCCGGGGCATACGCATGGTCGACCGGCTGGGCTACAATCCCTGCTACTGCTTTGCCGGCCGGGATGGTACCCGGGTGCTTGCGGCGGCGGATATCCGGGCTGTTTCCGTACGCAACCTCGGGGACCCTTCCCGCCAGGTCGACTACCTGGTGATCGCCACCGCCGGGTACGAGGACGAGGTGCATCGCCTGCTGGATCATCGCGACTTCAACGGGCTGGAGGTGCTGGTCGCCACCGACGAGGATGTGTACAACGAGTTCTCCTACGGCGTGGCCGATCCCGCCGGGATCAAGCAGTTCATCGGCTACGCATTTCACCACTGGGTGCGGGGGCCGCAATACGTCCTGCTCGTGGGGGACACGACCTACGATCCCGGGAATATCCAGGAGACGGAGCAGCAGGTGCTCCCGTCCCCTTTCGGGCCGACCAGCTTTCTGTTCACCGCCCTCGACATGACCTATGCCATGGTGAACGGCGACGACCAGCTCGTCGACCTCGCCCTCGGCCGGATCCCGGTGAAGAGCCTGGCCGAGCTGGAAGACGTGGTCGACAAGATCATCCTGTATGAGGCCCAGGTGGCCGCGGAGCCGCTCGCGGGAACCTGGCGCTCGCGCGTCACCCTCGTGGCGGATACAACCTCGCTGCAGGGGGATGATTTCGGGGGCGACACTGACCAGGTGAACGCGGATATCATTGGGCCCTCGCCGTACACGGCCACGGTCCTGAAGCATACGGGCAATACGATCCCGAGCGGTGCCCCGATGCGGGTTGCGATCCGGAATGAAATCGATGCCGGGCGTTTCCTTGTCAATTACATGGGGCACGGTGCGGCGTTTCAATGGTCCAGCTCGCAGATCTTTAAAAACGATGATATCGGCCTGTTGGTCAACAATCGCTTCCCCATCGTGAGCGTGTTCACCTGCGCGAACGGGATCTACCAGTTCCCCTTCGTGCAGTCCTCCTCGGAAAAGTTCCTGCTCACCGCCGACCACGGGGCCATTGCGGTTATCGCGCCGTCCGCCTTTGCCATTCACCAGGTGTCGGAGCAGATGAATCGTGAACTGTACAACGCGCTGCTCAACAACCTGTATGTCGACGGCATCACGGGGGCCCAGTTTATCTACCGGAGCCAGGATACGCAGCGCCTGGGTGAGGCGCTGGTCAACGGTATGCTCGCGATGTTCCTCGGGATCGGGCAGCAGTCCTTCGAGCTTCAATTTTACAACCTGTTCGGTGATCCGGGCTTACTGGTCAGTCCCGAATGATGAAAACCCGGGACAGCATCGACCCGCAGCTACACCGGGCCGCAGAGGACATCGCCGCCTTTATCCACGCGCGGATTATCGAGCCCTCGCCGGCGCCGCTACGCCTTCCCGGTCCTGCACCGGATCCCGTGTTTACCGAGTTGGTCCAGCGCAATCGCCTGGGTGCCACCCTGTATGCCGCGTCCGCGGAATCGGATACCTGGCCGGTATCGGAGGACCGGGAACAGGCCTGGAAGCGGGAGGCCTACCGCCAGGCCGCGTCGCACCCGCAACAACTCAAGCAGGCCGTGCACCTGGCGGCCGAGCTGGAGGCGCGTGGCGTGCCCTGTATCTGTATGCGTGGGCCCTTTGTCGGCAGCCGCCTCTACGGCAGCGCCGCCTGGCGCCCCTTTGCCGACGTTGATTTGCTGGTGCCCCGCAAGCGCGCGCGGGATGCCTGGTCCGTGGCGGCGGCGGCCGGCTTTGAACTTTTCCAGGAGCATATGCCGCCGGGGTACTTCCTTCGACATCACATGCACTGGCAACTCAAGCACCCGGTGAGCGGCTTGCTTTGCGACTTGCACTGGGCGGTGGAACATCCTTATCGCCTGTGTCGCATCGATTACGCCGGCATCTTTGATCGCGCCCGGATGGTTGAGGTCGATGGGCAGCGTTGGCGTGAGGCCGATCCCGTGGATCATTTCCTGCTGCTTGCCCTGCACGTGAAAAAACACATGCCGGCCATGTATCGCCTGTGCCGGTCGGAGGACGCCCCGGTGCAGGTATTGCTGCATGGCGAGGTGCTTCACATTGTGGACCTGGCCCTGCTGATGAGGCGGGATGCGGCGACGCTGGATGCTTCGCGTTTACTGGAAACGGCTGAGGCCTGGCAATGCCTCGATGCCCTGGCCGGTAGCCTGGAATACGTGCAGCGGATATTCGACCTGCGCCTGGAGGAAGATATACTGGAGGCTGCGCATGCCCGGGTGCCTGCCTGGCAGCGTGAAGCGTCGGCGCTTTCCCCCGGGCTGAAGGCCCCCCGCTGGTGGGCGGTCGCCGCGTTCAAGGGCGGCTTTCGTACCGAGAAAATGGCCGATGCCTGGGCCTACCTGAATCCCCCCCCCGCTTATTTTGGAAGCTCCGGCGGCCCGGCGCGCCTGCTCCGCCGCACCGGGTACCGCATCGGGGCCGCGGCCCGACTGGCTTTTGCCGGCGTGGATACCCTGGCCTCGGTTGGCCTGGCCCTCCTGCGTGGAAAGCGAAAAGGGCCGTCGGCGCGAAACAATGTACCCATGGAGATCGGCTGACATGAAAAAGAGCTGGATGATCGTATTGCCGGGCTTGTGTCTTGGCACCTACGTGCAGTCAAACGGCATCGTGAGCGATGATCATGGGGACACCCCGGCGTCCGCGACCTTCCTCAACTTTGCGGCTGCGCTCGATGCGAGTATCGAAATTCGAAACGATCGCGACATCTTTTGTTTCGACGCTGACTCCTATGCAGCGTTTCTGGTGCGGGTTACGCCGATCAATGGCGTGCTGGCGGTGAAGGAGGCGGAGCTTCGCCTGTACGATCCGGATGGATTTACGCGGCTTGCGAAGGCGACCACGACCGGAAATCGGCCTTATGCCGAGGTCAATTTTGTCAATACCGGCATCAACCGGCGGATCTATATCGATGTGCGGAGCTTTTCCGAATACACCACGGGCGATTACCGGGTGCAGGTGGACCGTGTCGCCGATGCGGCGGACAGCGACGGCGACGGCTTGCCGGATGATTGGGAAGTCGAGCACAGTTTCAACCCCAACAGTCCGGTGGGCGAGCATGGTGCAAGCGGAAATCCCGATGCAGATAACCTGAGCAACCTGGAGGAATTTCTTGCCGGGACGGATCCGCGTGACGGAAGCTCAGCGATTCTGCTCACCGACTCAACCGGCCCGGTGGCCGGTGGCCGCATCACCTGGACGGCTGTGCCCTATGGCACGTACCGGGTCTTCCGCAGTCCGGTCCTGGCCAATCCCACCTGGACCGCCATCGCCACGGTTTCCAATGTAGGGCCGGCCAGCACCGCGAGCTATACCGATCCCGCCACCCTGTCGAGCGGTTCCTCGTTCCTGTACCGGGTTGAATTCATCGGGCAATAAATATCCTGTGCAAAGGCTCCGCGTCTTCGTAGATGATCAACTGGAAATGAGGTAGTGATGAAGTATGAAGATTTCATGCAATCCGTGGCAAGCGACGATGCGCCCGGGGCGGGCTTGTCCGAGGAGCTCAGGTCCCTGTGGTATGCGGCGAAAGGGGCCTGGGATGCCGCGCACGAGGTGGCCCAGGAAATTCACAGCCCGGGTGGCAGCTGGATTCACGCCCACCTGCATCGCCAGGAGGGCGACCTGGGGAACGCCGGCTACTGGTATAACCGTGCCGGTCAAGCGATCTGCGCGGAATCCCTGGACCTTGAGCGTGCATCCCTGATCCGGCATTTCCTGGACCGGTAGCCCCTCCTTCCACCAGGGGCGTGTGCTCCGCAGCAGTGTTCGCGGCAGGGCTGGTGTTTCAGTGCTCGATGGTTTCGAGCTTCTTCTTTGCGGCTTCCGCCTTCTTGCGCGCCGCCTGGAGGTGCTCCTCGGCCTTCTTCAACTCGGCGATGGCGTCGTCATGGGCGCGTTGCAAGCGCGCTGACTCGACCTTTTTTTCCTCTGCTCTATGCTGCTTCACCAGTTCGACCGTATTCACCGACTCCAGCAGTTCCACGATCTGGCGCGAGGGAATCGCGTAGGTTTTGACCCGGCCTGCCCGGGCGATGTTGATGCCGAGTACCCGTCCATCAAGATCGACGATCGGCCCGCCACATTCCGCAGGTTCCAGGGGCATGTCGTGTTGCAGTGCCATGTGAAAATCGTCGCGTGTCTTACTCAACGATCCGCCCATTTGGTTCATTCGATCAAAGCGATCCTGGCGCTGCTCGCCCATCTTTGGGCGTGTGCCCAGGACGATTTTATACTCCTTTTCATCCTCCCCCCGCATGATTTTAAAGGCGAGCTTGTCCCCGGGTTTGTGCTTGCCCACGACCGCGATGAATTCCGGTATCGACTCGTAATGCTTTCCGTCCAGTTGAACGATGATATCCCCGCGGAGAATGCCCGCTTCAAGGGCTGCGGTCCCGGGGATCACCTCGCGTATGCGAATACCGCCTTCGGCTTCTGCAGGTTCTACGCCGAGGAACCCGCGATCGCTTCCATCCAGGCTGCGCGCAGGAACACTCAGCACGCCGATGGCAATGGGGTCATCACCCCTTGCCCCGGGTGCGGCCAGGAAGGCGCCGATACCCGGTTGCTCGCCCGTATGGAATGTAACCGGGATCAGGTTCTTTGCCGGTACCTTTACCAGGGCCAGGTCGTACTCGTCAAAGGTCTCGATGACGCGGGCCGGCTGGCGCTCGCCCCGGATCTCGACCCGCAGGTTGCGGCCCGCCGACTTGGCGTCGCTCGCCTTGGTCAGGATGAGACCGTTCGGGTCGACCACGGTACCCAGGACGACCGGGTCTTCGCCGTTGTAGAGGGCAACCGTGCTTTTCTTTGCCTCTTCAATGGCCGGACGATGGCCTTCGAGCAAGCTCGTGAATTGGTTATCCAGTTTTTTAAAGTCCTTCTCGGTCATGCGCATCATGCCCGGGCCTACCCCCATACCTATGCCGCCGGGCAGGAACTTTTCCGCGAGCTCAAGCGGGCTGATGTTGTCCGCTTCCTCCCGTTCCATCCCGGCTTTGACCAGCAGGTCCT
>JAPYUI010000354.1 GCA_029936175.1 Kiritimatiellia bacterium
CGCTCGGGGTGCAGGGATGACAGGTCCTTCGCCTCGGCCGGGTCCTCGGACAGGTCGAACAGGGAATCTTTATACCGGGTGATATCGTTGAACGCCTCGTAGAAACGGTAGAGCTTCCAGCGCCCGGCACGGACCGCGCGATGGCGGTTGTACGACCAGTACATGGCCTCGTGCTTCGCCTGCTTGCCACTCGCCAGCAAGGTGGGTGCAAAGGAGATGCCATCTTTCGGATCTGCTGGAACACCACAGATCTCGGCGAGCGTGGGTAAAAGGTCCGGAAACCAGGAGGGGTGATCGCTCGTGCTGCCCGCCATGATGCGCCCCGGCCAACGGGCGATCATCGGCACCCGTATGCCGCCTTCGTAGAGCCAGCCCTTTCCCCGCTGCAGGCCGCCGCTGCTATTGAAATACCGGGGATCCGCGCCGCCTTCACTGTGCGGGCCGTTGTCGCTGCTGAAAAATACCAGCGTGTTCCCGTCGAGGCCCAACTCCTTGAGCAGGTCCATGAGCTTCCCCACCTCCCGGTCGAGGAAGGTCATCGCCCCGGCAAAAGCCGCATGGCGGTAGCGGGGCCGGTTGTAGCCACTGTGCAAAATCGCGTAGGGCTTCGTTTCCACGGCTTTATCATCCAGTCGATCGATGAAGGGTTTCTCGTACACCTCGGGCACGATGAGTTCGGCGTGCACCAGGGTATACGGCAGATACAGGAAGAAGGGTTCTTCCCGGTGGGCGCGAATAAACCCCAGGGCTTCGCGCGTGAAGAGATCCTGGGTGTGGTGGGTATGTTTTTTCGGATTGTCCGGCAACATTTCCTTTTCACCATTTCGCCACACCCACTCGGGATAATGGAAATGCGCCCGGCGTTGATCGAGAAAGCCATACCAGAAATCAAAACCCTTCAGGTCGGGTCGGCCGGTGTGTCCCCCAAGCCCCCACTTACCGATCATTCCGGTGGCGTAGCCCGCCTGCTGGAGGATCTCGGAAATCGTTCGCTCCTCGGGCCGCAACTGCTGCCCCTGCCCTTCCGTCCGCGCATGGCCGATATGGATGCCGGTCATCAGGGTGAAGCGCGAGGGGGCACAGACCGCACTGCCCGCGTAGTGCTCGGTAAAGCGCATCCCTTCCCTGGCCAGGCGATCGAGATGCGGGGTTTGAAAGCGTTGCTGCCCGTAGCAGGAGAGATCCCCGTAGCCGACATCATCGGCGAGAATGTAGACGATGTTCGGACCGCCCGCCTGCGCGAACATCTGGAGGGTGAACAGAAACATCCACCAACCGGGCCGTCTGATCCTGCGCCTTATCCGGGCGGACAATCGGGTAGCTTTCATGAGCTGAACCCTAGGGGTTATTCACAATCCTGTCGACACAGGTCTCGACCGAATGGTGAAGAATACGCTAGCAATGCAACCGAATGACCCGGAGATCAAGGCATGAACCATAAGGACATAGACCTGCGCAGCGACACCGTCACCCAACCCGATGACGCCATGCGCCGGGCCATGGCCGGGGCGGAGGTGGGGGATGATGTCCTGGGGGACGACCCGACAGTCCGGGAACTGGAGCGGGCAACCGCAGAACTCCTCGGGAAAGAAGCCGCACTTTTTGTCCCCTCGGGAACCATGGCGAACCAGGTGGCGATCCGCTGCCACACCCAGCCGGGTGACGAAATGCTGCTGGATGCCAACGCACATATCTACTGGTACGAGGGGGGCGGACCCGCGGCGCTGTCCGGGGTCAGTTGCCGGGTTTTGCCGGGGCTGCGCGGCCTCTTCTCCGCCGACGACGTTCGGGCCGCACTACGTCCAAGCGATGTACATTTTCCACCCACCCGACTGCTCGCGGTCGAGCAAACGCACAACCGAGGCGGCGGGGCCATCTGGCCGCTGGAGCAGATCGAGGCGGTATGCGGGGCGGCTCGCGAGGCCGACATGCAGACCCACCTTGACGGGGCCCGGTTGTGGAACGCGAGCGCGGCGACCGGCATATCCGAATCGGCGTACGCGAGGGACTTCGACAGCGTAAGTGTCTGCTTCTCCAAGGCCCTCGGCGCACCCGTGGGCTCGGCCCTTGCGGGGAGCACCGAATTCGTGGAGCGCGCGCGCCGTTTTCGCAAGCTGTTTGGCGGGGGAATGCGACAGGTTGGGATCATTGCCGCTGGCGCACACCATGCCCTTGTACATAATCGCGAACGCTTGGCGGATGATCATACCCACGCCCGAAAGTTGGCAAGGGGCTTGAGCGAAATCCCGGGGATTAAAATT
>JAPYUI010000355.1 GCA_029936175.1 Kiritimatiellia bacterium
TTCATTCGCAGCGCGGCAGGCGCCGGGCCCCTCCTCGGCCTGGGCCCCGCCCTCCTGGCCGCCGGCAAGGACGACCCGGATCGCTTCCCGATCGGTATCCAGGAATACACCTTCCACCGCTGGATCGGCAGCGGGAAGCTCAAGCACCTCGACTACCCCGCCCTGGCGAAGGAAAAGCTCGGGATCACGCACATCGAGTACTGGAACCGGCCCTTCAACGGCAAGCACACGGACCGGGCCTACGTGGGGGAACTGGTGAAACGCACGACCGGTGAGGGCATGAAGAATGTGCTTATCCTCGTGGACGCCAAGAACCAGCTCGATGCCGCGGATGCGGCTCAACGGGCCCGCGCGGTGGACGAGCACAAGGGCTGGATCGATTGCGCCGCGCAACTGGGCTGTGACGCGGTACGGGTCAATTGCCGCTCCGGCGGGAAACCGGAGGAGAACCTCAAGCACGCGGCGGACGGCCTGGGCACCCTGTGCGACTACGCCAAGCCCACCCCGGTCAAGGTGGTGATCGAGCCGCACGGGGGAAACTCACAGGACCCGGACTGGCTGGTGGCGGCGATGAAGCTGCTCGACCGGCCGAACGCCGGGCTGCTGCCCGACTTCAACAACTTCGGGCGCTACGACCGCTACGAGGGCGTAACCAAGAGCCTGCCCTACGCCCCGGCGCTTTGCGCCAAGGCCCTGAAATTCGACGCCCAGGGCAACGAGACGCACACCGACTACTTCAGGATGCTCAAGATCGTCTATGACTCCGCCTACTCCGGGGTCATCTCCATCGAGTTCGAGGGCCACGGCATCGACCCGGTGGAGGGATCCCTGAAGACGAAGGCCCTGATCGAGAAGGCGCTGAAGGCCGCTGCCGCGGGTTGAGCCCCTTCCCCGCCGGGCCTGGCGACCGGTCATCCTATGGCGTCTCGACCCGGCCGGCCTGCTCCCTGATCCAGGCGCGCCGGAGCGACCGGTGCGAAGCCGGCACCCCGTGCCCCGCGTTCGGGTAGGCGTGGAAGGCCTTTTTCCCGGCAAGGCGGTTATACACGGCAAACACCGTGCCGGGCGGGCAGATCGCATCCTGCACCCCGAGGCTGAGCAGGACCGGGCAGGTGATGCGGTCGGCAAAGTTCAGGGTGTCGAAGTAGCTCATCGTCCGCAGCGTGCGGTCCCAGCCGCGTTCGGGCTTGGCGGCGACCCACTTGTTCATCTCCGGCCACGTGGAGGTCTTGAAGTACCGGGCCCAGTCACACAGGAAGGGGATATCGGGGGCGCAGAAGCGGATGCGGGCATCGAGTGCCGCGGTGGCCAGGCTCAAGCCCCCGCCCTGGCTGACACCCGTCACCCCCAGGCGGGCCATATCGACCTCGGGACGCGTGGCCAGGAAGTCGACCGCCCGCACGCAGTCGGCATAGGCCCCCCGGTAGTAGTAGCCCTGCTTGTCGTCCAGCCCGCGGATCCAGTAATCATACGGGGTACCCGGCACGTCCTCCGTGCTGTTCCCGTGCCCGCGCACGTTAAAGGAAAAATACGCGAGGGGGTCCGCGCGGCCCGTCGGCTTCATGTTCTCGCCGTACCCGGGCAACCGGAGCAGGGCGGACACCGGGCCTTTGCCCCTCGGCTTCTCGTACCAGCCGCGCACCCGCACCCCGCCCAGGCTGCGCATGGAGACCTCGTAGACCTCGTGGGTGGCGGAGTCCCGGCCGGCTTTGCGCTCCAGCTTGAAAGCGGGATCCACCCGGGCCAGTTGCGCCAGGGTCTCCTCCCAGAACCCGTCAAAATCGGGTTCACGGGTCAACCGCGACGTGATCTTCCCCGGCCGGTAGCCCACGAACTTCACCAGGGTGACCGGCTTTTTAAGCGTGGCGGAATGGAAGGCGCAGTGAAACTGGTAAAAGCCCGGCCCCGGCGCCTGGTAGACCTGCTTGACGGCGATCGACGTATCGGCCGCCAGGACAAGCGCCTCCTCGGAACGCCTCAGCACCGTGCCCTCGTCATCCTTTACCGTCCAGCGAAGCGACCCGGACAGGGACGACCCGGCCCGGTTCTGCACGGACACCGGGAAGACGAGGGGACCCTCCCGGAGCACCAGGCCGTTCCCCTCCTCGAGCGCCCAGTCGAGCCGGACCGCTGCGGGCGGGGCCTTGACGAAGGAATCGGCCCGGTCCCCCGGGCGCTGCTCCCCGGCCGCGACACCGGTCCAGAGGATCAAGCCCAGGCCGCATTTGACCATGCGGGGAATGCCCATCAAGCGATGCC
>JAPYUI010000138.1 GCA_029936175.1 Kiritimatiellia bacterium
GGTGGCGGGGGCATCGGTCTTCGCAAGAAACCGGGAGGATCTTCGTGAGAAGGACCTAACCCACCCGCCCGCGAGCGCAGCGGTCACTGGATACCCTAGACCTCGATTTCCCAGCCCTTGCGATACGCCCGGCGGATCAGGGCATCCGCTTCCGGTACACCCTTTACCTTCAGGTTCTTCGCGTCCCACTTGATTTCCTTGCCCAGGCGCACCGCGAGGTTGCCGAGCAGGACGGTTTCTGTAAACGGACCGGAATGCGCGAAGTGGGAGAGGGCGACCCCGTCGTTCCTGATCGCGTCGATGAATTCCTGGTACGGACCTTTCGGTGCTCGCGGAAGGGTTTTTTCCGGCTCTGTAAATCCATCCAGGGCCCCCTCGGGCTTGATCACCCAGTCCTCGCGGTTGCGACCGAAGTACATCTTGCCTTTTTCGCCCTCGAGAATCATGTCGAAGCGACGGAATACATGATTGGCCGTGGGAAAATCATTTTTCCAGAGTTCGTCCGGCGGGCGCATTTTTCCCGTGTACGGCGTGTTGAAGCCGTCGTACCAGATGAATTGTAATTCATCCGTCGTGTATTCATTCCCCGGGAAACGATAATCGATCATCGATGCGCTGGGTCCAGAGATATCGGTGTTGCCTTCCTGCCGGGCAAGCACGCGGGTGGGCGAGGCGAGGTTCAAGGCCCAGAAGGGCATGTCCATGATGTGGCAGGCCATGTCGCCGAGGGCGCCGGTACCGAAGTCCCAGTACCCGCGCCATTTAAACGGGGCGATTTCCGGGTTGTATTCACGCATGGGCGCGGGTCCAATCCAGAGATCCCAGTTCAGGCCTTCCGGCACGGCCTCGCCCTTGGGCCACTCCTTGATACCCTGGGGCCAGATCGGCCGATTGGTCCAGGTGTGTACCCGCTTGACCTTGCCGATAATGCCCGCGCGGATGAGCTCGACCCCGCGTCGAATCGGTTCCCCTGCGTGCGCCTGGTTACCCATTTGGGTTTTTACGCCCATCCGGGCGGCGAGTTCAGTCATCTTCCGCGCTTCCCAGATCGAATGGGTCAAGGGCTTCTGGCAGTAAACATGGCACTTCTTCTTCAGTGCGGTGACCGTTGCGTGGAAGTGCGAATGGTCCGGGGTGGAAACGGTGACCGCATCGATATCCGTGGAGCGGATCATCTCGCGGTAGTCTTCAAAAAGCTTCGCATCCGGGAACTTATTAACGAGGTCGCCTTTGTTCTTCTTGCGGGCCAGTTTCGGATTGCTCGGACTCGCAACGTCACAGAACGCGACCATTTCCGCGCCTGCGTCGGCGACGCCGCGGGAGTCCTGGGCGCCTTTACCGCCGATGCCTACGCAGCCGAGGGCGACCCGGCTGTTTGCGCCCTTGGCGGAACCGGGGAGAAGGTTGAAGGCCAGTGCGGTAGCGGTGGTGGACTTGACGAAGTTGCGGCGATTTTGTTTTTGCATGGGGTTTTTCTCCAGTGAATTAACCTGACCGGAATCTTGTGGAAAAGTTCAGGTTGCGTCAAGCGTAGTCCGACTCCAGCTGGGCGGGATGCCGACCGCTTCAGGGCTGCTTGCGCCCGTGCCAGGCGCCCTTCATCCAGTGCCAGCAACCGCACAGGTACCAGGGCAGGACGAGCAGGGCGCGCAGGCCGTATCCCCAGCCGGCGGAAAAGCTGCGCTTGAGCATCATGGCCCCGCGGTAACCCGCCATCGGCCAGACATAGAGGCCCGATCGAGCGAGTTTTTCCGCCCCCGGGAGTTGGGGAAGGAGTTTGCGACTCACGGCAAAGCCGAAGCCAATCCTGCGCTGGTGGCACAGGTACGCATCGATGGTTTCCCGGTTGTTGTGGTGCACCCACACGGTCGGCTCGAGAAAGATCGGCTCGTTGTTCTCCGCCATCCGCGCGCTCAGGATCGCGTCCTCACCGGGCCATAGATCCTCCGGGAATCCTTCGTATCGTTCAAAGACCTCCCGTTGATATACCGCACAGTAGGTGGGCAGGCTGCCGATAGGCTGTCGAGCCTGGTTCCCGAAGAACCCGTTAAATTCCGAAATGAACGACACCCAGCTCGCGAGGCCGGGATTGCCGTTTTCCACGCGCCCCACGATGGCGGCCTGCTCGGGGTGGTGTTCAAAGGAGGAGAGGATGTTGATGAGATGCGCCTTGGGTACCATACAGTCGGCATCGAGGAAGGCGATGAGCTTGCTCCGGGCCATGGCTACCCCCAGGTTGCGCGCCTTTCCGGGAAGGGCCTTCTCCTCCAGGTGCTTAAGCCGGACTTCCGGGAAATGCTTTTCCACGTAGCGGTGGGTGCCGTCATCGGAACTGTCGACCATGATCACCTCGGCGTTCTGGCCGTCGAGGGCCTCGCGCATACTGCGCAGGCAGCGTTCAATCGTGGCCATCCCGTTGTAGCAGGGAATGACGATCGAAACCTCCGGGCGCGCGCTGGTTTGCAGGTCGACCATGCCAGAGACTTAAATGTTCCGGGCTTGGGTGTCAATGGGTTGGATGCCCCGGGGGTGGATTCTGCGGGTATACCCACTCAGCAGGGAAGCTTCCTTCCAAGATTAACGTTGACCCGCATCTACAATTCGCAACCATGGCAGCATGAAATGGTTCTGCATGTTTTTCCTGTGTATCACGACGCTTTCCGGTAAGGATTTTTACGACCCGGTCATCCGACAGATGGAAGGTTTCACCGTCCATGTCGACCCGGCCCTGCTGGAGGACGCCGAAGGCGCGCGCATCCTCAAGATGCTCGATGCCCATTTACTCAAGATTTCCGTCATCATGCCGCCCGACCGCCTGGAGAAGCTCCGCACCTGTCCGATCTGGATCGAAAAACATCACGCGGCACTCGGCGCCATGCAGTTTCATCCGTCCGTGGGATGGCTGAAGGGCCGGGGCTATGATCCGCGGCTTGAAAAAATGGTGCATATCCCGCGTGCAAAGGCCCTGATCAGTGCCGGACAAATGCGCAAGCATCCCTGGGTCGTCCTGCACGAACTGGCCCATGCCTATCACAAGCGGGTCGTGGGTCACGATCATGCGGGTATCCGGGATGCCTATGCCGCGGCAAAAAAGGAGGGGATTTACGAAAATGTGCTCCTGTACACCGGGCGCAAGGTGCGCCACTACGGGTTGAATAATATCTACGAGTATTTTGCCGAAAGCACGGAAGCCTATTTTGCCCAGAACGATTTCTATCCTTTTGTCCGCGCCGAGTTAAAGGAACATGATCCCAGGATGTTTGCGGTGATGGAGGAGATCTGGGGGAAGCTGTAATTCTCCCCGTTTGTGTTATTCCACTCCTGAAAATATATGACCGGCCGATTGATTTCTGATTGGATCGCCTCTCAACCACCGGGACGCCCTATGAAGACTATACTGATCCTGCTATGCTCTTTCGCCACCGTATCCCTTGCCGCGTTGAGGCCTAACTTACTCTTTATCATCGCCGACGATTGCACGCACAGGGACATCGGTTGCTACGGGGGCCAGGCACTCACCCCGAATATCGACCGGCTGGCCGTCGAGGGCATGCGCTTCACCCAGTGCTTCCAGGCTGCGCCCATGTGTTCGCCCACCCGGCACAATATCTACACCGGCCTCTATCCGGTCAAAAGCGGGGCCTATCCCAACCATACCTTCGCCAGGGATGGTACGAAGAGCGTGGTGCAGTACCTTAAGCCGCTGGGGTACCGCGTGGCCCTGAGTGGAAAGACCCACATCAAACCGAAAGAGGTGTTTCCCTTCGAATACAGCTCCAGGGGCAATAACCCCGACATGGATAAAATCGATGGGATGATGGCCGAGTGCAAGGCGGCGGATCAACCCTGGTGCCTGTTTGCCTGTTCCAATGAACCGCATTCGCCCTGGAACAAGGGGGATGCGTCACAATACGATGCGGCCTTGGTGGAGCTGCCTCCCTATTTTGTCGACACACCGGAGACCCGGGGAGATTTCGTCAAGTACCTGGCAGAAATCACCTATTACGACAGCCAGGTGGGGGAACTCCTGGACCTGCTCAAGAAGCACGGCGTGGCAAAGGATACCCTGGTCATCGTGACCAGCGAGCAGGGCTCCGGTTTCGCCTTTGCCAAGTGGACCTGTTACGACATGGGGCTCCAGAGTGCCTGCATCGCCCGCTGGCCGGGGAAGATCAAGCCGCACCAGACCAGCAACGCGCTGATCGAGTTTATCGATGTGCTGCCGACTTTTGTCGAGGCGGCTGGTGGTATGCCCGATCCAGTACTCGAGGGCCGGAGCCTCCTTCCGCTATTGCGTGGTGAAAGCACCCACCACAAGGATCATGTGTACGGGATCATGACAACCCGGGGGATCATCAACGGCTCTGAAAGCTTCGGCATTCGCTCCGTGCGGAGCGATCGCTTCAAGCTCATCGTCAACCTGACGCCCGGGATCAAGTTCACCAATGCCTGCACGAAATCACCGACCTTCCAGTCCTGGGTGCGGAAGGCTGAATCCGGCGACACCGATGCCGCGGAGAAAGTGCGGCGCTATCACCACCGGCCCGCGGTTGAACTCTACGACGTGAAGAAGGACTGGTACGAGTGGAAGAACCTGGCGGACAACCCGGAATACGCGGAGGTCAAGGCCGCCTTGCAGGCCAAGCTTGCGGCCTGGATGGAGCAGCAGGGCGACCTGGGGCAGGCGACCGAGTTGGCGGCACCGGAGTACCAGGGCCGTAGCCGGAAGAAAAAGGCCCCGACGAAGAAGGAAAAAAAACGCTAGGCGTGGCCTTGGTCGCCCGGATGTGAAGAATCCTCAGGCATACGTTTCCACTGAATCGCAGGTGCAGATCAGGTTGCGGTCACCCGCCACGTTGTCGATCCGGCTCACCGTTGGCCAGAACTTACGGGCATGGCTCCAGGGTGCCGGAAATGCGGCCTTCTCCCGCCTGTAGGGATAAGCCCAGTCATCTGAAACCACGACGGCCTGTGTATGTGGCGCATTTTTCAACACGTTGTTGTCCGCATCTGCCTCTCCGTTCTCGATTTCCCTGATCTCCTCTCGAATCGCAATCATCGCATCGCAGAAACGATCCAATTCTTCCTTCGATTCACTTTCAGTCGGCTCAATCATCAGGGTGCCCGGCACCGGCCAGGACATGGTCGGGGCATGGAAGCCGTAATCCATCAGGCGCTTGGCGATATCCTCCACCTCGATATTTGCCACTGCTTTTAAGGGCCGGCAATCGATGATGCACTCGTGGGCGACCAGGCCCGAGGCACCCCGGTACAGCACGGGAAAGTGGGGATCCAGCCGCTGGGCCATGTAATTGGCATTGAGAATGGCCAGCTGGGTGGCTTTTTTCAATCCCGTCGTCCCCATCATCGCGATGTAGGTGTAGGAAATCGGCAATATTGCACCACTTCCGTAAGGGGTTTCGGATACCGGGCCGACCGCGGTCGGGCCGGTATCGGTATGCGGATGCCCGGGGAGGAAAGGGGTCAAGTGCTCCATCACGCCGATGGGTCCCATGCCGGGTCCGCCGCCGCCATGCGGTATACAGAAGGTCTTGTGCAGGTTCAAGTGGCAGACATCGGCGCCAAAGTCACCCGGTCGGCAGAGGCCCACCATGGCATTCATGTTTGCCCCGTCGAGGTATACCTGGCCACCGTACTCGTGAATGATGTCACAGATGCGGCGGATGGTGGTCTCGAAAACGCCGTGGGTCGAAGGATAGGTGATCATCAGGCCCGCGAGGCTTTCCTTGTGATCAGCCGCTCGTTTTTCAAGGTCGGCGAGGTCGATATTACCATCGCTGTCGCATTCGACCGGCACCACCTGTAAGCCTGCCATGACGGCGGAAGCCGGGTTGGTCCCGTGGGCCGATTTAGGGATCAGGCAGATGCGGCGCTGGCCTTCCCCGCGGCTCTCATGGTAGCTGCGTATGGCCATCAGGCCTGCGTATTCGCCCTGTGACCCGGCGTTAGGCTGCAGTGACACGCGATGAAAACCAGTGATCTCCGACAACCAGTCGTCGAGCTGGCCGAGCAGTCTGTCATAGCCCCGGACCTGGTCGAGTGGTGCAAAGGGGTGGAGGCTGGCGAAGCCGGGCCAGGTAACGGGGCTCATCTCCGCCACGGCGTTCAGCTTCATGGTACAAGATCCGAGCGGGATCATGGAGTCGGTCAGGCCGATGTCCCGTTGCTGGAGCAGGTCGAGAAAACGCATCATCTCGGTTTCGGAGTGGAAACGATTGAACACGGCTTGGCCCAGGTAGTCCGGGGGACGGTGGGATGCGGTCGGCATACGCGGTTCGGTTTGCTCCAAGCAGGCGGACAAATCCTCGCCATCGAGCTTGATGTCGAGGGTCCAAAGCAGGTCGGACAGGTCCTGGAGGGTCACGGTTTCATCCAGGGCGATACCGGTTGAGCCGTCCGGGTAATAGCGGAAATTGATGCCGATCGCATCAGCGGCGGACTGGATTTCATCCTGCCTGCGCGGGCCGCCGGAGAGGACGAGGGTATCAAAGACCTGCGGGGAGACGAGTTGATATCCGGCTGCCTCGGCTTGATCCGCTACCAGGCTGGTTTGCAAATGCGCGTTCAAAGCGATTTGCCGTAGTCGTTTCGGTCCGTGATATATCGCATAAAAGGCCGCTACCATGGCGGGCAGGGCCTGCGCGGTGCAGATGTTGCTTGTCGCCTTGTCGCGGCGAATGTGTTGTTCGCGTGTCTGGAGTGACAACCGGAAGGCCGGGTGGCCGTGTGCGTCGGTTGAGATGCCAACGATGCGACCGGGAACCTGGCGTTGGAATTCCCTTGTTACCGCGATATACCCCGCATGCGGTCCGCCCAAGCCCATGGGCATGCCGAAGCGCTGGGTGTTGCCAACGACGATATCCGCACCGAAGCCCCCGGGTGCGGGGAGTACAAGCAGTGAAAGAATATCCGCTGCCACGATGACCGTAACGTTCTGCGCATGTGCCTGGTCACAGAAGCCCTGGTAGTCATGCACGCTCCCCCGTGTGTCCGGGTATTGGACGAGGGCACCGAAGACCTGTTCACCGAACCCGGTTTCCTGGAAGTCTCCAATGACCACCTCGAGGTCGAGTGGTTTGGCTCGTGTCTTGATGACCTGGATCGTTTGCGGATGCACCTGTTCGTCAATGAAGAATACGTTGCGGGGATCCTTTCGCTTCAGCATGCGATGCGCGAGCGTCATCCCTTCAGCGGCGGCGGTACTTTCATCGAGCAAGGAGGCATTGGCGAGGTCCATGCCGGTCAAGTCGGTGATCATGGTTTGAAAATGCAGCAAGACCTCCAGTCGTCCCTGGGCGATCTCTGCCTGGTACGGGGTGTACGGTGTATACCACTGCGGATTTTCCAGCACGTTGCGCAGGATCACCTTGGGGGTATTACAGGCATGGTAGCCCTGTCCGATATAGCTGCGGCACACCTGGTTTTCCTCTGCGATAGCCTGGAGTTGTTTCGTCGCCTCGGTTTCGGTCAATGCCGGGGGAAGGTCCAATTCATGGGTGAGACGGATGTCCGCAGGAATGGCGGCATCGACCAGGCCATCAAGGTTGGTCTGGCCAATGGTTTCCAGCATGGACGGAAGGTCTTCATCCCGGGGACCGATATGGCGATCGGCAAAGCTGTCCGCATCGCGATAGAGGTTATTCTGGGTACGTACGTTACTCATGCTTCGGCTCTGCTACTTCCGGGATGTATTAGATGATTGACCCGGCGATGCAAGCCCTGCGGCGGGGCACTTTAGACGCAGGCCCTTTAGGGCAACCCGGGGGGACTCTTCGGTTTCCCATCGCGCTTACTCATTTCTCGACGGGGGGAGGGAATCGCCAGACACCCGCTCGGCTATCTTTGCTTTCCTGTTCAAAAACCAGGTAATCGGTGCGGTATTTTTGTGGCATATCGGTCACCCGGGCTTGACCCGCGCGGAGTTGTTTGTAGCCGATGTCCACGCCATTTTTTTCGGCGTAAACCAGCTCATAGCCATGGTCATCGACGTGGTTGGTGAACTCCAGGTCAAGCAGGTGCTTATACACCCAGATTTGCAGGGCATTGCGGCTGATACCTGAAAGATTGAGCAGCTCATGTGCTGGACAGCCGGTTGCTGAGAGAAAAGCCGCTGCGCCCGGGCTGCCCGGCCGGGGCGGAGCCTGTATTCCCGCGATGCGCACGATCTTCTCGACCGCCGTACGGTTGGATACTACGCGAATCGTGTCTCCAGAGATGACCCCCATGCACTTGTAGAAATTGAGTGAACTCTTGGCTTCGTAACGTAGGTGATTGATATAGGGACCCAGTCCACGGGTGAGAAAGCTGATCACCGTGACTGTGACGACAAAAAATAAGATGATGAACGTACGGCCGGCTCGCTTGGAGAGCGGGTTGTACCTGTAGCCCCTTGGATTTTCAGTCATTGCGATTTGCTGTTTATATTCGTTGAGAATAGGGTTACCTTACGCGGCACCATTACATTGCCAATGGAAATCACCCAGCAAAGTCCAAGCGAGGTCCGGTTCCTGCCGGAAGCCGAGTGGCGCGCCCGCGAGGCGGCCCACCAGGATCGCCTGAAACCCTTCCTGGAGGCGCACCTGGAACGCAGGCACAAGGGAGTGCCCCATCCGGTGCATGATTTCCTGTTCGAGTATTACAACTACCGTCCGGCGCAGCTCTTGCGCTGGTCCCCGGGTATGCAGGTCTACCTGGAAGGATCCGCGGAAGAATTTCTGGCACGTCGGCATTTTAGTGATGGCGTACAGGGCATCGGGCTCTATCCGGATTCCCTTCCGGAGTCCCGGCGTTCAGCCGCCCAATGGATCGTCCAATTATTGGAAGCGACCGCCCATCGGGCACCTTTTTTCGGATGCATGGGGATGCATGAGTGGGCCATGGTGTACAATGAGCGGGATGTCCGCCACGCGAGCCTTCCCTTACGAATGCCCCACGCCGAATTGGTCGCGTTTGTGGGGGGCACGCGCATCTGTTGCAGTCATTTTGATGCCTTTCGTTTTTTTTCAAAAGAAGCTGTTCCGATGAACGACTTGCAACCCCGGCACAATACCCGGGAGCACTTCGAACAACCGGGTTGCCTGCATGCGAACATGGACTTGTATAAGTGGGCCCACAAGCTCTCGCCCTGGATCGATAGCGAGTTGATCGCCGACGCCTTCTGGCTGGCGGTGGAAGCGCGGGAGCTGGATATGCGGGCGAGCCCGTACGATGTGCGTGAGCTGGGCTACGAGGCGATTGAGATCGAAACCGAGTCGGGTCGAAAAATCTACACCGAATGCCAGGAAGCGGTCTGGAAGCAAAGCCAGGTTATCCGTGAACATTTAATTCGTGCGATTCACCAGGTTTTGGCGGGACTTAGGCCCCGTCTCCAGGGGGATTAGTGCATACAAAACGGCCCGAGCATGCTATATTGCGTGGAGATGTTTCCCGAGGCCCGCAAATATTACAGCAAGCGTGAATTGCGCAACAGCAAGACCCACCGCATGGGCAGCAATCGCCGCCGCAAGGTGCAGAACCCTGCGGGATTTGAGCTGCTGGGGATTGGCATTGGGGTTGGGCTGTGTATCGGGTTTCTGCTGGGATTCACCTTAAAGGGCCTGGGCACAGGAATGATTATTTTTGGTGGATCTTCGGCTCCGGCAGAAACAACTTTTGACACGCCGGGGATCCCTGTTGCCAATGGTGAAGACCGTGAACGCAGGCGCATGGAAAAGATCGCCAATACGCAGGCCACGATCAGGGAATGGGAATCGAAAACCTTCGATATAAAATCGCCGCCGAAGGTAAATGATAAGGAAATATCCAGCCGGATTATCGATGGTTTGTACCAGGATCTGAAGGATCAGGAACGCCAACAGGGTCCGGTTCCGAAAGATGATCCCGGGCTTCCGGAATTGGAATAGCCGGGGTGCCCCCTCGCTTTAAAGGAGGGCTACGGTTCCCTTTCCGGGCACGGATCTTTCGGTGGCCCGGCAATCAAAATCGGTAATTTACCCCAAAGCGAACCATCTGGTGGTTGAAGCCGATGTCGCGGTCAATTTTCCGCGTGGCCGTTTGTCCGTTAGCTGCCGGACTGACGAGGTTGAAGTCTGTTTCGGCTTCCTGCAATACGTAGCGCCATTCTGCGAAGATCTCCCAGTGCTTGTGTAGCGATATTTCGCCACCGATCGCGCCGTGGTAGCCGAGGTCTTTTTTGATATCAACAGAGAAGCCAGAGATGAGGCTGCTTGCCCCGTTGGCGGCGATAGCTCTATTTACGCCTTCTGCATCTTCGTTGATGAAGAGCATGTTTATGCCGGCACCGGCATAAAGGGTTGCGACCTCGTTATGCCAGATATGGATGCGCCCGGTCACGGCAACTTCGTGTACATGGGTGTCCACGCCCGATCCCGCCGGAAGAAGAATACTGTCCAGGATGGAGAGGGGAAGCGAATCTTCAAAGTAGGAATAACTGATCTCGGTGGTTAGCCATCGGCTGAAATCATAGGCCCCTTGCCAGCCGAAGGCGATGGTGTCGTCCTGGATGTCGCCACTGGTGACGGGTGCTATATGCAAACCGTCGGTGATGCGTCGTTCCAAGGCTTGAGAGGTGCCGCCCAGGAGGACTAAGGTGCAAAGACAGGGAATGAAGGAATGGTTTTTCATAGTTCAGGAAGCCTTGTTCAATGGTACTCAGCTCAATCCTTTGTGGGGTGAGTTTCAATCTTTTTGTCGGCAATTTTCCCTGGTGATGGCAAGGATCTCGTCGGGATGGTCGACCAGGTACTCCGCTCCGGAAGCGGTTAATTCCCCGGCCGTTCGGAATCCCCAGGTAACGCCGATGGCTCGCATCTTCGCTGCACGCGCTGTTTGCATGTCGGTATTGGTGTCCCCTACGAAGAAACAATGTGATGGGGCGGCGTCCAACCGGGCGGCGAGGTCAATGGCCGCCGCGGGATGCGGCTTCAGCGGCATACCGGGTACGGCACCCTGGACGATCGAGAAGGTCCATTCCCCGAGAAGTCCGCGCACCAGTTCTTCGGTGGCGGGATGCGGTTTGTTCGAAAGAACGGCCATCGCTTGTTGGCGCGTTTGCAGTTGCGTCAGGAGGGCGCCGATGCCGGGGTAGGGGACCGTTTTATTCATCCAGCATTGCTCATAGGCCTCGCGCAGGTGGTCTTGTACCTGTGCCACGAAGCCCTGGTCCTCGCGTCGGTCCTTGGGCAGTGCTCTCAACACGAGTTGCGTTATCCCGTCTCCGACAAAGGTTCGGTAAGCCTCTATGGGATGCGGGGGGAGCTGTTCCCGGGAGAGCGCCGCGTTCGTAGCATCGGCAAGATCCGCAACCGAATCAATCAGGGTGCCGTCCAGGTCAAAAATTACAGGCGACAGCAAGGCGTCCGTCATGGGTTTCGTTAGCTGGGAAATCGAAACCTCGTTCGTTGACGGCCACCGCTCAAGGTGACCACTACGTGTCCGCGTGCCGGTTAAGCGTGGTGCCGATCAAAGGGGTTTAGAATACGACTTTGTCGCCCGTCTGGATATCTTCCAGGTTGCTGAACTCCCGATCGATCTCCGCAATACACGTGTTTTCCTGGATATCGATGACGCGCACTTTTCCGATCACGTCAACTTCCCCCCGGTAGACGGTGGCCTCAACATTCAAGAGAACACCTCCCTCCCGGCCGATATTGAGTACCACGAAGTTCCATGGATTGTTTACCCGGATGATGCCAGCGATAAGGCCCTCGAGGTCGCCGGTCGCCTTTCCGTCATCTCCATGGAGTTGCGCGAGGCACAGGTCCAGTTCCTTTTCGGCGCGGTCACGCTCGTTGGTTACCGATGCGAGGTCGGCTTCCAATCCGAGATTGTCATTTTCCTTTTGCGCAATC
>JAPYUI010000139.1:0-3134 GCA_029936175.1 Kiritimatiellia bacterium
ATGTTTGGCATTGCCCTCAAGGGTGGAGATGATCACCAGCTGAGGATTGTCGGTAATCACGAACGCCAGCGGAGAACGGTTCCTGTCGGAAAATCACGCCCCGAAGAAGACGTGATCGATGTGGGTTGGGCAATGGTTTCAACGTGATTGCCGCAAAACAGGGTGTCGGCCACCATCTCCTGTAACTCGGATGGCCCGAGCCCGGGGGTGTGGCATGTCAACAGGACAAAGCGTCCTGTTTCCTTGATCAATTCGCCACAGTTGCGCAAGAGGGCCACCAGGTGTTTTTGAATGGCCCATGTTTGTCCTGCCGCACCATGCCCGTAGCTAGGAGGATCGAGGATGATCCCTTCGTACCGGTTTCCCCGCTTGACTTCCCGCTTGGCAAACAAGGTGGCATCCTCAACAATCCACCGGATGGGTGCTTTTTCCAGCCCGGAGCACTCCGCGTTTCGCTTTGCCCAGGCAACGCTGTTCCTGGCTGCATCAACATGGACCACTTCCGCCCCGGCATCCGCCGCGGCCAGCGTCGATCCACCCGTGTGAGCAAACAAGTTCAGCACGCGAATCCGGGGCGAAGCGGCCGCGTCCCCCGGAGTCGGCACCTCGTCCAGGAGGCTGCGAACCTGGGATTGAATCCAGGTCCAATTCTCGATCTGCTCCGGGAAGATACCCAACTGGCCGAAGGGTGTCGGTCGGAGCCGGAGGTGGAGCCCGTTCATTTCAAAGGGCCAGGAATCGGGAAGGGTGGTCCTGCTTGTCCATTGACCTCCCGCTTCGCCTGGGCCACGGGTGTCTGCGTCCCTTTCGTACCGCACATCCGCCTCGGCCCATTTTTCCGGGCTCGATTTTGCGGTATCGTCCACGTTGGGTGCCGGTCGATCGAAAATCGTTTTGCTAAAGCGTTCCAGCCTTCGGCCCTCGCCAAAATCAAGCAGTTCATATGGCTCGTTATTCATGGATGATCCACCTCTCCCCTCGATTCCGCCCAGCCCGTCTTTTTGCTCGTTTCGTGTGAACCACGTGTAGACAATATCCTCCCGGCATACCCGGCCCCTCGCGGGAGCTTTCCCCCGAGAATGAAAAACGACCACCAGGGCCTTGCCTACTCGCCGAGCAGGGTTTCGCCCATGGCGACACTGGCGAGATCGGCCAGTTCGCGGTAGGAAAACGGCTTCTGGATATAAAAGGTTTTTTTCATCTTCAGGGCACGCTTGATATCGGGGTGACTGGTCGAAAGTCCGCTAACCATGATGACGGGGATATCGTAACCCATGCCCTGCAACCATTCACGCAGTTCGAGTCCGTTGTACTCAGGCATGGAGAAGTCGAAGATCATCAGGTCGGGTTTGTCTCCCGCCTTTTCGAAGGCAACCTGCATCTCGTGTCCATCGGAGTAGGGCGTTATCTCGTGGCCGTCCTCGTCCAGGACCTTGGTACACATGTCGCGGAAGAGCGGATCGTCGTCCACGACCCAGACGCGACTGGATACGAGACGGGCAGGGCGCGAAGCCTGAGCCTCCAATGGTTCGCCCGTCCAGACGGGGAGGAGGATTTCGATATGGGTGATCCCGATACTGTCGGTGGTCACTGCAACGGTGCCTTCCAGGTTCTGGACGATATTATGCAGGCTGGACAGGCTGACCTCTTCCTCTTGGATTTCCTGCTCGAGCAGGGCTTCATGCAGGGGTTCTTCTCCGGTGTGCGTGGCGAGGGCTCCGCTGTCAGAAACATCGATTCGTATATGCTTACGGGACCCTTTTCCATCCTCCTGGGGTAGCTCGGTGTTGACGGAGCGCAGGGAAATTTCCCCGCCGCCCTCGGCGAGGCAATCCATGGCGCAGGAAAGCATGTTATACACGATCTGTTGAAGTTCGTTCGGTCGGGCAAGCACCTGGTCGTACTCCGCGCGCAGTTTGCGGACAAAACGGACATTCGAGTCGGACTGTGACTCGAGCAGCGATACCACTTCATTGAAGATCCCGTGGATTTTGCAGACTTTTTCTGCTTCGTCCGTCTGTCCGGAGAAGCCGAGCAGGTCACGGGTGAGTCGACGCCCTTTCTGGGCTGCTTCGGCAATGCGCTGCAGGACTCCGGTGGATTCCTCGGACAGGTTCTCGTGGTTCAGCAGGTAGCTGCTGTAGCCGAGAATAATCGAGAGCAAGTCGTTGAAGTGATGGGCGAAGCCGCCGGCCAGGGCACTGAGAGCATGATCGTGAGCTTTGCGTTCCATTTCCGGTTCGCGCGGAGTGTCCACTTGCGCGGCCGGGTTCATCGCCTGGGTCAGGATCGTGGCCATCAAGCGGTAATGTTTTAGAATGCTCTCGAGTTCGTCGGGCGAGAGGGTGGGGGTTCGCTCGGTGATGACCTGTATATCTTCCAGTTCCAGGTCGGTCAGTCGGCTGATGGTCTGGTAATCACCTTCGACGAATTCGTCGACCTTCAGGGGGCCGGTCCAAAGGGTGTGAATAATCTGGTTCTGTACGATGATAGGGAAGATCCCCTCTACCGTGTGGTAGGGCGTCTTGATGGAAACTTCGTCGCGTGCATTGCTCGCGCGGCGTAAGAGATCGAGTCGCGTGCGAAGGCGTTCGTCTACCCCCTCGGGGGTTTGCATGAAGGTGCTGTCGATGAAGCTCATGGAGCCTGGGTGAAAACCGTTCTTCTCACTGCCCGGTTCCGGCAAACTGCGGAGGAGCTCCACGCATTCGAGTGGAAGGATATTCAAAACCTCTTCGTTTTCCGGCGATTCGGAAAAATACACAGGGTGTAGTTCGTGTAGAAGTTTTTGAAAGTCGCTCTTGAGGCCTTGAAGGTTGCCGTGATCCATGAATATTGTCCGTTCGTCCCTGTGCCTACTACATCCTATGGCTTACAGTGTGTCAATCACCGTGGCATAGATGTCCTGCCGAAGGGCGTAGCAGGGTATCGTTGTCTTCCGGAGGACGAATCGCATGGTTATTCCTCTTTCATCCGCATTTCTACAAGTTTGCGGTAGGTCATCTTCTCTATCTGCTTGTTCCTGAACTCCGCATCCACGCAGATCCGTGTGCGGGTCTCCAGTTGGTCAAAATACACTTGCTCCCGCTTGCCATTGACCGTCATCAGGAGGTAGTTGCGGGAAATCAGGTTGA
>JAPYUI010000139.1:3234-10359 GCA_029936175.1 Kiritimatiellia bacterium
TCGGCTGGGGCCTTGGCTCCGGATCGGGCTTTGGCT
This sequence comes from Kiritimatiellia bacterium, assembly GCA_029936175.1. Lineage (GTDB taxonomy): Bacteria > Verrucomicrobiota > Kiritimatiellia > SS1-B-03-39 > UBA6053 > JAPYUI01. The sequence continues at coordinate 3,271 of JAPYUI010000139.1, forward strand.
GCTCGACTTTCCGCGGGCGTTTCGGGGGCACGTAGGGCTCGGGTTGCACGGGAGCTTCCACCGGAGAAAAGAGGTTGATACTTTTGCTCAGTCGCTGATGGGTCATGTTCTCCGGCGCCTTGTTCAGCATCAGGATGTTGACAAGGATAAACAGCCCGCCTGCAGCCAGCACCATGTACAGGAGCTTGTTCAAACCGGATGGGTGCCTGGCCGTGGAAACGGAGAAATTGGTACGCAGATTCAAGCCGCATTCGATACAGAGAATGGCATCCATGGACAGGTAGGACGAACATTTGGGACAGGTGAAGAGCTCATCTTTCGTTGTATGCATTTTTATCATGGGGGCCGGTACCGTCATGCGGGTCGAAGTTGCCATATTTTATCCGGATTGGCAATCGCGGGGAGACGGCCCACTTTTACAATCACTTTACCTTATTTTTATATGTTTCTGACAATCCGGGTTCTTCGCGGGCCTACTATACCTGTCAACCAACCAACCGGAGTATACTAACCATGAAAAACTGGATGACAGGATTAGGTGGGCTGACGATGGTGTCAGCCGTAGGTATCGTCGGGGCATGTGGGATGTACGGTTCCCCCGTTGTGCCCTCGGAGCTCGCGGAGATGAATTCCGGGGAACTCGTGGAGCGGGCCGAGGCGCTGCGCCTCGCGGGACCACGCGCCCTTCACGAGACCGTGCTTCGGCACAAGCCCTGGATCGACAAAATGTACGGGGTCCATCATGGCGCCTTCCCGGGGATCACCGGCCTCCCGGCGCCCCCCCCGGCGGACGTGAAGCAATTTGCCGCTTTCCGGAAGGTGATCGATCACGCCGCGCAGCAGAAGGATGCCGCCCTGTCCGGCCTTTACTGGTACACCGACCAGCGTGCGGCCAGGAAGGTCGCCCAGGAACAGGGGAAGCCCATCATTTACCTGCGCCTGCTGGGGAATCTGTACGATGAGCGCAGTTGCGCAAACAGCCGGTTTTTTCGGACCGTTCTCTATACCGACCCCGCCATTGCTAAACGCTTGCGCGAGGACTTTATTCTCTGCTGGGAATCCGAGCGCCCGATACCTGAGTTGACGATTTCATTCGGAGACGGTCGAAAACTGGAACAGACGATCACCGGTAACAGCGCGCATTATGCCTGGCTTCCGGATGGGCAAGTAATGGATGTCCTTCCGGGCTTGTTCAGGCCGGAGGCCTTTCGTCGCTGGCTGGAACAGATGACGGAGCTGGCGAGGCACTGTGGTACGGGTGCCGATCGAGGGGAGACCCTCCGTGCATACCACCAGGTCGAACTGAAGCGAACCCGGGAAGACTGGGCGGCCTTGCTGACCCGCATGGAGGCCCATTCACGCACCCAAGCTGGACACCCCGCGACCTTTTTCAGTCGCCTGGTTGGAGCCGGGCCGAAGCCGGAAGACCTGGCGGAGATGACGAGCTTCTGGCGGAGCGCGGCAAAAATGGAGCCGGTACCCGTCCTGTCAAAGCAGGCCTTGGCGGTGATCCGAGCCCAGCAGGGCCGGCCTGATGCAAAGAATGCCATGTTATTCGCCGTGTCGAAAATGCGGGTTGAGGATCCGGTGATGAGGAAAATCAGGACTTTTCGCGACAGTGTTGCGGTGGATACCCTGTACAACACGCATCTCATGTATCGTCGAGTCCACGAACGTTTGTCGACCGGGCACATCAGCGAGTCCCAGGCGGTCTTGAACCAGTGGGTATACGCGGAACTGTTCAAGACGCCGGCAAATGATCCCTGGCTGGGGCTGGCTCCGGCATCGGTGTACACCGGCCTGACGGCCGACGGTAAGACCTTCGTACAACAGCGTAGATAATCCCGGGGTTGGCCGCACGATCCAGGCTTCGCTGTTTTCGTACTGGTGTTTTCCCAAGGGTGGATTATGACAAGTTGCGATGAAGATTGCCGCCCTCAGCGATATTCACTTTGGCACACCTGGCAGCGAGGACTGGTGTTATGAAGCCGCTCCCGAAAAGTTGCGCCAGGCGGTGAGCCGGATCAACCGGGACCTGCAACCGGACGTGACACTGATCCTCGGCGACCTGCTCGAGGATCCCGGGGCGAAGGATGCCCGGGCGCGGATGGATACCCTGTACGAGATATTCTCCGCCTTGACCGGGCCCTGGTTCGCCATTCGTGGCAACCACGATGTACCCGCGGAGGCCTTCCACGCCGTTTTTCCACCACCACCCGATTTCCTGGACCTCGCAGGTGGACGCCTGCTTGCTTTTCCGCGTGACCCGGATGAGCCGGCGTATAGGTCCTCCCGGAGTCCGTCGGAGCTCAAGCGTCTTGCGAAGGCACGGGAGAACTTCTCCGGTCCGCTGGTTGCCGTGCAGCATGTACCGGTGGTTCCCCCGGAGTTGGCATTGGCACGGTATAACTATATCAATGCCGAGGAGGTCCTGGCCGCCATGCAGGATGCGGATGTGGGCTTGAGCCTCAGCGGGCACGATCACAAGGGCTTTCCCTTGACCCGCTACGAGGGCACCTGGCTCTGCGCGATTCCCCCCTTCTGCCAGCCACCCCATGCCGTCGCCTGCATTCGCTATCAACTTTCAGAAAAGCCCGTGGTTACGGTAGTAGCAGAAAGGGATTAAGCCTACAGCCGGGTGATCTGTGCTTGGTCCAATTATTGCTTTATCAAAGGCCATGTTTGAGGCTGGAATGATCGCCATTGGTGCCGGGTTCCTGGTTTTCCTGATCGGGGGGATCTGGCTGCTTGTCACGGCCATCCGGGAATCGATGACCTGGGAAGTCCGCATATGGGTGGTCCCGTTTATCTGCTTGGGCTACCTATTTGTCTTTTTTTTCCGCACGGGGCGTCCCGCCTTGATCGCCCTTGCGGCACTCATCCTGCTCCTGGGCGGTGCCCGCCTGGGCTCGGAGGATTCGGAACGAAATACAACGTTTAGCCAGGTATGCAGCAAGGTATATGGCAAGGTGAATCTACGCCCCTATTCCGAACGGATCAAAGCGCGATGGATGAGTGGCATGGCCAGGGGCACCCTGGTAAAAGACGAAAGGGAAAGCCGGACGGAAATAGACGCATCAGGGGCTGACCCTCGACTGGTTCCCCTGGCGTCCTTGACGGATGAGGAATGGATCGGGCTGACCCGGGACGAGCTGCTTGCAAAACTCGGCAAGCCCACCGGCACCGTGAAAGGAGTCGGGGGAATTTCATGGATATATTCAGATGTCATGCTGGACTTCGTTGACGGGTATATCGTTTCCCATGTCACGCGCATGGGTGCTTCGGGGCGATCCGGCCCGGTCGCCGTGGCACCGCTCATGCCTGCGGATGCGAGGGCAGGGGTGGATTCGTCCGTGCGGACGATTTCCAATGGAGGGCAGGAGATAAACCTCGCGGACTATATCGGCAAGGGAAAGGTGACCATCATTGATTTTCATGCTGCCTGGTGTGGACCGTGCAGTCGGATTGGGCCTGCGCTTCAACGCTTGGCCGAAGGAGATCCAGCGGTCGAGTTGGTCAGAATAGATATCGTGGGCTGGGGGACGCCGGTCACGCACCAGTACAACATATTCAGCGTGCCCAACATGAAGGTTTTTGACGTGAGGGGGAAGTCGGTGGGCCAGGCCTGTACGAACCTCCGCCAGCTGCAAGGTTGCCTGCTTAAGGCCAAGGGTCGCCAATACCCTAGCCCGCTCTAAGCTCGTCGCGCCTGCGCAGCTGCCACTGGATGTGCTCCGGTACTTCCCAATCCTCCTCCATCCAGCCTTCCCGGATCGCCAATTCAATATTCGCCAGCGAATGGGGCCGCTTTCCCGTGCATACGCGAACGATTTCTTCCGCAGCCCGCTCCTGGAGAATGGCCTGGGATTCCTCTGAGTACCAGGCGGTGTGGTCGGACACCGTGATCTTCGGGTGGTGCCGCATCGGGTCATCCGGAGGAAGGGGCTCCGATTCAAACACATCGATGCCCGCTCGCGCCAAGTGACCGGCATCCAGTGCCTGTAGCAGGGCCTGCGTATCAATCACCGGGCCGCGGGATGTATTGATAAGCACCGCTGTTTTTTTCATCCGCGCGTAGTGTTCAGCGCCGAGTAGATGGTGGGTCTCCGGGAGCAGGGGTGCATGTACCGAGATATAATCCGACTGTGCGCAGAGGGTGTCCAGGTCACGGAGTTCAACCTTGAGGTCCAGGGCTTTTTGCGGATCGACAAAGGGGTCGAAAGCGATGAGTTGCATGCCCCAGCCCGCGAGCTTGCGGGCCATGCCCCGGCCGATGTTGCCCAGGCCGACAATGCCAAGGACTTTACCTTCCATGCGATACAGCGGGGTGCTGCGGTGGAGATCCCAGGCACCGTTCTTCATGGCCTGGTGGTTGCCCACGATATTACGTACCCCGCTGAGCAACAAGGCGATCGCGTGGGTACTCACATCCTCGATACAATAGCCCGGCACGTGGCCGGCGATGATCCCTTGCCCCGTGCAGGCATTCATGTCCACGTTGTCGGTACCGATGCCATAGCGGAGAATAATGCGGGCCTGCTTGAAGCGCGCAATGCGTTCCGCATGCATGTCGAGGCGACGGAAGAGTACCCCGTCTGCGCTCTCGGCCTCCCGGAGTGCCTCCTCGAGTTCCAGGTCTTCGCCGTCAACCAGCCGGCCCCCTGCAGCCTCGATCAAGCTGCGCTCCGCGAGGGTGTTCGGATAGCCATGCTCGAGCAAAACTACTTTGAAATCTGCCACGGGCGCATTGAAGCACAAGTCAGGATAAGGATGAAGTAGAAAGCATGAAGCTGAAAGCGGGAAGGATGATGATGTGGGGGAACTTGACATCCTTCCCGTTCCGGTAATCCTCCTACCCATCCGAAACCACCTATGCCCAGCGGTCTCTATATCCACGTGCCCTTTTGTATTCACCGCTGCATCTATTGTGCCTTTTACCTGGAGGAGCTGGGAAGCGGCCCGATTGCCGAGCGCCTTGGTCAGCGTTTTGATCGTCCCGGGTATGTAGATGCTCTTGCGAGGGAGCTCGAGGGCCTGCCATCCGATTTTATCCCGGAGACCGTCTACGTCGGCGGGGGGACCCCGACCGAGTTGTCCCTGGGTGATCTTCGGGAGATGATGACCCTGCTGGGCCAGCGGATGGATGCTTCGATCATTCGGGAATATACGGTTGAGGCGAATCCGGGAACCCTGGATCGGGAAAAAGCGGAACTGCTGTTGGCCTCCGGGGTCAGTCGCATCAGCCTCGGCCTGCAGGCCATGGATAATGCAACCCTGGAGTTCCTGTCCCGCGTCCACCGGGTGGAAGAGGCCCTGGCCACCTACCGGATGTTGCGCGAATGCGGCTTTGCCAATATCAATGTCGACCTGATCATTTGTGTCCCGGGCCGGGGGCATGAGCAGTTGAAACGCGAACTGGATCAGTTGATCGCTCTGGAGCCGGACCATGTCTCCTGCTACGGCCTGGAATTCGATGAGGGGGCTCCCTTGACCGATCTGCTGGAACTGGGGCACTTCACGGCCCTGGAGGAGGATGTGGCGGCAGGGCAGTACGAGTTGACCGTGGATTGCCTCGAGGCGGCCGGCCTTTACCAGTACGAGATATCAAATTTTGCGCGTCCGGGTTTTGAAAGCCGCCACAACCTTAACTACTGGAACGCGGGCGAGTACTTTGGCTGCGGACCTTCCGCGAGTTCCCACGTCGCCGGCCGGCGGTACAAGAACCTGCCAGACCTCAAGGGCTGGCAAGCCCTCTTGGCGGCCGGCGAATCGCCGATCGTCGAGGAAGAGCAGTTGCCCCCGGAAGCGAAAGCCCGGGAGAGCCTGATGCTGGCCCTGCGGCAAAAGGCCGGTATCACGGCGAGCGAACTGAAGCAGCGCACCGGCTTTGACCTGGTCCAGTTGTTGGGTGGAGCGATTCAAGGCTGGATCGACCATGGATACATGGAGTGGTCAGGCGAACACCTTCGCCTGACCCGGGCGGGAATGCTGGCCAGTGATGCCCTCTTTGTGGATATCGTGGCTGCGCCTGAAGCAACTAGCGGTCGACGCGTGCCCCACCACCACTGATGAGTTTCTCGACTTCAGCCAGCGTGGCCTGGGTCGTGTCACCCGGGGTGGTCATGGCCAGGGCCCCGTGTGCGGCACCGTAGTTGACCGCGGCCCCGGGATCGTCGGTGCTCATCAGGCCGTAGATCAGGCCGGAGGCAAAGCTGTCGCCGCCGCCGACCCGGTCGAGGATCTCCAGGTCGGGACGGTGGATGGCTTCGTAGAACGTCCCGTCGTGCCAGCAGATCGCGCCCCAACTGTTGATGGTCGCGGTTTTCACGGACCGGAGGGTGGTTGCCGCCACTTTGAAGTTCGGGAAATCCGAAACCGCATTGCTGATCATCTTCTTGAAGCCTTCAATCGGGAGCTCCGTCAGGTTTTCATCCGTCCCCTCGATTTCAAAGCCGAGGCAGGCGGTAAAATCTTCCTCGTTTCCGATCATCACATCGACATGCCGGGCGATCTCCCGGTTGACTTCCTGCGCACGTTCCAGGCCGCCGATGCTTTTCCACAGGGAAGGGCGGTAGTTGAGGTCGTAGGACACGATGGTGCCGTATTCCTTGGCCTTGGTGACCGCCTCGATGACGACTTCGGGTGTCGTGTCCGACAGCGCGGCGTAAATCCCGCCCGTGTGGAGCCAGCGCGCGCCGTACTTGCCGAAAATCTCATCCCAGTCGATATCGCCTTTCTTGAGGGCCGATGCCGCGGTGTTGCCGCGATCCGGAACGCCCTTTGCCCCGCGGATGCCAAACCCGCGCTCGGTGAAATTCAGGCCGTTGCGGACGGTGCGACCGATTCCGTCGTAAGGAACCCACTGGATGAAGCGGGTATCGACGCCGCCCTGCATGATGAAGTCTTCGATGAGGTGCCCGACCTCGTTGTCCGCGAACGCGGTAACCGTCGCGGTGGACATCCCGAAGCATTTGCGCAGGCCACGGGTTACGTTGTACTCGCCGCCGCCTTCCCAGGCCTGGAATTGACGCCCGACGCGGATCCGGCCTTCACCGGGATCCAGGCGGAGCATGATCTCGCCGAGGGATA
>JAPYUI010000139.1:10459-11833 GCA_029936175.1 Kiritimatiellia bacterium
GTGATTTTGCCGGCCTCATTCAGCTCCAGTTTCTTTGCTGCCAGTGCGCAGAGATTTCCGAGCTGGATATTCGCGGTCATGAAGCCGGAGTACCCAAAGTTGGACTGGCTGAACTCGCGCGGCTTGTCGCCCCGGCAGGCCATGATGAACTCGTCGTGATGCCCGGGCGAACGCTCGAGGAGTTGCTTCGGCTTACCGAACTCCTTCTGGCGCTCCTCCGGGATCAGGCGGGGGGTATTCCAGTAGTCGCCCATGACGATCATCTTGCCTTTGGTCCCGATAATCAGGTTGCCGGTTCTCGGCATCTTGATTTGTTTCGGCCCCTTCAATTCTTCCGGCACATCCGGCATGAGCGGTTTGCCGTCCTTCTTGCCTTCGTACCAATAGGTGGCAAATCCCGGCCGATCCTTGGTTGCCCGGTAGGTTGCCTTGATGACCATGCCTGCGGGAAACTGGCCCTTGCAGGGGCCGGTCATGAACAGGGGCTCCGCGGTAGCGGCGTAACCCGGGCGCATGATGGAATAAATCCCGTCGGTGGTGTGGCAGGCCATGTCACCGAGGGCGCCGGATCCGAAATCGACAAAGCCACGCCATTTGAAGGGGTAAACCCCGTTCGTGTAGTGGCGCATGGGTGCCGGTCCGATCCAGGAATCCCAGTCGAGATGATCCGGAACAGGGTCCTTCTTTTTCGGGTTGTCACCACCCTGCGGCCAGACCGGGCGGTTGGTCCAGGTGTGGAACTCCTTGACGTCACCGATCGCTCCGCCCTTGACATATTCATAGGCCGTGCGCCAGCCGCCGCCTGCGTGTCCCTGGTTCCCCATCTGGGTGACCACCCCGGTGTTCTTGGCGTAGGCCTTGGTCAGGTTCTGCGCCTCGCGCACCGACCAGGCCAGGGGTTTTTCGGTATAGCAGTGGATGCCGTTGCTGATCGCGGTCATCGAGGGCCCGTAATGGCTGTGGTCCGGGGTGGCGACGAAAACCACGTCGAGCTCCTTGGTATGCTTCTGGAACATCTCGCGCCAGTCGGTGTAGGCCTTGGCATCTTTCCACTCGCCTTTGCCGAGCACGTTCTTGTGGCTGTTTCGGTCGACTTCCGCGAAGGCAACACAATGCAGGCCGTACTTGTTGCGTGCGCCATGGGTAAAGCCCACGTGTGCGTTGGCCCGCCCGCCGGTTGCCACGAAGCCGACCTGCAGCTTGCTGTTCTGGTTCTGGGCACGGACCAGGGCCGGGAAGCCCACCGTGGAAGCCGCTGCGGCCGCGGAGCTATTCTTGATAAACTTTCTGCGATTCATACTATTCCTTCACTGGTGGGTTGATGTTCAAAGAGTTGAATCTTGAGGGAATTCCCCGGGACCTGCTACCAAAAAA
>JAPYUI010000140.1 GCA_029936175.1 Kiritimatiellia bacterium
GTTGGGATTTCCGCCTTGGGAGACGTTAAAATGTCCACCGCCAGCACCGAAGTCGATGACATCATGCTCGCCAACGTAGTTGATGTTCCAGGAGAAGTTATGGGGACCCGGCTGGATCGCGACAGGATCGGTACGAGGCCCGAAGATATTCCCGGCATCGCCGGACTGCCAAATATTCCAGTTCCGGTTACCACCACCGAAGCCACCGGTAGTACTCCGAACCATCTGGACAAGGAAAGCTCCCTCGGCGGTTAACGCCATGGCTGCCAGGACTGCTATCGTTCTAACCAAGTGTTTCATACTTCTTACCCTATGTGAGAGGACCAATTATCTTTTATATCGTGTAAATCAACGACCCTTCGAACCGTCTATACAGTTATAAACACAATATGCTGGGATTAGTAAAGCCCAATGCCTCAATTTCCTGCATTTTTTTCATAAAATAAAGGTGGCGGCGTAAAGTGTTCGTAAGTAGAATCTTAGATCGAAGGACGGGGCCGAATACCCCATCATTCGCATCCGGTTCGGTATCTTTTTTTAAGCCCGAAACCCCAAAATAAAAGCGCATGAACCCTTATTGTTTTCCTCCATCCATGCCGCCGCGATACGCGGCTGTATACCTGGGCCGGGTGCTCCTCCTCGCCTGCACCCTGTCCGGATGGCTCCACCCGTCCCCGGTGCCCGGTGCCGTCGTCTCGAACCGGCTCCCCGCCGGGGATGGGCCGGACTGGGAAAGCCTGGAAACAGACGAGGTGATCGGCTTTACCATGATGGAGGCCCGCGCGGCCTACACGACGGGGGCCTGGGCCAAGGCGCTTGAACTCGTGGCCGCGGTCCGGTCGAAACGACCGGGTCGACCGAAGATCATGCTCGTCTCGGTCTATGTGAACCTGCAGCTGGGCAACCACGCGGATGCACTCAAGGACCTGGGCCAGGTGCTCAAAATAGACCCGGAGAACACGAAGGTCCTCCGGCTCATGGGGCTATGCAACGAGGCCCTCGGTCGCAACGAGGCTGCGGCTGCCAATTACATCGCCCTGAACGAACGCCAGCCGCTGAACGAAAAACCGTACTACGCCCTGGGCGCGGTTTACTTCCGCTTGGGCGAGGTGGACAAGGCCATTGCCGCCTATCAAAAACCGGTTGCGATCAAGCCGGAGGACGCCCGGGCGCACGAAGCCCTGGGCGCGGCGTACTACCAGGCCGAACGCTACCCGGAGGCTATTCTCTCCTTCACCAAGGCACTGGTGCTGAACCCGGATTATGCCGAGGCGCACAACAGCCTTGGGACCACATACTTCGCCCGTGGCGAAAAGAAAAAAGGGATCGATCAAGTCCGGCTCGCGATCAAAATCGAACCCCGCTATGCCAAGGCCTACAGCAATCTCGCAAGCATGCTGGCGACGGGCGAAGCGTACCCGGCGGCCCTCTCGAACCTGACCGTCGCATTGAGCCTCAACCTGCTGGACGGGAACAGCTGGAACACGCTCCTGCTCACCCTTGAACGCTCGCTCGGGGGGGATGATAAAGGAGGGGACTTGGAGCCGCCAAAGGGCCTCAGCGGAGACGAGCGGGCCTCCTGGTACCTGGAGGCTTATGGAAAAGCGATGGGGTCGGGCACCTTTCAAAGCGGGGCCCGCCACCTGATCCACGGGCTTCAAGCCAATTTTAACCGGGCGGACATCCTGAATCAACTCGGCTTGTTGCTGGTCCAGAGTCCCTACGCGGCCCTGAGCCCCCTCCTGCTCCAGATGGCGGTCGCGGTCGAGCCCGACTTCGAGCCCGCCAATAAAAACCTGGCCATCTACTACCGGCAGCTGGGACGGGAACAGTTGGCGATGGTCCGGACAAACATGGAAAAACAAGTGGAGGAAAACCCCGACAACCTGCAGGCGCACCAGCAACTGGGCCGGGTGTTCTCGGCACAAGGCCACTTCGAACAAGCGATCCCGCATTACCTCGCATGCGTGCGCCTGGAGCCGACCAATGTCGCCAGTCGCATCAGCCTGTCGTATGTTTTCTACCAGGCGGGGCACCTGGATGCCGCCCTGGAAACACTGCTGACCGGTATCCAGCTGGATCCGCACTCCAAGCAGGCCTGGGGTAAACTACTGCTCGCGGCGGATATGATGCAACCCAATGACCATTCGCAAAAAAGGGTCGACTTGCCCCAGCCGCGAGAAGGGCTCCAGTTCGACGACAAGGGATTGGCCCTGTGGCACTTTCGGCAGGCGCGCAAATACGATATCAAGGGCACCAACGAATGGGTGCTGGCGGCCCGGCACCTGGGAGAAAGCATCCGGCTCGATACGAGCATCCCGGCATCGTATTACCTTTACGGCCAGCTGGCTCGGCGTCACCTCTCCAAACGTATGGCGGTCCCCTTCTACAAGCGGGCAACCGACCTCTTGCCGGGGACCGCCCTCCTGGAGGAGGAATTTGCGCAGGTTCGCCGGGAGGCGGCGGTGGAGGCCGACGAGGCCCGCGCCCGCGCACTGCAGCAACGGCTGCATGAAGAACCGGGAAACAGCGAGGTCGCCTTTGCACTCGCGAAGGTACTCCTGCGGCACAGGAAAACACCTGAGGCGATCCAGGCCCTGCAACAGGGCCTGGAAAACAATCCCTCCAACCACGTGGTACGCCTGGCCCTCGCGCGGGCACTGTACGAGGAGGGCGATATCGACGCGGCGATCGGCCAGGTGGACGAGCTGTTGCAGAGGGGGCTCCGTTCGCCCCCTATTCTTTTCCAGCGGGCCTGGCTGATGCTGGAAAAACCGGCCGCGTCCGATGCGGACCTGCAAAGGGCGGTAGGCCTGCTCATGCGGGCCCGGAACATGGAAGGGCCCGCGACGCCGGTGCTCTTTATCCAGACCCTCGCCCGGGCCTACCACCTGCAGGGCGACCGGGCGAAGGCCGTGCAGACGGCAGAAGAGGCGATTTTGGCCGCGATGGCGAAAAAAGACGAGGACCAGGCACGCCAAATATCCCGCGAGCTCGAACGGTATAAGCAAACCCCGCCCTGAACCCAAAATCCGGTGATTCAGGGGATGGGGAAGCACCCTAAGCACCTATAGACGAGTGACTTAGCCCCATCTGCCCTATACAGGTGTAAATATTATGCGAAAAAGAGCTACTCATCCCAAAGGCTAAAGGGTACTCATACTATAAGTTTTGAAGGGTTTTATCACTAGAATGCCCAGGCAAAATACACAAAATAGGCTCATGCGAAGTTTTTCTTGGATAATGGCGATCGGTGTATCGATGCTGGGGTGTACCTCCGCCTCGGCTACCGAGTTCTGGATTGCGGGCAACGTGGGCAACTGGAACGATGTCGCCAACTGGAATAACGCCATTCCCGCCCCGGGAGCCGATATCAATGCGCGCGTACGCGATGGCGGCACCATCACCATGAGCAGCGTTATCGATACGACCGGGGTGCTGGACATTCGCTTGTCCGATACATCGGGTGACCCCTTGTCGACCCTGATCTGGAATCCGGGAAATGGCAGTGCCGCTCAATTCATCGAGCGCATTCGCCTCGCGGATCATACGACAGCAACCGCGGAGATGACCCACTTAAGTGGCTCCATCCGCCTCGACAATGACTGGTTTCATATCGCTCGCCGGGGTACCGCCACCTATAGCGCCTCCGGCAGTGCCAGCGTTACGGTGGACGACCGGCTCTCCATAGCGGAAGGTGCGGGGAATGTCGCCACCCTCGGGGTGGCCAATCTATCCGGCAATGCCAGCATCACAACGACCGGAAACAACGAGAGTTTCGTCGCGGTTCGGAATAACGCGGTCGGATTTCTCAACCTGGCGGACAACAGCGCGGTGAATGTCAGGTACCTGCGCGTGGGCAACGACAACGGGGCGGTTGGCACCGTGACCCTGGCGAATAGTTCCGCCCTTACCGTGGGCAACACGAATGATGGCCAACTCAGCCTCGGCCGGTCCGGTGCGGGCACCCTGGTCGCGGGAGACAGCAGCCGGGTTTTGCTCAATAATAACACGAGCCTCCGTATCGGGGACAACAACAACGGGGTCGGTGCCATGACCATGAACGGAAACGCCCGTGTCCTCGGCACCGGGAATGGCAACGCACATGTCGTCGTGGGCGACGATGGCACCAGTGTGGGCAGCCTGGTCATGAACAACACCTCCGGCCTCAGCGATATGCGGCGTATGTGGATTGGAAACACGGGCACCGCGAACGGGACGGTGACCATGAACGACTCATCCTTCATCAACCTCAACCGTGAGCAACGCATTCTATATATAGCCAATGTGGGCAACGCAAACGGCACCCTGGTCATGAACGACACCTCCACGATTACCACGCAGCATCTTGCGGCCGACAACCAGAGCGGCACCCGGGGTGGGGTGGCAACGATCGTGCAAAATAACAACTCCAAGATCATGGCCTCCGGTTGGGCGGAGATCGGCGGGGGCAACAACGATACCTCCACCTGGACCCTGAATGACAACTCGCAGGTCCTCGCAACCGCCAACGTGGCCATCGGGCAACGGGCCGATGGGGTGGGCGTGCTGAACCTGAATCAAAACGCCTATTTCGATGCTTCACTCAATAGCGGTGCCCTGCATGTCGGGAGAGCGGCCAATGCGGAGGGCGTGATAAATGTGAACGACAACGCCTTCCTGCATGCACGCGGCAATGTAGTGGTTGGCGAGAGCAACGGTTCCCTGGGCACCATAAACCAAAACAGCGGCACGGTGCGGATCGACAACACGCTCATCCTGGGGAACGGCAACGGGGGCAGTGGTAACGCGGGCACCTATAACCTGAACGGCGGTACCCTGAGGACGGACAAGATCGATATCCGCAGCACGGGGACCTTTAACTGGGGTGCCGGCACCCTGACCATGCGTGAAAGCAACAGCGGCTCCAACGGAAACGGGGTTCAAATAGAAATCACCGGGGCCAACAACAACTTGGCCACCTCCACGGGATCCATCCTGGACCTGGGCGACATCTACATCAGCAACGGGATCAATTATGACACCCTGGACATGAATGGAGGCACCCTGAACCTCTCCGCGGTGGGTGATACCCTGGAAATCTGGCGCTACGTCAAGGACTTCCGCCCGTCTGGTGCCGCGGCCAGTGCCACCTATGAGATCCAGCTCATCTCGGGCAACATCATCAACGAGTTTGACAACGTTACCGGACCGGGGCCGGACTACCAGTACTTCCGTGTCTTCAATTCCGCTGAAGCCGCCATCCTGGGGCTCACCCCGGGCAACGTTCCACGAAACCGCGGCTTCATCGACTATCGCCCGAACGGCGCCTTCTTCGTGTTCAACGTGGGAGGCATGGTTCCGGAACCGAGCACGGGGTTGTTCCTGCTCTTCGGCACCGTACTCCTGCGCGGCGTCTCTGTCATGCGGCGCAACCAGCGGATCCGCAAAGACTGCAAGGGCTGATCCCGCCGAGGGGACCCTTTTTGAAACGCCGCCGAAAACGTCGGCGTTTTTTTTTTGCAGGGGGGGACTTTTATGCGAGAAGGGTGAATCGGTCCCCGGCAATCAAACCCCCAACCAAAGGCGTCCCGTGTCCATACGAATCATCTGTCTCATCCTCGCCCTCCCCTTCCAACTCTTCGGGGCCCGTCCCAACATCATCCTGATCATGGGGGACGACATGGGCTACTCGGATATCGGCTGCTATGGCAGCGAAGTCGATACACCGGTGCTGGATGGCCTGGCAAAAAAGGGCCTGCGCTTCACCCAATTCTACAACACCGGCCGCTGCTGTCCGACCCGGGCCAGCCTGCTCAGCGGCTTGTATCCGCACCAGGCCGGGGTGGGCCACATGATGAATGACCGGGGATTTGACGGCTATCGCGGGGACCTGAACCGCAACTGCGTGACGATCGCCGAGGCGTTGAAGGGCGCGGGTTACAAGGCCTACCTCTCCGGGAAATGGCACGTGACTAAGCATATCGCACCGGATGGCCCCAAGGACAACTGGCCCCTACAACGCGGTTTTGACAAGTTCTACGGAACGATTCATGGCGCGGGCAGCTTCTACGACCCCAACTCCCTGACGCGGAACAACACCCAGATCACCCCAGTGAATGATCCCGGATACCAAGCCAAGGGGCCCTACTACTATACCACCGCGATCAGCGACAATGCGGCAAAGTTCATCGACAGCCACCGGGAGGAATCGGACGAGCAACCTTTCTTCATGTATGTTGCATACACATCCGCCCACTGGCCCATGCATGCGCTGGACAAAGATGTCGCCAAGTACAAGGGGCGCTATAACGAGGGCTTTACGCCCATTCGCGAGGCGCGATTCAAGCGGATGAAGGAACTCGGGCTGATCAAGGCGGATTGCGCCTTATCCCCCCAGGTCGAAGACTGGGAAAAGGTCGAACACAAGGCCTGGGATGCCCGCAACATGGAAGTCTACGCGGCGATGATCGACAGCATGGACCAGGGAATCGGCACCATCACGAGCGCGCTCAAGCGCAATGGGATGTACGAGAACACCTTGATCCTGTTTTTCCAGGACAACGGCGGCTGTGCAGAAGGGCTCGGGCGAAGAGCGCGCGGCCCCTACACCACCCGGCCGGAAAAGGCCCCCTTCCCGCCCATGGCGCGGGACGAATTACAGAAAGACATGATCCCGAAAAAAACCCGGGATGGATGGCCGATCATCCAGGGCCCCGGGGTCATGCCCGGCCCGGATGGCACCTACATCGCCTACGGGAGGGGCTGGGCGAACGTATCCAACACCCCTTTCCGGGAATATAAACACTGGGTACACGAAGGGGGGATTTCCACCCCCCTGATCGCCCACTGGCCCGCGGGCATCCAGCGCAGGAACGAGCTGGAGCATACGCCTGGCCACCTGGTGGATCTCATGGCCACCTGCGTGGATGCGGCCGGGGCACGGTATCCGACCCGCTATCACGACGGCCGAAAAATTACGCCCATGGAAGGACGCAGCCTGCTGCCCGCCTTCGCGGGCAAACCGGTGAAACGGGAAGCGATTTTCTGGGAGCACGAGGGCAACCGGGCGATTCGAGTGGGGGATCTGAAGCTGGTGGCGAAGGGGGCGAAGGGACCCTGGGAGCTCT
Organism: Kiritimatiellia bacterium; assembly: GCA_029936175.1. Classification (GTDB taxonomy): domain Bacteria; phylum Verrucomicrobiota; class Kiritimatiellia; order SS1-B-03-39; family UBA6053; genus JAPYUI01. The sequence continues at coordinate 7,110 of JAPYUI010000140.1, forward strand.
ACGATATCGGCAAGGACCGCGCGGAGTTGCACAATCTCGTGGCGGAGCGACCGGAGCAGGCGCAAGAACTGGCCGCCCAGTGGCAAACCTGGGCCGAACGCGCCCAGGTGCTTCCCTTGAATCCCCGGAAAACGCCCGCGAAAAAATCACCGCCGAAAAAGTAACCGGGCTGCTACGCCCGTGGTATTCCTGCCGCTTGATTTCCCGGCGACCGGCATGTCGCAGACACAGGGACCCTTGCGCTTAAGCGTGCTGGAGGTACCCGTCATAGTAATGCGCAACGTAATCTTCCTCGGTATCCATGTCGTTGAGTTCCGGGAGCATGGAATAGGTCATGCCTCCCTCACGGAGGCGTTCCAACAACCCATTCAGGCAGCCGGCCTTTTCCCAGTTTAGCCCATTAAACAACTCGGCACGCGACTGCTTCATCGCGATCAGGTAAAATTCTTCGTCATCCGTGGGACCCAGGACCACATCATGGGTATCCAGGCGCTGCAAGGCCTCGGCAATGAGAGCCGCCGACAAGCCCGGGCAATGGGTGCGGATGACCACGACCCTTTTCAACCCCTTCGAGAAGGCTCGAGCAAAAACCGCCGCGAGTCGACCGCCTGCACCACGACCCTCCTGGGGATAAAGCTCGAAACTTCGGGGAACGGGAAAGCTAAAGGCGTCGGCCTTCTCATCCGGATGGTGAAACACCATCACCCGGCCGCGCACGGGAGCACAAAGCGCTGTCCGGATAGCGTGGATCGTCAGGTCACGATCTGCCTGCAGGGCATCCTGCTCACCGAGCCGTTCGCGCATGGACCGTGCGACGGAACCCTTGCCGATTTCCTGGCAGAGAACCGCCACACCCTGGAGATTCCCCCCGCGAAGGATGCGCACTTCATCCGCACTGGCACCCTGGGCAAAGCGTGAACGAGCGGAGGACAACCGGTAGGCGGTCTTGATTACCCCCTCGTCCTGGTAGTCGCCCGACGAAAGTAAGGCGGCGTGCGACAGCGCGCTGACCTTGACTTGCTGCGTTCGCATCCTCTCCACCAGCATATCATCCTCGTATACTTCGCTTTGGCCAAAGCCTTCCAGCTCCCTGAAGGCCGAAGCGCGCACGACGAGCCCTTGCTCAGCCGCCGCCGACTGTAAAATGTTCTGGCGGAACCAGGCGCCCAGGTCGAGCAGGCGGAAGACCGTGCCCCGGCCACCGTGAATCGGGCGGAAGACCGCGGCCTTCACCTTCTCCGGGGCAAAGGCCTTGTTCAGCACTTCGGGCCATCCCCGCTCCAGGACAATACCCGGGTTCAAGAACAGCAGGAGCTCACCCGTCGCCACGGCCGCTCCGGCATTTTTCAACTGGCCTCGCGTGCCGGTCGCTTTTTCCAGGATGACCCAGTCGCGATCGTTCACCAGCTCCAGCGTGTGGTCACTTGAACCTCCATCGACGACGATCACTTCAGCATCCCGCTTGTCCGCAACGAGACTTCTCAGGGTTCGTCCCAGTGCGGGTGCCTCGTCGCGAGTGCCGATAATAATAGATATTTTTGCCATAGCTTAAGCCTGTTCGGGTGGTTGATCCGCGATTCGTCAGGAGCCGCGTATCCAACTATATCTACCCTTTGTTTCAAGGATTAATTGCTGAATCAGATGCAAAACCCGCAGGAATACAAGGCACCATTCGGCAAAGACGGGCGGGGAAGCCCTCATCCATCCTCCTTCCATCCTTTTCATTCTCACCCCTTCCGTTATACCTTCAGCCGTCATGAATAAAACGGGATTGGTGATCAATGATGCGTGCCGCAAGCATGATACGGGAGAGGGGCATCCCGAATCCATCGCCCGCTATGATGCGGTCATGAAACACCTGCGGGGCCAACCCTGGTTCGATCTGCTGGAACTGCGCGAATCCGGAATCGCTCCCGGTGTCCATCCCGGTCTTTGTCACGACCCGGGCTATCTCAGGCTGGTAGACCGGGAAGTCCGGTCGGGCCGCCAACAGTTGAGCACCGGGGACACGCTCATCTCAGCCGGAAGCCTCAAAGCGGCACACGCCGCCGTGAATGGCGGTGTTCTCGCGGTGGACCAGGTGGTCAGCGGGAAATGGGACCATGCATTCTGCGTTGTGCGCCCTCCGGGTCACCATGCCCGGCCGGCACAGGGCATGGGTTTCTGCCTGTTCAACAACATCGCGATCGCAGCCCGCTACGCACAGGAGGAGCACGGAGTCGGCAAGGTGCTGGTGGTCGATTGGGATGTTCATCACGGGAACGGCACCCAGGATATTTTTTATCGGGATGAGAGCGTCTATTACTTCAGCACCCATCAATCGCCCTGGTTTCCGGGCACGGGCGACGAGGCGGAAACCGGAACCGGAAAAGGCCTGGGAAGCACCATGAACTGTCCCTTCCCCGCGGGAAGCGGGCGCAAGGAGATCCTCGGGGCCTTTGCAGATCGCCTGGGCAAGGCGATGCAACAATTCCAGCCGGAACTGATCCTTATATCTGCCGGCTTCGATTCACGAGCCCAGGACCCCCTGGGACAATTCCGCCTGCAGGATGAGGACTTCGGGGACCTGACGACCTGCATGCAAACCCTGGCGGATACCCATGCGGATGGACGACTGGTTTCCATGCTGGAAGGCGGGTACAACCTGGCCGGTCTGGCCACGGCTGCCGGAACGCATGTGAAAACGCTGTTGGAGCCCGCATGACTCATCGGCCCAAACATATTGCGGAATACGTGCTCTTTCGTGGACTTGCCGGATTCCTGCGCATCCTGCCGCACCGCGCAGCCCTCTGTACGGGGTGTGGACTGGCAGGCTTCATGCACTTCGTGCTGCGTTTCCGTAAAAAACTGGCCATGGAACGCCTGGAAGAGGTGTTCGGAGATCGGTATACGCCGACGGAAATGAAGCGCATTGCCTGGATCTCTTTCCGAAACATGGTGTTCAACTGCGTTGAGGGCCTGCGAATGGACCGTTACGAGGACACGAGCTTGGACACCTGGATCAACCTGCAGGAGGTGCTGGAAACCATTCGGGAACACAACGCGCAGGGCCGGGGTGTCATCGCGGTGCTAGCCCACACCGGCAACTGGGACCTGGCTACCCGGGTTACCGGTTTAAATGGAATTCCCGCCGTTTACATCGCCCGAAGCCAGAGCAACCTGCTGACCTATGGTTATTTTCATCGAATCCGCAGCAAGGCAGGTATTCGCGTCGAAGACCGTGACGACCCTTCGCTGGTAAGAAAAGTGATTCGACACCTGAATGCGGGCCGCATGCTCGGCGTGATGGTGGATCTCCGGGCAACGCATCCGTCTCCGGGCAGGGTGTTCCTGGGCAAGGAGGCTCATATTGCCGGGGGCATAGGGCTAATCGCTCGTAAGTCAAACGCCATCGTACTGCCGGTCACGATGCTGCGCGAAGGCTGGTTCAAACATCGCTGGATCTTGAATGAACCGGTCCAGAGCAATCCGAAACTTTCAGGAAAAGAGGACCGGCAACATATCACGCAACATTGCCTTGACCAGCTGAGCCCCTCTATCCTGGAGCATCCCGAGCAATACTTCTGGTACAACAAGCGCTGGGTCCTCCAGCCCTTCCCGACCAACAAAGATGCTGAATAAAGACCGAGCCCTTCCTCCTGCACGGAGGAGGCCTTAATCCGTAAAGACAGGCGCTTTACCCTGGTTAATAATGGCCGCCGGAGACCTTGTTCAACGCATTCCTCCCGTCCCCGGCAAACTTGCTCATGGTCTGATCCATCAAGGTATAAACGGATTGTTTCTTAAGTTGCTTGTGCTCCATGGCGATAAAGATCCCGAGGCCAATGATCACCCCTTTCAGCGCGCTGGACTCCATCGGTACGAATATAAAGTAGATCATATACGGTGGAAACAGGGTGCAGAACAGGCCTTGGATGGTACTGATCTGAAAGGCACTGACCAAGACCAACACGTAGGCGCTGACCAGCAGGACAACCCGGCCCCTATGATATTCGCTAAATCCGATCAAACCTGAATCGACTTGCAATTGCTCCAGCGACCAACCGGCGAGAACGAGGATAAGGGCGAGACCGGCAATACCCTGGAGGGGGGAGAAGGTCTTGTCCTTCTCCATTTTGTTACGGGCTCGTTTCTTGGCCTTGAGGCGCTTTTTATTCCCAGCCACGCGGGCCTGAATACCTGTTTTGCCAACCCCGCGACGAGCGGAGGACAGCAGCGTTTCCACCTGCATCGCAGGTTGTTTTGTTGATTTTGAACGGAACATACCTGACTCGAATAGCACTACTGCCAGCTAACCCAGGACTCAATCATAAAGCATCAGTCATGCCATGGCAATCGAACCCCGACAAAGAATACCCGAAACGGACAGGCCCGGGCAGGAAGCGTTGGAGCACCCTCGCTGCACCGGATCAGGCCGAACGAATCTTGACCCGATCGACCCCTGCCCGGAAAAGGACCGATTGGATGTGGAGCAGACCGATTGCCATGAAAAAAGAACGGCCACCCACCGGGCGACCGTTCTTATTTTCACTTAGGACCGGTGAACGATTTAACTGTCGAGCACGTGACCATCGGCCGCTGGCAACGAACAAGCCGGAACGCCGTTACCCGTTCCCGGCAGGGCATATGTACCACCGGCAGGCCCATTCGTCGGAGCCTGGTTCTGGAAGTAAACATCCAGGCCCGGGCTGATGCTGG
>JAPYUI010000356.1 GCA_029936175.1 Kiritimatiellia bacterium
CGGGATTCCAGCAGATGAAACCGCCCTTTCTCGCCCAGGTCATGATGGATTTCGAGGGCACGCAGGTGCGCATGTCCTTCAACGCCCACGTGGTGCACGGGCAGGAAGACCGGACCATTGTCTGCGGCGAAAAAGGGACCCTCCGCGCCTGGGGACCGGAGCTGAACAGACAGCAGGTCGGCCTGTGGACCGAGGCCGGTTTCGCGCAACCGGCATTGGCGGGTTGCTGGTTCGAGAGCGGGTTCCAGGGGACGATGGGCGAGTTGCTCTGTGCGATCGAAGAGAACCGGCAGCCGTCGAACAATGCACGGGAGAACCTGAAGAGCCTGGCCATGTGCTTCCAGGCGATGGAAGCCGCGGGGAAGGGCGGATCGCCGGGACCCTAGCCCGGTACCTGGCCGCCGCCTACCCTTCCACGAAATCGGATGGACGACTGCGGCAGTAGTCGATGAGGCCCGACACGTGTGCGGGTTCGATGCCGCGCCAGAAAACGTTCCATTCCGGGCCACGCTGCCAGCCGTCGGCATTTTTCTCGTACCAGGCGTTGATCGGATTGTCGTGCCGGCTCCGCCAGAACAGGGCGGGATGTTGCCGGCAGGCTTCCTCCCAGAGTTCCTGGGCAAGGCCTTCGCCACGGGCCTGGCGGCTAACCACGAACTTGGACAGGTAGGAGCCGGCCGGGTGGGGTTCGAGGAGCGCGGCACCGCGGTAGTCTTCCTCGATATAGAAGCAGGTGACGGCATCAAGGCTGGTATCCGGCTTCATGGGTTTGCCGAATCCATCGGCAAAGAGATCCGCCAGGCGGACGAGGTCGACCTCGGTGGCGGCGGCCTGGACAAGCATGCGACTGCCGCGGCGAATATTACTCCCGTGGCCCTTAACCGTGAACATCTCCTCGAGCAGGGCGAGGGGGGAGCTGATGGAAATATGGGTGCCGGGAAAACGGTCAAGGATAGCCACGGCGGTCTCGGAAAAGGCCTGATCGGGCTCGCACAGGGTGTGGTCATTCGTGCGATGGGTGTAATGAAAATTTACCGGGCTGTCGGAGGCGTCGCGCAGTCCGCCGGCTATGCGAAGGAGGTGAAGACGCCGGGTGGATCCAGGAATCAGGCCGTCAAGGGCGTCGACGATCGCCTGGCCGGGGCGATCGATAACATGGATGCGCCCGGCCGTGTCGTCGAAACTGAAGAGGTCGGGATGGCCTGCAAGCTTCGCCCGGGCGGCTGACGCGTGTTCACCCCAGAGGAGAAGTGCAGCCTTGAGCTCGAGCTTGAGCAGGAGTTGAAGGTCGAAGAAGAGGAGATCCTCCGCCTGTTCGATGGTCTGGGGTCCGGGGCAAATGAGAGCAAAGTACGGAACCTCATGCCGGTGGAATTTATCCAGGTAGTACTCGTATTCGTCCCTGCGCCCGATGCTGTCGAGGAAGAGGCGTAGGGTGCGGGAAAGGAGCATGGCTGGGGCTGGGTTAGGGGTCTCAATCTGTCAGGTTTGCCCTGGCGGCGGCAGGCAACCGCACACCCGGGCGACTCAATACGAATATTCCTGCTCGGCTTTTACGGCGATCGTATCCACCTCGACCAATACGCCCAGCGGCAGCGCCTGGACGGCAAAGGTCGCACGGGCGGGCGGTTCAAGCTCGTAATACCTGCCATAGATCTCATTGAAGGCGGGAAAGTCGGCCATGTCGGCGAGCAGGCAGGTGGATTTGACCACGTCGGCATAGCTGCAGCCGGCCTCTTCAAGGACGGCACCGATGTTCTTCATCACCTGCTCAGCCTGTTCAGCAATGCCCCCTTCGACCACCTGGCCGGTGGCAGGGTCAATGGGAATCTGGCCGGAGAGGTAAACCGTATTCCCCGCTTCCACGGCCTGGCTATAGGGGCCAATGGCCTGCGGCGCCCGATCGGTCTGGGTGATTTTCTTCATAAGATAGCCCTTTAAACCACAGAAACGCGGCTCGAACCCAGTAGATTTTTCAACAAAGGCATATTTGCCAAAGCCCCTAGGGATGCGTAGGGTGCGGGTTCAATCCACGGAGAACAGTATGAACTATATTAATCGATCGGGTACCTGTTTGATCGCGGCGGTCATCGTCGCAATGCTGTGCAGTTGCGGGGGTGGAAGTGAAACACCCGCCAGCGATAAAGGGGGCGAAAACCCGGCTGCCAAGGGAAAGCGGCAGTTCATCAGCATCGGCACCGCGACCCCGGGCGGCACCT
>JAPYUI010000357.1 GCA_029936175.1 Kiritimatiellia bacterium
AAAATCCTCTCCAAGCATATGCCGGTCCAGATCGTCGGCCCCGACATGGGCGACGGCATTTGCCCGATGTATGCCGGCTCTTACGACTATACCGTGGTCTCCACTCCCCGGATCTACCGCTACCCGGACTACTGGAAAGAAAGCCGCAAACTGGCCGATGCGGTGACGGGGGAAATTGTCATCGCGGTAAAAGCAGCGGCGACGACGATTCCCGTCGCGGTCCGGCTGAAACAGAAGCGAGGCCGGAAGATGGTGGTCTACCTCGACGAATGGGATGGAGGCCTGGTCACCCGCATGAACCCGATGCAGCGCTGCATGGCCAGGGTCAAGCATCTGCACCATCCGGGGGAGGACATTCACGTCCCGCGCATCGAGAAGTTGATCCCCCATGCCGACGAGGTCGTATCCACCGCCACCTTTATGCAACGGAAATTCGGCGGACGGATTATCCACATGGGGGTCGACCCGGATTTCTTTAAACCGGCAAACGCCCTCCGGGTTGCAGCCCTGAAACAACAGCTCGGACTGAAAGGCAAAAAACTCCTGGTGTTCGGGGGCGTGGTGCGCCCGCACAAGGGCATGGATATCGTGCTCGAAGCACTCAGGCAAATGAATCGGCCGGACGAGATCCAACTCCTGATCGTCGGCCCCGAGACGGAGCACCTCAGGGAGCTCAAGGCCAACCCGGACTACAGGCCCTATTTCACCTGTGCCGGGTCCCAGCCCCGGGAAAAGATGCCGGAGTTCCTCTCGCTTGCGGACGCCATGGTACTTCCGCTGATCCAGGACGTCATCTCGGAATCCCAGATGCCCTGCAAGGTCTTTGAGGCCATGGCCATGGCGAAGCCGATCATTGCCTCGGCCCTTTCCGATCTACCCGAGATCCTGGACGGTTGCGGTCGGACGGTGGCTCCGGGTGATGTCACGGCGATGCGAGCAGCCATTGAGGCATTCGTCTTCGACCAGCCGGACGAGGCCCTTCGCCTCGGAGCCCGGGCGCGCCTGCGCTGCTGTGAGCAGTACAGTAATACGCAAACCGAGGAGGCCTTGCTGCAATTGATCCGGGATCTCAGCTGAAGGCCTCTTCAGCGAGGTGATGCGGGATCCAGGTTCTTTCGCTTCGCCAGGTATCGCTCGTGCACCCGGGCGCATTCGCCCATGTAATGCGGGTCGAAATAGTCATTCGCGGCCCGCTTGATATGGGCTGCAGCTTTTTTTTCATCCGCGATGATCTCGTAATAGATCCCGAGATACAGGTGCGCGTAAAAGCGCTGGAGCTTGAGCCGCTCCGGGTGCGCGGGTGCCTCGGCCCGCTTGAGAACATCAGCGACCGTCGCCTTGTTCGCAAACAAGGCGTGCACCGTCATCATGGGAATCCGCCCGTCGCCCTTGATCGGGATCAGCTTCCTGCGGGCCTCCGCGATCCCGGAAGCCCGCGCCTTGCAGATGAAATGCCAGACCGCGTTCTCCACGTCGTGCGGGTTCACCGCCTTGTGGGATTCGAATTGCTCCACCCCCTTTTGGAATTCGCCTGCATAATAAAGCGAGATCCCCCGGCGCCAGTGATAGGGAAATTGCTGGGGATTGTCTTTCAGGTACTCGTCATAATCCGCGACCGACTGCTTGAAGTTCCCGAGGAAAAAATGGAGGTCGCCGCGGTGGTCGCGCAGCCTGCCACCCCGGCCGGAATTCTTGACCAGTACGTCGCAGTCGGCCAGGGCCTGTTCGAAGTTCCGCTGGGATTCGTGGAGCTTCATCCGCGCGGAACGCGCATCGATGTCGGCGGGATCGTCCTCCAGGCGCTTTGCCAGGTCCTTGAACCGCGACTGGAGCGGGCTTGCTTGAACGGCCTGGACGAGTTGAACGGCCCCGGCCACGCCGACGGGTTCCGCCGCCACCGTATGCGGCAACAGGCTTGTCAAAAGCAGGGGCAGGAGCGACCGCATCATCCGGCAAGGATCTCCTGCACCTTCGCCATGATTTCCCCGGCATCCACGGGCTTCACCAATACGGGGCGGTTAAGCAGGATATCGTCCTCTATCTTATACGTAATCCCCTCCGTCCCGCTCTCCCAAGTCGCATGATTGTCCCTGGAAATCGCGGCGGTGAGGAAAAGGATCGGGATACCCTTTATCTGGCCATGGTCCTGGATTTCCTGCGCGACTTCGATTCCGCTTTTCTGGGGCATGATGACATCCAGGATAATGAGGTC
>JAPYUI010000141.1:0-2372 GCA_029936175.1 Kiritimatiellia bacterium
CCACGGCCCCAAGGAGAAGAATCTCATCCTCATGCACGAAAGCTACCGTGTGTTCAGGAAGGTCTGGAATCGCATCACGCACCGCCGCGGTGATCGCCGCTCCGAGGAGACGATAGCGCGGGGCGAGATCGGGTTCATCGCCCGCGGAAAGCAGCAGGGGTAACAGTACGGCAAGAGTACAGGCACGCATCATTCACCTCTCCGTAACAGGATGACCTTGATATCAACTTCCTCGTCCCCGCGCTTTACCCGTATCACAATTTCCTCATCGACCTTACGCAATGAAATCGCTTCCTTGAGGTCATCAACATCCTGTATCGTCTCTCCGTCCAGACCGACAATGACATCGCCAGACTTGATCCCCGAGCGTGCCGCGGAGGAGCCCGGACCGACATTTTGCACGAGCACGCCCTCGCCTTTATACCGGGCCGGAATCACGCCGAGATGACCGCGCTTGCCCCGGGATACACGCTTGATCTCGCGCCCTTCCTGTAACTTCTCCCAATTCTTGGCGAAAGCACCAATGGTAGCGTGGAAATTATCCTCGTTGTTCATGGAGATCCGGCTGTGAATCCCGATCACCTTGCCATCCAGGTCGAAGAGTGGCCCACCGGAGTCACCCCCCACGATTTTGCAATCGGTCCGAATGGTATTTTTATCCGCGCTGATAACACGCCCCGTACGCAGGACAAAACCACGCTCAGGATCGTACCCGTTCGGATTGCCGATGGCGATACACCAGGAACCAACCTTGTAGGAATACGGCTCAGCCATTTCGACGAAGGGAAAAACGCCCTCCTCCTGGATCTTGCACATGCCGGTATCGGCAATGGTCGACATACCGAGCGTCTCAGCCGTCACGATCCGGCCATCTTGAAAATGCAATTCGACCAGGCGACCGGGTTCACCGCTTACATGTCCCGCGGTTAAGACATAACCATCCTTGGTGACGACCACGCCACTGCCTTCGCCTTCGTGCGCTTTCACGCCGACAATGGCACCCCGCACGTCAGCCCAGACGCCCTGCACACGGTCCTGGATGGCGCGGAGATCCGCAACATTCTCCGGCGCCTGCTTCTCCCATGCCTTGAACTCAGATGAACTTTTTTTCCGGGGCGTTTCCCCGGCTTTAAGATCCTCTTTCGACTTGGCTGGCTTGTTAAGCGTATCGCTTTTAACTTCTTTGGCGCATATACGCGGGGCCAGCAGCAGCATATGGGAAAACGTCAGGATGGAGAGGCTCGCCAGCAGAATCATTATCCTGGGTATCTGCGACCGACGTTTAACCGCATGAACAATCATTGCTTAAATCTACACCGAATCCGCACCGTGATCAAATAAAAGCTGGTGGATCAGATATTGCTTAATTTCCCGGTACTATCGCCCAGGCGCTCTGCCGGGGCCCCCATCCGCTCCAGCATGGAGAGGTAGAGATTCATCATGGGCGGGTCGTCGTTGAATTTCACGTGGCGACCCGGTGTAAGCGAGCCGCCACCCTTGCCGGCCAGAAGCACCGGAAGGTTGTCGTGATCATGCCGATTGCCATCACTGATCCCGCTGCCGTAAACAATCATGGCGTTATCCAGCAGGCTGCCATTACCCTCGCGAATCGAACGCATCTTTTCGAGAAAGTAGGCGAACTGTTCCATATAGAAATGATCGACCTTCTTGAGCTTGTCGATCCAGTCCCGCTTATTCTTATGATGGGAAAGATGATGATGCCCCTCGCTAACGCCTATCTCCCGGAAACTCCGGTTGCTGCCGTCGAAAGCCATGCCAAAGGTGGCGATCCGCGTGGTATCGGACTGGTAAGCCAGCACCATGAGATCGAACATGATCCGGATGTGGTCCCGATATCCACTGGGGATACCGCTCGGAATTTTATCGATAGTGGGGAGCTCGCGGGTTATCTTCTCGCTGTTTTCAATCTGCTTTTCCACCTCGCGGACAGCGCCTAGATATTCATCCAGCTTCTGCTTGTCGGTATAGCCCAGGTTCGCCTGCATGCGCTTTGCATCTTCCATCACGAAATCAAGAATACTCTTGTTGTATCGCAGGCGACGCGCACGCGACTCCCTGGCCTCACGCGTCAAGGACCCCGCAAAGAGACGCTCAAAAACCAGCCGGGGATTGGTCTCCGCCGGAACCGGGGTCTTTTCGGAGGACCAGGACAGGTTATATGAATACGCACAACTGTAACCGGAATCACAACTGCCCGATTTTCGCGACTGGTCACAGCTCAACTCCAGGGAAGGGAAATGCGTATGGTGACCCATTTTCTGCGCGGCAAATTGATCCACGGAAACACCGATCCGGATATCCTTACCCGAGGTCTTCCGCGCCTGCATCCCGGTGAGAAAGGTCGCATTGGC
>JAPYUI010000141.1:2472-11562 GCA_029936175.1 Kiritimatiellia bacterium
TGAAGGAAGCGACGACGGGGTATGGGTTTACACATCATGATACCATCAACTTACTCACTGCTACCCGGATTATCAAGGCTCGCCACCCCTTGGATCGGGCGATCCCCCCGGCGTTTCTGGAAGGGAACGCTTTGCACGACGCCATAGACCAGGTCGGCAAAGCGATAATCACGCTCGGCGAGCTTCGTTGTAATATGCTCCACCGCCGCTTCATCGTACATTTCCAAGCCGCGGCCCAGGGCGTAAGTAAGCATCTTTTTAGTTACATTTCGTATAAACAGGTCCTTTTTATCCTTTACCAGAATATCCCTGAGCTCCATGAAACCATTGAATTTTTCGCCGGTCTCCAGTTCCCCGGAAACCTTGATTCGCGGGCCATCCGCCATCGAGCGCCAGGCCCCGATCGCATCATAATGCTCCATGGCAAATCCAATGGGGTCCATCCGCTTGTGGCAGTTCGCGCAAGAACCTTCCCCGCGGTGAAGCTCGAGCATCTCCCGATTACTGAGCTTCTCCCCGTCCCTCCCCGCCTTGACCGTCTCCAAACTGGGCACATCAGGAGGAGGAGGAGGAGGAGGCGTGCCCAGGATCGAATCCAGGATCCACACCCCACGATTCACGGGAGAAGTCCGGGTCGGATGCGACGTCAGGGTCAGGACACTCGCATGGGTGAGCACCCCGCTGCGGCGATGTACATCCAGGGGCACACGTTGGAAATAGGGCGAAGCCACGCCTTCCAGGCCATAGTGTCTTGCCAGGCGATCGTTAACAAAGGTATAATCGGCGCGCAGGAAATCCAGGATGCTTCGGTTCTCGCGCTGGATGCTGGCAAAGAAGAGCAGGGTCTCCTGGAGCATGGCCTTTCGCAGCCCATCATCAAAGTCCTTATAGAGATCCGGATCCGGCTTCACCAGGCTGATATCGCGAACGCGCAACCACTGCCCGGCAAAGTTTTCCGCCAGGGCATGGGACTTGGGATCATCCAGCATGCGCCGCACCTCCCGCCCCAGGTTTTTACGCAACTGGCCCTGTTCCGCGAGACGGAAGAGCGTTTCATCCGGCATGCTGCTCCAGATAAAATACGACAACCGTGAAGCGAGATCGAATTCGCTGATCAATACGACCTCTTCGGGATTCCCCGGAGCGGGCTGGAGCTCTCCCCGAAAGAGAAATTGCGGGGAAACCAGCACCGCCTGCAACGCCAACTGGATTCCGGCATGCCAGGACTCGCCTTCCGCCTGAACCATCTTTACGAAACCTTCCAGTTTGGTCAACTCGACCTCGGTCACCGGGCGGCGATACGCACGCGTTGTAAAACGCCCGATGACCTCACGGGCGGCTTCCCGTTCGGCACCCGGCTGCGGCTCCCTGGATATAATCCGGGTGTGGGACGCTGGAAGTGTACGATCCAGACGTTCGCCAAGGGGCCCCTCGATCGCCATGTATTCGACATAGAGATTTCGATCACCCTTTTTCTCGTCGTAATAATCGTTGAGGAATTCCACGCCAATTTTGCGGGGGCCCTGCGCAACCTGCAGCTTCTTTTCGTAGACTTCCCGCTTTTCCCTGGTCGCCCGGACAAAAAATTCCTGTCGACTCTTTCCATCGAGTTCAAGACGCATTTTTGCCGTCTCGGGTCCCGCCTGGCTGGCAAATGCCTTGATGATGACACGGTATTCGCCCGGCTTCTTGAAATCGTGCTTGAAACTGATTTCACCTTCACTCGGCAAGAGACGGAGACCCTCCTCCTTCAGCCCTCCGCTCATTCGATCTGCCGGCACCTTGACCAGCCCGGTACGGGGCATATCGGTCACGAGTGCCTTGTCCATAATCTGCTCCGCCGCGCGGAGATATTTTTCCAGCAGCAGCGGGGACAGGGTCAATACATCACCAATATTATCAAAGCCGTAACCGCTGTCGTCCTCCGGAAAATCCTTCGACGGCTTAAAATCCACCCCGACCAGGTCCCGGATCGTGTTGTTGTATTCCTGCCGATTCAGGCGGCGGATGGTGACCCGCCCGGGGTCGGGCCTGCGCGGATCGATCTTGAATACACCTTGATCGATCCAGGCGATCAGCTGTTTGCGCTCTGCGGCGCTTGGCTGGGCCTTGTCCGAAGGCGGCATCTTGCGGTTGACCAGGTTCTCCCTCACCTGCTTCCAGGTCGCATGGTCTGCGAGGAGGGACGGCCGGTCGGCATAGGTGTCGAGGGATATGCCCCCCTTGTCACTATCGTCCCCGTGGCAATCGTAGCAAAACTGCACGAGCAAGGGCTCCGCCTCCTTTTCGTAAACGAGCGGACGCGGGCCGGTGACTTTTTCGGCCATCCCCTCCACCAGTTGATCGACCTTGTTTCCGCAACCGCCTAGAAAGGACGCAAGCACCAGCAAAGGCAAGGACAGGCCCGCCCATAGACCTGAACGATTATCGCGAAAAGGCATCATGCTACTGAATACTATGTGCCAACCGGTCAACATTCTGCCATTATTTCCGATATTTTTTACTAAACCCGCGCGTAATACCCGGGAAATCATCGTCCCGATTCACCACCCCTTTTTCGCCCAGGCGATCAGCACGCGGGTAATGCGGCTACCTATTCCGGGAGGTCGATGTCCGCCTGGAAGCCTTTACAGGACCGCTCGACCCCATTGAATCCACGGTGCGTATTTCAACCGAACATGAAAATGAGTGACAAGCGGGTAAATTCGCATACATCACAATCAACATGACGCGCATCGTAGCCATCGCCAATCAGAAAGGCGGGGTGGGAAAGACCACCACGACCATAAATCTCGCCGCAGGCGTGGCCCGGGAAGGCTACCGCGTGCTCCTTCTCGACATCGACTCCCAGGCCAACGCCACCAGCGGACTTGGGGTCGACAAAAATGCAGGCGACGGCAGCGTATACGACGTGCTCCTTGGTGATGGAGCCGCCACCAACTATATCAAGGCCACCCAGTATGAAAATCTGGACCTCCTGCCCTCGGAACCGGATCTCGCAGGTGCGGAAATCGAAATCGCCACCTCGGGAAATATCCAATATCGCCTGCGCGATGGCTTGGCCCCCCTGCGGGAAACCGGTACCTACGACTTTATTTTCATCGACTGTCCACCTTCGCTGGGCATCATTGTCACCAACGCACTCGTCGCGGCGGACTCCGTTTTGATCCCGCTCCAGACCGAATATTTCGCACTCGAAGGACTGAGCATGATCACCGACCTGATCAACCGGATCATCGACAACGATCTCAATCCCGAACTGGAACTCGAGGGCATCGTAATGACGATGTACGATAAGCGAACGAACCTCGCGAACGAAGTGGTCGGCGAAGTATGGAAAGCCTTCGGTGAGTATACCTACGAATACGCGATCCCGCGCAGTGTGAAAATAAGTGAGTCGCCCGGCTACGGCGAACCGGTCCTCTATTACGCGAAGAACTCCACCGGCGCTTATGCCTACGAGAAAGTAGTCGAGGAGTTCATCAAGCGCAACCGGGCACGGGATGAAGGTACTCCACACCAATACGACTCCTTGGAAGTCACCGGGGACGGGGTGCCTTCCGACGCAGAGTCCCCGGAGACGAACCAACAAGAAACCTGATGCCCAAGTCGCTCAAGATCGGCCTGATCCTCCTGCTGATCACCGGACTCAGCGGTTGCGTATTTTTCCGGCTGAACAGCTTCCGCAAACAACTGGCCAGGTTCCCGGCATACTTCACCATCGCCCTGGTCGACGAACACCCGGTGATAACCTGCAGGAAACCGGTGCTGCACGCCTCGGACCTCACCTGGCTGAGCGGTCTCCCCCCCTGTGTAGAGGATGGCGGCAAGAAGCAGCGCGTCGCCACCTGGAACCTCACCAAGCTCTACCTGAACGAGAAGGCGGACAACCGGGACAAGGAGAACCACGACATTTCCATCGTCCTCCATTCCGAAAAGAAAAAGATCAAAACCATCATCCTGCCCACGAGCTTCAACCACCTCATCGACGAGGCACTGATTGACCACGTGTTCAAGCAGGCCGATACAGCCGACATCGAGAAGAAACAGACCAGCGCCGAGTGGAGTATGGCCAACAGCAAAGTGCTTCCGACCATGAGAGATATTCTCAAGGTCGCGGGTAAGCCTTATGAGTGGACGGAAACGGACAGTGAGATCCACATCAACTTTCGATACCATCTCGAGGGGCGAGAAACACCCGCGGACCAGGTCGACGTCTCGGGCACCCTCGCCTACGCCAAACCCAATCGAAGCTTTCTCTGGTCCAAAATCCGCGTCGGCAAGATGTATTTCAGCACCCGCAGCTCCAGCAAGGGCATGTTCAAGGTGAAACTTCGGCGCAAGTGAGTGCGCGATGAACCGTCATGGCTGGACGCCGGCCACCCTGGCTTTTCGAGACGGGCAAAGGCCTAGGCGAAAAGCGCATGAACCACATGCCCGTGCACATCGGTCAGGCGCATATCCCGACCGCTGAACCGGAAGGTGCTCTTCGTGTGGTCCAGGCCGAGTGCGTGCAGCATGGTTGCGTGCAGGTCGTGCATTTCCATACGCCCATCAATCACGTGAAAACCAAATTCATCCGTCTCCCCATAGGTGATTCCGCCCTGGATACCACCGCCGGCCATCCAGATGGAATACGCATAGGGGTGGTGATCCCGACCGTTACTCCCCTGCGCAAAGGGTGTCCGGCCGAATTCGCCGGCCCAGACCACCAGGGTTTCATCCAGCAGACCGCGTTTCTTTAGATCCTTTAACAGGCCGGCGATCGGCTGATCCACCGCCCGGGCATTGTTCTCATGGTTCTTCTTGAGATTGTTATGCGCATCCCAGCGATCGTTCCCGCAATTGGGGCAGGTGAGCTCAACAAAGCGCACGCCGCGCTCGACCAAGCGACGGGCGAGCAGGCATTCCTGGGCGAAGATCCGGGTCTTGTCGAAGGAATGATCGAAACCATACATCTTTTTCGTCGCCTCGGTCTCCTTGCCCAGGTCCATCAATTCCGGGACCGCGGTCTGCATCTTGAACGCCAGTTCATAATTTTTTATCGCGCTTTCCAGCTTGTCGTGCCTGCCGGTTCGCTGGCGGGAGGCCCCATCCAGCTCCGCCATCAAGTTCAGCTTGCTCCGCTGCTTATCCGTTCCCGTGGAGGCCTTGATGTTCGATACGGCGGGATCCTTTGGATTGAATACGCTTCCCTGGAAACTCGCGGGTAAAAACCCACTGTTGAAATTATCCAGGCCACCCGGCGGGGTGAGGCCCCCATTGATCACCACGAAGCCGGGCAGGTTCTGGCATGTGCTTCCCAGGCCATACACGGTCCAGGCTCCCATGCTCGGACGCCCCTGCAAGCCACTGCCGGTGTGGAGAAAATAGTTGGCGTTGGTGTGCTCACTGAACTTGGAGGTCATGGAACGAATCACGGCAAGATCGTCCACACAGGTCGCGACGTTAGGGAAGAGATCGCTGACCTGGGTGCCACAGTGGCCGTACGGCCGGAAACCCCAGGGACTCTTGAGTACCTTGCCGACATTGTCAAACTGGGTGGGCTGTACATCCATCAGCTCATGCGGGCTCCGACCGTTGTATTTCTCCAGGGCCGCCTTCGGATCGAAGGAATCCACGTGGGAGACGCCACCATCCATATACAGGAAGATGACATTCTTCGCGCGCGGTTGAAAATGCGGCTTGCGGGGCTGGAGCGGATCCAGCGAGGTGGAGCGATCCCGCCCCGTACTATCCACCCCGGCAAAGACCCGGTCGTTCATCAACGCGGTCAAGGCGGATGCACCGAAGCCCATACCTGCCTGCCCCAGCATGTCCCGACGCGTCATCGCAACCGGGCGAAATTTCCTGCAGTGCTGACCCATAATTCCAATCCTGATACAATTGACGAGGGATCGACCTCCCGGTCAACCTAGTTGATATAAATAAACTCTTTCACATTAAACAGTACGTGGGCAAAATCCTGCCACATCGCTACATCATTCTCGGGCTTTCCCTGCGCCTCCAGGAAGGCTACCGCCTTTGCCAGCTCGACCGCCGAGGGCTCCCGCGCCAGGGCCCTTTCGTACATCCCGCGCACCCGGTCTTCGAGTGAGCCCGGGGTCTTCACCACGCGATCAGCCCACTTCCGGGCCTGTTCCAGCACAAAGGGATCGTTCATGAGGATCAAGGCCTGGCTCGGCACGTTGGAAACCGTACGCCGGCCCACGCTGCTGAAGGGGGAAGGCGTGTCGAAGGCCAGCATCATCGGCGAGAGAAAATTCCGCCGCACCGAGACATATACGCTCCGGCGACCCGAGCCATCCAGGGGGCCAGAGCCCGGGCGGCCACGGCCGGTCATGAAAGACGTGACGTGGACCCCTACCGATTTGCCAAATAATTGCGGATTCAAGCTGCCGGAAACCGCAAGAATGCTATCCCGAAGCACCTCCCCTTCAAGCCGTTTCACCGACATGCGGTGCAGGTACACGTTCTGCGGATCCAGGGACTCTTCCGGGCCCTCGGCTCGACTCGCCATCTGGTAGGTCCCGCTGAGCATGATCTCCTTCAACATTCCCTTAACCGACCAGCCGTTCTGCATGAAACGAGAGGCCAGGTGATCCAGTAACTCGGGATGACTCGGCGGCTGGCCCAGCACCCCGAAATCATCGGTCGTCGGCACGATTCCACGCCCCATGAGGTGATGCCAGAGTCGATTCACAATCACCCGCGAGATATAGGGGTTCGCCGGATCCGTCATCTGCCGAGCCAGCTCCAGGCGGCCACTCCCGATGGTCGGCACCGGGTTCTCACGTCCCCCCAGGGCCTCCAGGAAACGACGGTCAACCCGATCCCCCTTCTTCTTGTAACTGCCACGAAGAAACACGTGCTCGCCCTCGGCGGAGCCGTCGAGCATGGCCATCGCGACCCGGGATTCCTTCACGATCGATCCGATCAAGTCGTCCTGCTTTTTCCAGAAGGCCTGGGCACCTGCGCTCCACGTGTGTTTGCCCAGGCCAAACAGGTCCGGATGATCCCCCATCCAGGCGGCAAGGGATAGGATCGATGCATCGCTGGTTGAATCCAGCCGCGCCGCCGTCCTGCAATGTCCCGCAAAAGCCCTTGCTGCACGCGCCAGGGTATCGGTATCCAGGCCCGGGTAGGCCGGCTCCGGAAGGTATTTCAAGAAATCGCGGTTATTATCAGGGCCGGGCTGGGCCACCATCAGGACCTCGAAGGGCTGGTCTCCTTCCGCTGTAAATTCCAGGTGCACCCGGTGCCCGACATACTTGTCCAGTGGGCCATGACTGATCCAGCGCATCTTGCCGTTCGCGTTCATTTTGTGCTTAACCACCCTGCCGTGCAGTGGCCCCTGGACCATGCGGTGAGAATCCACCACCACCAGGCAGCTCCCATTCCCCTTCACGAGATAGAAGATTTCCTTGTTTTTCACCTCGAAGGTCGGGGTACGCAGGGTCTTCCCGGATCGCCTGTATTTCCCGAGTCCGCCACCGGCATCCTTTTCAGAGTCGATGATCTTCAGCCCGTTCCAGGCCGGATCGCGTACGGCCGCTCCATAAGGCGCAATTCGACGAATTGGCTGCCCGGGCGTGCCGAGACTCACCTGGCCCGTCTCCACGGCTGAGGGACCCCAGATATATCCATCCTGCATGAAGGCCTCCGGCGAAATGTCGCCGTAATCGACCATGATTTCCGCCTGTTTCAGGAGACCGCGGTCGGCGGGCGCCCCGGCGGATACCCGCTTGCCCTGCATCGCCATATGCACGGCATGCAGGGGACTGGAGGCATCCTTCCCTGATTCCATCAGGGCCACCACCCAGGCTTGGAACACCCCGGTGTCCCAGCCTTCCACCCCGGCAATTCGTTCGATGGCGGCCCGCTGGTCCGCGCGGAGCCGCGTGACCGATCCCTTCGCGGGTTCTCGCGCCTGCCCGGGGGTTTTCAGCACATTGGTAAAGCGGAAGTCGTCTGCCCCTATGTTCCCCCAACCGCCTCGATGATTGTCCACGATTTCAATCCGTGCCCGCTGCCCGGCAAACTTTCGCAGGTCCCAACTATCCGGATGCATCGTGTTTGAACTTTTTCCCGTGGTCGAATAAACTCGCTTGCCCCCAACGTACAGGTTGATGCAGGTCTGGTCCTTGTGCGATCCGCCTCCCACGAGGAAGGTCATGTACGCGTGCCGGATCTCAAACTCCGGACTGATCAACTTCCCGGTATCCTTGTCGCCGGCCCCGGTCCCCTTGCCTTTGCGCCCGTTATGCGAATTCACGAAATAGGTCCCCTGGGGGCGCACATCCTGCTGGTAATCCGCGATGGTTTTCAAGGTGACCGGCCCATCGCCAAAGGCCGTGCCCTCAGCCTTCCAGTTATCGTAGGTGCCCATTTCAAAATCCTCGAACAGCTCGCCTTCCCCCGCAGCCTTGACGGGTACCGGAACAGCCGCCCCCGCCGCTTGCTGAAGGACCTCGGCAGCTCGCAGCAGGTAGGTCTCCACCGGGACTGCGGAGAACACGCGACCGGTTTCCGCCACAATGGCCGACCGGTGCTTCGCCCGCAGATCACGCAGTTCACGGGCAACAGAGCCGTTTTGGACCGAGGTCTCATAGCGTACCTGGCGATAACCACTGCTCTGCAGAAAGGCGGCAAAGGAATAGTAGTCCTTGGTGCTGATCGCATCAAACATATGATCGTGACAACGCGCACAGGCGACGGTCAACCCGAGAAATGACTTCGTGGTTACGTCGATCATGTTATCGAAGCGGTCCGCTTCGTCCTGGCGAATATCCACGGGGGAATGGATCCATTCGCCGAGGAACCAGTAGCCCGTGGCCAGGACCGATTCGTTAAAACCCGTTTCCGGATTCACCCGCGGACGCGGAAGCAAGTCGCCCGCCAGGTGCTCGGTGACAAACTGGTTATAGGGCAGGTCGGCATTAAAGGCACGAATCAGGTAATCCCGATACCGCCAGGCATTGGGAGCTGAATAATCAAACTCGTGACCACGACTTTCCGCGTACCGCACCAGGTCCATCCAGTGGCGTGCCCAGCGTTCACCGAAATGCGGCGAGGCGAGCAGGCCGTCGA
>JAPYUI010000358.1 GCA_029936175.1 Kiritimatiellia bacterium
CCAGGTACAGGTGATGCACGCCTACGTGGACCGGCATGTGCGTGCACTGGAAAATGGAAGGGTAAATCGCAGTTTTATGCTGCTGCGAAAGGCCCTGCAGGGCCGATTGGACCGGATGGAACGGGCCTATGCGGAACACGGTACCCTGGATGCCATCCTGGCTGGCCGGATTGACGGTGCGGCCATCCTGGCCTTCCTGGATAACCAGCCGCCGCGGGATGAAGTCCTCGCGGACAATCCAACCGAGTAGGATATGCGCAACCGGCAAGCGGCAGCAGCACCCGGCGAAGACCCCTTGACCGCCGATGAACAGGAGTCTCGGAAAACACTTCCCTGGACAAAAGTTGAACCCGCGTGAGCTACGGCCTATATTTCACTATGCGAGACGTGAAGTATTTCCTCGGGACATGGGTTATTGCCAGCCTCCTCCTCCCGCTCTTCGCATTGGAGGTCTACGTGCATCCAAACGGGAATGACCAGGCGGCCGGGACACCGGGGCAGCCCGTGCAAAGCCTGGATGAGGCCCGGGACCGCCTCCGGGTCGCAAGCGACCAAGCGGAGATCAACACGGTCTGGCTGGGCGACGGACTCTACCGCATACAACAAACGCTGTCCCTGGATGAGCGGGACTCAGGTCCTGTCACCGGGCGCAATCGCTGGTGTGCCGCGCCCGGGGCAACGCCGATCCTGAGCGGGTCGATCGTCGTCGACAACTGGCAGTTGCACGACGCGATCAACAACATTTGGAAAGCCCCGGTGCCTGTCGGACTGGACACGCGTGAAATCTACGTCGACGGCGTACGCGCCATTCGCGCGCGTACCGAAAGTGGCCTGAGCGGAACCGTCAGCATAGACGAATCCGGATTTCTCACAAGCGATCCCTCACCCCTCAACTGGTCCAACGTGCCCGGGCTGGAAATCAACATGCTTTCGGTATGGCGGGACCCGCGCGTGCTGGTGGAATCCGTGAGCACAACCGGGGCCTTTACGCGCATCACCCTGCAGGCCCGACCGCTGCAATATTTGCTGGACCGCCTGTTTAACACGCCCAAGGATCCGCAAAAAGTCATCCAGTGGATCGAGAATGACTATCTGTTCATCGACCGGGAGCAGGAATGGTTTCTCGATCAACCCGCATCGCACCTCTATTACAAGCCGGCGGATGGAACGGACCCCAATGACCTCCTGGTCACGATGCCACACCTGGAATGCCTGATCCAACTCGAAGGCCATTCCGTTGCCCATCCCGTGAGCAGGTTGACCTTCCACGGACTGACCCTTGAGGAAAGCACCTTCCTCCGGCCCAGTACGGACAGCTACCGGGTGCTCCGCTCCCACGCCTTTGACGAATCCCACGAGAATAGCGGCAACAACAATTACCTGCTCGCAAGCGCCGCAATCGAAGGCAAATTCGTCACGGAAGTGGACATTCATCGCTGTGTTTTTCGCCGGCACGGAAGCAACGGCATCGTGTTGCGCCAAGGGAGTCAATCCCTGAGGATCCAAGGCTGCGCATTCACCGATATGGGTGGTGGGGCCGTCCAATTCGGCGAACCGGGTGAAGAGGATCGCAATAACGTAAACCCTTTTGACCCCCGCTACCTGGTAAAGAATATCCACGTGCTGGATAATTACATCCACGGAGTGGGCGAGCTATACCGATCCGCCAACGGAATTTTCGCCGGCTTCGTGGTGGATTGCCTGATCGCACGGAACGAAGTGCATGACACGCCTTACAGCTCCATCTCGCTCGGCTGGGGATGGGCGTGGGAAGTCGATCATGCGGGCCGGGGAAACATTATCGAGCAGAATGCCGTGTTTCGTTCATTCGGCGATGGCTTGTCGGACGGGGGCTCGATTTACACGCATAACCGGAATCCCGACACGGTCATCCGTCGAAACTACCTGCATAAACACCGGGCCTATCACGCCCTGCTCTATCCCGATATCGGCTCGGCCCAAATCCTGTTCGAACAGAATGTCATGACCCAGGGTGTTCGCTGGCTGTTCATGCACATGCCCTTGATTGAAGAAAACATTTTCCGGGAGAATTACATCGACTCCAATCGCTCTCATTTGCACGGGGTGAACAATGTGTTTGAGAACAATCGCCTGTACGGGCACGGAATCTGGCCGGAACCGGCCTTGGAGATCATCGCCGAATCCGGTCCGGAAGCCGCATACCGCGACCTTGT
>JAPYUI010000359.1 GCA_029936175.1 Kiritimatiellia bacterium
TTCCGCCAATGGGCGTCATTGCCCTGCGCATCCCAGGAAGCCTGGATGATGGTATCCCAATTCGCGCTGTTGTAGTCCGTCTTGACGTTGTTGGAGGTGAAATACCCCGCCTTCCGGAGCAGGCTGGGGAAGCCGGTCATCCCGGCTGGAATCGGAAAAGCCGAACGCATCTGCTGCGTGCCCTGCGAGGTCGCCGGGAGGCCGTTGATCAGGCAGGAGCGGGACGGCGAGCACACCGGTGCGGTGGCATAGGCATGGGTATAGCGGACACTCCGCTTCGCCAGTGCGTCGATATGGGGTGAAGTCGAGTAGTCATCACCGTAACAACCCAGGGTGGGGCTCATGTCCTCGGCGGTGATCCAGAGAATGTTCGGTTTGTCGGCGGCGCGGACGCTCTGGATGACAAGCGAGGCGGACAGGAGGACACAGGCAATAGCGGGGATCGTTTTCATGGCCGGATCCTCCTATGCGAACGGCTGGATTCAAGAAAAATCGAAGCTCGTGCCGCAGGGTTAAAAGAGCCTTGTCAAGCCGGGGTCGATTCGCTGAAGTCCACGCATGAATATTTTCTCACGGATCATGCCTATTCTTTATCCCTACCGGGGCCTCTCCTCCAACCCGGCCCGGTGCTTGCAGAGCCTCCTGCTCGCCCTGGTGGCTTTTTCGAGCGTGGGCCGCGCGGCCGAAACCCTCATGTGTGAGCGGGGCGAAGCGGTCCTCCGTGAGGATTTCGATCCGGCTTCCGTCAGCGAGCGTTGGTTCTTCCGCGGGGCCTTTGCCCTGCGTGATGGGGCCCTGGTGCGGACCAGGTTGTATGCAGCGGAGGGAAACCAGCGTGTTTTCCTCAAGGATGCATCCTTCCACAATGTCATTCTCCAGTTCACGTTCCGCTTCGAGGGTGAAACCACGGACCTGCGCCTGGTGACCGGGGCAGACGGGCATTACAACTCCATCGTGCAGATCCGCCGAAACCATTTCCAGGTGAATACCGCTGATGACAAGGCCGCGGGGATCGTGCCCTCCCACCTGGGAGAATGTGCGCACCGCTTCGAGGAAGGCCGGTGGTATACCATGACGGTGGAGTTTTTCGACGACACCCTGGTGGCCTGGACCGACCCGGAGCACGTGGTGATGGGCTCCCATCCGCTCGTGGACCGGACCCGCTCGTACCTGGCCTTCCAGTTCGATCGACCTTCTGCAGCGGTGGACGAGGTGCGCATCTGGACGGCACCGGGTCAGCGGCCGGGTTGGCCGGAACGACGGAAGGTGCTGGCGGCCGCGCAGGCCGGGCGATCCGCGGTCGACCGGGATCCGGTTGATCGCTATGCCTACGTGTTCACGCAGCTGAAGTCCCGCCTGACCCGTTTCGACCCGGCCTATGGCGCGCTTGTGGCCTCGCACCGGGATCTTAAACAGGCCCTGCATGATCGCTGGCCAGACGCCTTCAAGACGCACAAGGAACTTTCCCGCGCTATCCTGGACACACGCAAGCGGTTGAAGGCGGACAACCCGGAATTCAAGGCCATGGAAAACGCCATGCACCGGGCACGACGGGCGGAGGATGCGTACGTGGTTTCCGTTCATCCCGCGTTAAAGGACCTGGAAAAGCACCGGGTGCTCTCGGAACTGCCGATCCTTCGTTCCGGGTTGGAAAAACGGGGGGACCCAAAGCTGGCGGCCCTCGTCGCGGAATCCGCGGAGCTTCAGCGGAACCTGGAAAACCGTTTCCCGGACGCCTTTGGCTCCGTCGAGAACCTGGTCACCCAGCGCAACACCCTTCGAAAGGCCCTCAATGACGACCCAGTATTCCAGGCACAGAACCGGGCCGTCGCCGAGGCCTGGCAGGCCATCCGGCACTATGAGCTTGCGGCTGAACCCCGATTGGAGGCCCTGGAGACGGCCCGGCGGGCATACCTGGAAAAACCCTGAGGTAGCGGCGGCCGGGTCCCCTTGATAGCGGACCGGTCTTGCTCTGTATTGCGGCCGCCCTGGCCGATCCCCATGCATTCGGCATACCTTGAGGTCGCTCACGTTTTTGTTTGCCAGGCCTGCGTGGAGTGTGCTGGATAGTCACCCCTTCTCGAGGAGCTGCATGAAAACGATTCTCAAATCCCTTATTGCTATTTCCCTGCTGGCTGCATGCACGCAGGTATCCGCAGTTGATCGCCCGAATATCCTCTGGATTTACCTCGAGG
>JAPYUI010000142.1:0-8960 GCA_029936175.1 Kiritimatiellia bacterium
GATGGCGTGGTGGATGGCATCGATCAGCATGAGGAGATTGGCTTCGGAGGTGATCAAGGGAGGCGCGAGATAGAGAACCGATCCGAGGGGGCGGACCAGGATGTCATCATTGAGTAGGCGTGCACGGATCGCGGGCATGGCGCTCTCCTCCCATAACTCTACCGCACCGATCATGCCGAGGCAGCGGACCTCCTTTACCGCGGGGAGTTCCTTGAAGCTTTCAAAGCCCGCGGCAAGGCTCACGGCCTTGCTGCCCAGGTTCTGGATGATGGGTTCGCGGGCGTAGATGTCGAGGGTGGCGAGGGCGGCTGCACAGGCGATGGGATTTCCCGCGAAGGTGTGCCCATGATAGAAGCTGTGATCGGTCTCTCCGAGGTCGCTGAAAGTTTCGTAGATGTGATCTTGTGTGACGCAAGCGCTGATAGGGAGGGTGCCGTTTGAGAGGGCTTTTCCGAGGGTGACAATATCAGGGTCGATGCCCGCCTGTTCAAACGCGAACATGCTGCCCGTTCGTCCAAAGCCCATGGCAATCTCGTCGACGATGAGGAGGATGTCGTGGGATTTACACAGGGCGGCTGCCGCTTGGAGGACTTCGGCGGGATAGATACGCATACCCGCGGCACCCTGGCAGAGTGGTTCCAGGATGACGCCGGCCAACTCCTTCGCATGGTCGGTGATCACCCGGCTGAGGTTTTCGATATTTGGTTCGGAAAAATGGGTCTCAAAGAGCAGCGAACGGAAAGGCTGGTGGAAACCCTGCATGTAGCCGACACTAACCGCGCCAAGGGTATCGCCGTGGTAGGGGTTGCTCAACGCGACGAAGCGATTTTTTTCCGGGCGACCCTGGTTGTGGTAGTACTGGACGGCAATTTTGAGTGCGGCCTCGTTGGCGCAGGCGCCATCTGAAGCAAACATCACGTGGCGGTCGGGGGTGGGCATGAGACCCGCGATTCGCTCGGCGAGGGCGAGGGCCCCGGGGTGGGCGAGATTCCCGAGAATACTGTGCTGGAGCCTGGCGGCCTGCTCCTGGATGGCAAAGATGATTTCAGGGCGACTGTGACCGAGGTTGACACACCACCAGCTGGATATGGCGTCGAGGTATGCGCGGCCAAAACGGTCGTAGAGATGGATTCCCTCGGCCCGGTCAATCACCAGCGGGTCCGCGGCGTCGAGCGCGGAAAAGGGGGTATAGGGATGCCAGATATGAGAGGAATTGGGCATCAGATCGTCATGCTCCTGAGGATATTATCGCCCTGCTCGGCAAGGAAGACACGAGCGGATGCGGGCACATTCAGTTGTTCAAAGAAAGGGATATAGCCGAGGATGGGAACCTTTCCGAAGGTGTGGATCGCAACCTGGTTATCCTGTTCTATGTAGCCCCTCGGTGTGTCCACCGTGTCCACGAGGACGACACCGGCAAGGATAAGCCCGGCGTTTTGGAGGCACGCAAGCGAGAGCAGGGTATGGTTGATGCTGCCCAGGTTCGGGCGAGCGGTCAACACGATGGGCAATCCCAAGGCCATCATAAGGTCGAGCATGGTGTCCTTTTCGTTCAGGGGGACCATAATGCCGCCTGCGCCTTCGACCACGAGCGTCGTATAGCTGGCCCGGAGTGTTTGATAGGCCCCGAGGATGCGTGGCAGCTCCACCTGGATGGAACCCCGTCTAGCCGAGAGATGAGGGGAACAGGGGTCTTCCAGCATATACGGACACATGTCGGGCCGCGGTTTGAGATCCAGGAGCTCGGTCACGAACTGGAGATCCGGTGCCTGGAGTCCGTCGGGGCCCTTTTCCGCGCCGGACTGGACGGGTTTCATGGGGCTGACCTGCATGCCCTCGGATTTGCAGGCCAGGCACAAGGCCGCGGTGACGACGGTTTTCCCGACACCGGTATCGGTTCCGGTGACAAAGAATCCCGGGCTGGAGTTGATATTCATCGGAATAATTCGCTCGCGTCGTCCAAAACAATATAGGGGAGGCCCTCGGTTGTGGGCATCCACGTCTTTTCCCTCGATTGCCGGAATCCGAGGCAAAACGTGGAGTTGGATCGGATGCTTCGTTGGGGAATCCGGGTGTGCCAGACCAGAACGCTACCCGCCAGAGGGGCGCCTTCGTTAAAAAACAAGGGCTTTTCTTTCGCAAGAGGGAGTCTTTTACGATGCACGGTTTCATTGTTGGGCGGGTGCTGGATAAAGGCATGGACCTCTAAATCGACCGGGACACTGCGCCAGAAGCGGAGGTAGACCGAGGCGTACACATATTGATCCTCCGGGGATGTTGGCGGCCTGAAGGTGATTCCAAGCAGTTCGAGCGCACCTCCGCCGTGTTGGGTCTCAAGCCGCAGCGCGGGGGTGAAGTTCGGTGGGGGTGCATCCTCCGGGATGAGTCCTGCGGCCCTGCCCAGGGGCTCCAAGTCGGGGTCCTCCCGAAGGGCCCAGCTAACCTGCTCCAGCGATGCGAGCGCCTTCTTTTCATTTTTACGAACCACATGGTTTAGGAGTGAAAAGTAACAGGCACTGGGTTTGAATTGGCGGGTGCGCATGCCATCGATGGCCTGTTGTATGGCGGTCATGGCCTTGATGCGTTCGCCTTGCTGGTAAAAGGCGAGTCCATCGAGCAGGTGGGCCGCGGGAACTTTGTCGCGCGGGAGACTCTCGGCATGGAGCGGGAAATCGCCCACCAGCTCATTCGTCCGGATTTGTCGCAGCACCGCATCCGCAATCATTTCATTCGCTGCCGTGTAATTCCGTCGTGCGGCGGTGAGTTCCGCCAGCCGGAGGATGTGGAGAAAATTGAGGCCGCGGGTTTCATAGGCTTCCTGTAGATAAAGACGGGAACTTGAGTCGAGATCGCCCAGACTCTCCAGGTTTCGGTCGGTGACCTCATCCATGTACGCGTGATAGTGCCTCCGATGTGCCTGGAATTCTTCGAGATTGTGGCTTCGAATCAGCCACCGGCTTTTTTCCCTGTGCGTGAAGGTCAAGTAGCGTGACTGGTATTCCTGGTAGCTCTCCATGGTGCGAAAACGCTTTTGCCAGGCGGTGGCATCCCGGAGCCGGTCCTGCCAAATGCCGATGAATGCCAAGGTCTGCTTGCTGGTCCACTCGGACTGAAAATCGCGATACACGTCCATGAAGTGGGTGGTGGGGAAGGTCGGTGCAAGCTCAGAAATGTCCTGACCCGCGCGAAACCAGGCAAGGGCGACGGAATGCGGATCCTCGGTGGATTCCTCAAAGGCGTGAACGCTGACCCGTTTGAGATCCCTCAGGCAGCGCGTACGCCGGGCTTCCGTGTCGGCAATTTGTGCCAGGCGGCTCCAATCGGGTGCGAGTTCCGTGAGGACCTGCGCATCATTGGGCGCGGCTCGCTCGGCCTCGGTCAGGGCTTCGATCGCCCGGTCAAAGGGTGCGCCACCGCCTGTTCCCGCGGCAATGGCTTCCTGGACGCGAATGGCTGCCCGGGTCATGCGTAGCTCCGCGTCATGCGGCAGCTGTGTGTAGGCATGGTTGATGGCCTGGGCATGGGCTTCGGCCAGTGCTATTCGTTGCGGGGCGATGACCTGCTCGGCCAGCTGGTCGAGCCGGGTGAGGCTGAAGGCAGGGGCTTCCCGGTAAAGGGTGTTGAAATACGTCTGGCGGACCTGTTCCTGTTCGAGTGCTTTTGTGCGATAGGCAAATGCCGCCAGGTGAGGATCCTTTCCCGACCAGGTGCTGGCTGCACGGAGTGCATCATCGACGGAGCCGTCCAGCTCGATATGCCCGGGCAGCCAAAAATAAGGGTCGGTTTGTCCGCCCGCGCGCGTCCAGGCGGTTTCCATCTGCCAATAACTGGCGGCCTGCCGAAACAGGTCGGCACCGGCAAACAAGGTAAGCAGCCACATCGGAACGAGCCAGCGCATACCGTTTCCGAGGGGGCGGAACTGGATGTTGCTGGGGCGGTAACCCTGTTGGCCAATGAGTCGCCTGCAGGCAAATGCCGTTCCGAGAACAAACGCAAAAGGTACACCGACTCCCGGGCGAGAGCTCAGGTTGAAGTCGGTGGCCGCATGGATTGCCGGGGCGAGTGCGCCCAGGGTGCACGCGCCATACAACCAGCGGAACGGGTGCTTGATGCGCTTGAATGCACGCGCAAAATAGGCCACGCATCCCAGCATGAACCCGGCAAAGAGTGCGCCCCCCACCCAGCCTGTTTCACAGACGAGCTGGAGGTAGTCATTGTGCGCCTTGTTGATTCTTGAGGGACCGAAGCCGGGGGGTTGCCAGGCCGGGATGGCATCCTTGTAGCAGCCAGGACCTACGCCGGTGGGGTGAGCGTTTACCAGGTTCATCGATGCGCTCCAAATCTTTGTACGGCCTTGTGCTGGCAAGGTATATTCCATGCTGCCCAGTTGCGGCATTCGGTGGAGGAAAACCTTGAAGGCGCCCGAGCTCAGCCCACCTGCAAGGACCAGGCATATGCCGAGGCCAATGACCATCTTTCTGCGCGGGATGGAGTTCGGGGGCCGGTAAAACGCTACGACCATGAGAAGGGCCAGGCTGATTGCAACGGAGAGGATGGCCCCGCGGGACGCACTCAGCAACAGGGCAAATACTTGAAGAAAAAGGATTCCACACGTGGTGACACAGAAGAGCACTTTCTGCTGTTTCCGCGCATCGAGATGGACCAGGCCCGAAAATCGGCCGGACACCAGGCCAAGCAGGTAGTGGATTTGATAGATCAAGCAGCCGGCGGTTACGGGAATGGTGATCGCGAGCAGGCCCCCAAACGAATTGCTGCTGGAGAAGGTGCTGGTCAGGCGCCATCGGGTGAAGGGATTGTCCGGAAGAATGTCCGCCTGTGCACCCACTAATCCGCCCAGGCTTTGAACCAAGCCGAGCAGGATGGCCAGGTGGAGCACAATGAATATCATCCGGCGGTTTGCGGCCAGGCGGAGCACGGCGGCGCCCAGCGTGGTGAGGCTGATCCAGTAGTAAAGGGTCATTCGGGAATTGGCCGGGTGAATTGAGAAGGGCCGGAACCCGAAACTGTCCGCGCTGCCGACATGCGGCGAGTGCAGGAATCCATGGACAGCTGTGGGCAAGGGGATGATGAAGCAGGTTCCGATCAACAACAGGCCATACCACAAGACCAGAGGCGATCGATACCAGGGTCGGGCATTGCTGGAGGAAGGGAGCACAAACAGCGTGAAAATCACCCCGCTGGTGAACAGGTTCAGGCCAATGATGCTGGCTTTGGCCCAGGTGGCCACCCCTCCGAAGGGCAGGGTCGACCAGATGAGGCAAAGAGCCAGCAAGAGGTACGCGGTAACCGCGCGAAACGAGATTTCCAGATGTTTGAAGTACCGCATTCCTTTTCGGAAGGCCTGGTCAACCTTTGTCGGGAGGGGAATCCGGGCGGGGCTTTTTATCAGTCGGCGGGTGGTCACCCTGATTCGCACCGTAGTAGGATTCCGCTCCGTACCTTCCATGTCCCCCATACGCGTAGTAGCCGTATTGTGCGTTGATTGGGACATCAATATTGTTCACGATGATGCCCAGTAAATGGGTGTTGGAAGATCGCAGGTTGTTGGCGAGATATTGGAGGGCCTGGCGCGGGGTGCTCAAGAGGCGTACGACCACGGCCATTCCGTCGACCTGCCGGGCGATGAGCAGCGAATCGACGAGGTGTGCGCTCGGTGGGGAGTCAAATACGATCAGGTCGTAGGTGCTTTCCAATTGGCGAATCAGCTGTTCAAAACGGACACTGTCGATGAGCTCTGCCGGATTTTCCGGTATGGGTCCTGTCGGCAAAAGGTACAGGTTGTTGAATTCGGTTTTCTCGATGCAGGCGTCGAGTCCATCGAATGTTTCATCCATGTTGAGGACATCACACAGGCCCGCGTCGTTCACGACGCCAAAAACATTGTGCATACGGGGTTTCCGCATATCGGCATCGACAAGCAGTACTCGTTTGCCTGCCTGGGCATACGAGAGTGCGATGTTTACACTGGAGATGGACTTGCCTTCGCGGGGAAGTGAGCTTGTGACCACCAGGTGCCGAACCGGATTCCCGTTATTGCTGTGCATCAGGGAGGAGCGGACCATGCGGAAAGCCTCGGCCAGGTTGCTCTTGGGATCCTCCGCGGTGACCAGGTCAGATGATTTGCCGGATGAACCCTGGCGGGTTGCCATGGGAATCAGCCCGAGCGTGGTTGAGCCAAAGAATTCACACGCTTCTTCCATGGTCTTCACGGAGGTGTCCATGTATTCGATAAAGAAGCATGCGCCGATGGCCAGCAGCAAACCAATGCATCCCGCAATCGCAAGGTTCTTTCCATGATTTGGAGAGGAGCGCCGCTCGGGTTTGCTCGCTTCGCTGATCTCAAAGACGTTGTCACCCTGGGCGTCGAGCATATTGATCTTGATTTCCTCAATGCGTTGAAGGATCCGCCCGTGATTCACTTTTGCCGTACTTTTCACCCGGGTGAGCAATTCATAATCGGTTTGTAATTCGTTAAACCAGCGTACCTCTTCCTGGGTCAGGGCAATGGCCCCCTTGAGCAGTTGCGCCTCCTTCTCAACCTGGGCGAGCTGGGTGCGTACGGATTCCAGGGCGGCCGCGGCGAAAATGCCGATCTGGCCCTGGAGTGCCTGGCGCTGGCTGTCGAGGCTTTGTAACTGTGGATGGTTTTCGCCGAGCCGACTTTGCAATTCTGAATACTGAACCCCCATGTTTGCGAGATCCAGGCTTAACTTGTTCACGACCTCGGATTCCATTACCGAGGGGAGGGTGGCAATCGAACGGCCATCGGCCAGGGCTTTTTCTGCGGCTTCAAGTTGAGCCTTCAAGTTGAGCCGGACGGGTTCAATGCGCCAGAGGTTTTCATTCAGCCCCTTGATTCGAGCGAGGACCATCTGGTAGTCCTGGGTGAAGGACGTGAGCTTGTTGGTGACAAGAAAGGTCTGTACATCCAGGGTGGCAACATCGAGCTCGTCGAGCAGTTCGCTCGCCTTTTCCTGGAGATCGATCAGGCTCTGGTCGGAAATGCCCGCTCGTCGCTTTCGGCTGGTCAATTTAAACGATGTGACGATGCTGTTTACGATGTCGGCTGCTTCCTGCGGATCCGGTCGCTCCACCGAGACATCGACCAGGAGCGCATTCCTTATTTGTCGCACGTCGATTATCTGTGCCAGCTTGGCGATGGGGTCCTTGGCATCCTTGAAAGCCTCCTTCTTGTCCAGGCCCGTTTTGTGCAGGACTTCTTCGAGGACCGGGCGCGAGGTGATGAGCTTGATCTGGGTGGGAAGAAACTCGGTATCGCGTGCGGGTGCGCTGGAAATGTCCAGTGTGTCGGCCATTCGAGTGAGGTTCAGCCCCTGCTTCTGGAGAAGGATGCGGGAACTTGCCCGGTATTGCGGGGTCCGGGTCCACGAAAATACGGCGCCCAGCAGGACGATGGTTAGAAAAATGGATACCGCAACGTAGAGGCGCTTGAGGACAATGTTGACATAATCCCACAGGTGGATTTCAGTGAACTCATCATTGTATGCGGACTCGTTCGAGGCGTTCTGGGGGCTAGGCATGAGGGATTGGATGGATAATATTTACCGAACCGGGGTTATTCGGGGCTTGTGTCGAGGCGGTATGAAACGCTGACAACGCTGCGGATAACTTCCCAGAGGCCACGGGCGAAGGTCTTGGAAGGGGATTCACTGACGATAATGATATCGCCTTCATGCAGATAGGGGTCTTGCTGGGTTCCCGATTCAATACGATCCACGTTCACGTAGATACTCTCTTCCCGCACGCCCCTTGTTTTCCGGTTAAGGCGGACGCGTTGGGAATCCGCTTCGCGTTCAAAGCCCCCCGCGAGGGCGATGGCCTCAAGAAAGGTCGTTGGCTTTCTCAGCCCGATAGCACCTGGCTGCAGGACCGCCCCGTAGACATAGACAAAGGGGGCGATGGGGACGTAGACCACATCACCCGCCTGGAGGACCGCATCCAACTCGGTGCGGCGCGTCTTGAATAATTCGTCAAGGTCGACCGTGATCTTCAAGGGTTCATCACCACCGGGCGAGGAGCGAAGAATGTAGGCGACCGAGGCGGCATCCGTCGCCGGTCCGCCGGCAAGCGACAGGAAGTCGATCAGGGTTATAACGTTCTCCCGTATAGCATATACGCCCGGTGCATTAACCGCGCCGATTGCGGAGATCTGGCGACTGCGATATTCCGAGACGGTTACCGCGATACGGGGCTTTTGCAGGATGCCCGCGGTTTCCATCTCCCGGACGATAATCTGTTGAATATCCAATACGGACCGGCCCGCGACGAGTAGCGGATCAAGGCCGGGGACGGCAATCATGCCGCTCTTCGATACGCGCAACAAGAGTGACCGGGTCGACTGGGTGAGTTCCCATTCGAAGATGCTGATCTCAAGGACATCGTCGGCTCCCACCAGGTAATCGAGGTTGCGATGGATGAGATCCTTGCGCGTTTCCCGGATACGAACGCGATCGAGAACTGAACTGGAGGAGAATCGGGCCAGTTCGCGCTCTTCCACCGTGCGTTCCTGATAGACGGTTGCGGCCTCGGGCGGGGAGCCATCCGGGGCGGAGTAGGCCGCTCTTCCGGGTATGTTGAGGCTGCTGGTACAGCCCTGGCCGAATAGAAGGCCAAGACCAAGGACCAAATAACGGGTAAGATGAAGGTTTCGCATGCGTTTCGTCCCGGATTAAGCGTTACAACCAAACAAAAATCGCGGGTTCAACTAAAACGTGAACCCGCGATTGCTGCAAGTAGAAACGATTGGGTTATTATGGACTGGTTTGAGCCGGCGCAGCGGTTTTCTTGGCACTACTTGAGGACGAAGAAGCCGGGGACGGAGTTGGAGTAGTCGCCGCAGCCGTGTCTGAAGATGACGAGCCGGACTCCTCAGAAACCAGGACGATGGTACCAGCTACTACAATAGCGGTAGTAACGCC
>JAPYUI010000142.1:9060-11442 GCA_029936175.1 Kiritimatiellia bacterium
CGGCCGTCCTCGACCACGCCCAGCGAGCACTTGCCCGCCTTGTCGGTTATGGTTGTCTTGAGGGCCTGAACCTGTTTGCCGTCGACCGGGGTGATGGAAATCTTGATGCCTTTGGCCGTTTTCACGCCGTCCGCTTGGACAACCGTGAAGGCGCATTCGCCGGATTTCATTTTAACCAGGGACGTTGGAAGTTCCGCAGCTCCGGCGAAGCTCACCAAGCTTATTAACAATCCTGCGCTGAATTGACATGCTTTACTCATGATAGTGTCCTTATTATGTGGTTGTTTCCCTAGCTTGTTCACAATCGGCAAGGAATATAAGTCGTTCGTAATCTCCAAAATGTCAACTAGTTCCCGCTATAAATTGTTCTTTTTCTTTTTGCGGCGGAGGCGCTCCGTGGTGATCCGGCGGGCCTTGACGCGTTCACTGCGCCTCCGCATCGCGTTATCGTTCCGGATTTCACCCAAAACCACGATATCGCTGAGCTTTGTTTCTTTCAATATGTTGCTGGCCCCGGAGATGCGGCCGGATTGCAGGGTCTGGGTTATCTTTCCACTGTCGATCGTTTTGCCCAGTCGCACCCCGCTTTGTGCCTGCGCCAGGCCGCAACAGGTGCAGACGCATCCAATGATCGCAAATTGTTTCAGCATGCTCTCTCAGTCTCCAGGTAGCCCACGTTAGTTATGCTAAAAATCACCATAAAATTAGCATTATATGTGCCAGACGCAAGTGGTTTTTAGGGTGACTTGAAGCGGGGAATGACCGTGTCTGCCTCAGGACCTGCGACCGGGTTCACCCGGACGACGATATGGTCCCCCAGCCTCCACCGCCGGGTGAATTCCTTCGTATCCATCCAGCGGTTGGCATACTCACCGGTATGCACGCATATCCGCTGTTGAAGGGAGCTTATATCGTTGACGACGAGGAAGTGGCCGTTGCCGGGGGCGAGATCCGCCCCGAAGTAGACGATGGTGGGTCCGGTCCGGGCGACCAGCTGCTTGAGTCCGGCCATGTCCAGCTGGGTCACCTCGGACTCATACCCCAATTTTCGTGCGGTATCCGCAATGATTTCAGGGATGGTTCCTTTCAAGGCGGGCAGGTAAACCATTTCCCTCACCGCGACCTCGTCGATCTTTTGGCCGTGGTAGCGGAGGACCATCATGAGGGCGCTGTCGCCACAATGCCCGTCGTCCTGCTTTAAGAAGGGCACCTTGCGTGTAGGCCCGAGGAGTTGGGCACATCCCGTGAGCAGCAGCAGGGCGGTCGTGCCGGAAAGTATGCGCAGGTTCTGGAGGGGCTTTTGCATGGGAAGGGACGTGATGCGGCTTATTCCTCGAGAGAGGGAATGCGTTCTTGAATGGGCAGATCCGGGGTCGCAAAATAACTCTCCGGGACGTGATCCGCGATCAACTTGCGAAGCGCATCATGATCCTTCTCGTCGATCAACTGTTCGATTCGATCCAGTTCGATGGGTTGGTCGTTGTCCGAGGTCTTGGCCAGGGTCCATATTTTGTCATACGGGGTCTCGACGACGTTCTCGTCCTCCGTCATCAATTCCTCGTATTCCTTTTCGCCGGGACGCAGTCCGATGAACTCGATCTGGATATCCTTGTCCGGCACAAACCCGGAGAGTTCGACCAAGCGCCGTGCGAGATCCACGATCTTGATCGGTTCTCCCATCTCGAGGACCATAATCTGCCGGTCTTCACCGACAATGCCCGCCATCAGGACAAGTTCCACGGCTTCGGGAATGGTCATAAAATACCGACGGGTATCGGGGGTGGTCACGGTTACGGGTCCCCCTTGTTCAATCTGCCTTTTGAAGAGCGGCAGCACGCTGCCGCTACTCCCGAGTACGTTGCCAAAGCGAACCGCTACAAAACTGGTTTGTTCCCTGGGTTGTTGGAGAACACAGCGTTCGGCCAGCCGTTTTGTTGCCCCCATGATGCTGGTGGGCCGTACCGCCTTGTCGGTCGAGATGAATACCATCCGTTCCACGCCCAGATCGCGTGCGACGGTCGCAACGTTGTTGGACCCGAGTACGTTGTTGTGAAAGCCCGCGCTGGCATTTTTTTCCATCAAGGGCACGTGTTTATAGGCCGCTGCGTGGTAGATCACGTCGATCCGCTCCGCACTGAAGATAGCGTCCTGCACGTCGTTGCGGTTGCGTACGTCTCCCATGTAGGCGATGATCTGGAGATTTGGATAGGCCGTCAGCAGTTCCTGGTCGATGGTGTAGAGGGCGAATTCAGATATTTCAAAAAGGATGATGCAGGATGGCTGTTGCGCGGCCACCTGGCGGGCGATCTCCGCCCCGATGCTTCCACCAGCCCCCGTAATCATGACCGATTTCCCCCGTATATAATCAGCGATAATCTTCCG
>JAPYUI010000143.1 GCA_029936175.1 Kiritimatiellia bacterium
TCGCCCTGCGTCCCGGGGAGATCTCCCGGATTGATCTCCCCGCCCGGGCCGGGATCCCCCCCGGCCAGTGCCTGGCCTCCGGTAAAGAGAAAAAATATATACCCTGCAATGCACATCCAAGTCCGCACATACGAGACCTGGAGGTACCCATCTTGGGTGTTTTTCCGGTGAACCATTGCTTGCCGTCCTTTCCGTGAGGTTGAATTAAAGATCGTAACGACCCATGACGCACACTGTCAAGGGAATGACATCCCCCGCAAGACAAGCCCGGGCTGATCGAGGCAAACGCTCGGTCCCCGAAGGAACCGGGTCCGAACCAATGGATTGCTGTATGCCCCATTGGGCGACGCCCAGAGGTGTCCGGATCGCTCCGGTCAGGTCATGAATTTACCCTATCTGGGAGATTTGGTAGTGGAATAATCGCCCGGCGATTCGTTAGCGTTGCCTTATCTGCACCTGAAATGCCCGGATGAACAAGCAAACCAATCCCCGTGAATCCCGTCCATTACGCGACGTGTTGGAAAACGATCTGTGCATTGCCTGCGGAGCCTGTGTGTATGCCTGTCCGGCATCCGTGATCACGCCGACATACCACGAGGAACGCGGTGCATTTGAAGTGACGATAACGGATACGAATCCCTGCGCAGGGTGCCCCGCGCCCTGTGTCCAGGTATGTCCCAGCATTGAAGTGAACTTTGCAACCTTGGCCTCCGCAGAAACCGAGGGCACGACCTGCACCCGGGAGGGCCCAATTCGTGAAACCTGGCTGGGCTATTCGCCGGCGTTCCAGCATAACGGGGTGTCCAGCTCGGGCGGTATCATCCGGGCCCTTATCCATGACAGCCTGGAACGCGGGCGCCCGGTGGTCTGCCTTTGTGAAGACGGGGATGGATACGCCCCGACCTTGCTGCATCAGCCGGAGGAACTGGACCGTGTTCCGGGATCGATTTATCATGCCGTGTCCTTCGTGAAGATCGTCGAGGTCCTGCGCGAAGCGAGCGAAGCGGTCCTGCTGATCTCGACGCCCTGCCAACTGGAGGGCCTGTACAAATACATACAGGTCACCGAACCTACGCTACGGGAAAAGATCGCGCTGGTGGTCGGCCTGATCTGTGGATGGATGTATACCAACCACGCCCTGCATGCCTTTGCATCCTACAAGCAACTCGGCGAGCCCGTGATCAACGCCCAGTACCGTGGGGAGGACAAGGTCGGCCGGCTAAAATTGTTCACGGAGCAGGCGAAGCACAGTTACGACCGCAGGGCATTCGATAACAAAAGTGATTATTACGATTTCCGCGCTTCGTTTTCCAGCATGGCCAACCGCCTGCGCTGCCGTCTGTGTGAAAATCATCTCAATGTCCTTGCAGATATCGCCGTGGGCGATGCCTGGCTCAAGCGCCATCCCAAGGAGAAGCTCAGCATTATCGTGATTCGAACCCGTACCGGATCCGACCTGATGAACCACCTGCAGGACGCCGGGAAGGTACAACTGACAACCGCCGAGGCGACCGACTTGAGCGAAAGCCAATCCAACAACCTGGTCTTCGGATACGAGGCGCGGCAACTGAACCACAAGCTTTCCCGCAAGGGGGTCGCCACCCCTACCTTCACCTTTACCACCCAAGACCCGCCTCCACCCAGGGCCGGCCGCCTGCTTCACATCCTGTACGACCTTGAATTCCATTTACGCAAGGTGCTGCGCAGTGGTCGTTACCAGACGTACCGCAACTGGTATCCGGTTTATGCAAAATTTAAAGTTATCCTCAACAAGCTCGGGAAGCTTGCGCGATGAGTGCGGGCAAGCCAAGCGGACCGCTTCGCATCCTGATCACGGGACTCTGCCTGCAGGGCAACAAGGGCGGGCCGGCCTTGGGCCTTTCCATCACCGCAGCACTTAAAGCCCGCATGCCCGGAACCACCTTTGTTTTCTCGGTTCCTTCCGGGGCAGAGTTCGAACACGAAGAGCGCTGGAGCCATCACTACGGAGTGGACATCGTGGAGGACACCCAGATTCGTGACCTCCACCCTGTCGGCTGGCTATCAGCCCCACGACGGGCGCGCATGCGGAAATGGTACCGGGCATTGCGCTCGGTCGATGCCGTGCTGGACATGACGGCGATCAGCTATGTCGGACCCCCACTGGGCGGGGTGAAAGGCATCCTGAGCTACCGGCACAAGTACTTCACCTCCGCGCGGCTATACCGGAAACGCTTTGTCGCCTGGACCCAGAGTTACGGACCCTTGTCGACTCCGCTGGTACGTTTTCTTGCGCGCCGGGATCTGAAACGGCAGGCCCTGATCTGCTGCCGCGGAGATGACTGCCTGGCCGCGGTTCAGCAGCTGCTGCCCGGCCACCCGGCCCGATCCTACCCGGACATTGCCGTGCTCCTGGAGCATGATCCGGCAGGGGGGGTGAAGTACGTGGAGGATCACTTCGGGTTTGCTCCGGGGACCTGGATCAGCATTTCACCCAGCGCCGTTATTTATGCAAAAACAGGTCAAGCGGATGACAACAACCCGCACGTCCGCCACCTGGCTGACACCTGCCGCCTGGCGCACGACGCAGGCTACAAGGTCGTACTGGTGCCGCATACCAAGCGCCCGGGTCGACCGGATCCACGCAACTGCGACTTCGCGGTTGCGGAGCAGGTCCTGGCGGCGGCCCGGGACGAGGTGGCCCTGGTGGAAGAAGACCTCGACCCCATACAATTGAAGTCCATCATCGGCGGTGCCCACATCCACGTCGGCGGTCGATACCACAGCATTGTGGCGGCCCTGTCGACCGGCGTGCCTTGTATTTCCCTTTCCTGGCACGCCAAGTACCTCGACATCATGCGGCAATACGGATTAGGAGCATTCGTTATCAATGCCCTGGATACAAAGGAGCTCGAAGATGGCTTTCTTGACTTATGGCGAGGGCTGATGAATCGCCGGGACGAGCTCCATGCACAATTATGCAATACACAAGACACCGTAGCGGAGGCCGCTAACGAGAACGCGGATTTGGTTGTTGAACTACTCAGAGGATAAAACGCCACGCTGCCGAATTTGCGGCACGGACGAGGTCCGGCTTGCGGACCATGTAGAACTTGTCGATGGGACCACCCTACCGGTGCTCGATTGCATGGCATGTGGCGGCCGCTTCGTGCCGCGCGAAGAATCTATCTTTGAAGCCCTGCATGCCAATGAGGGCTCTTCCTATGCCTTCCACCAGGACCTGGCCGACCAGGCAAAAGCCTGTTTTAATCGAAAGGATGCCGAGGGCCTGAAATCCATACTCACCCGGGTGCCGAAGAATGATTACCTGATTCGCACGGTTGGATCTGTCCCGCCACCCGCCGCCCTGCTGGAGGTGGGATGCTCGAAAGGGTATTTGACCGCCTACTTTCTGCTTCGCGGATACAAAGTGCTCGGTGTGGACATCGCCCCCACGGCCATCGCGACGGCTTCAGATGCGTTTGGACCACACTTTATCCTGGCCACGCCCGAGAACATGCGGAGCAAGGCCCCATACGCAGCTATTTATCACGCGGGCACCATTGGCTGTGTCGATGATCCGGTGGCCTTCACCAAGGAACTCCTGGACTTGCTTGCACCGGGGGGACGGCTGGTTTTCAATGCGCCCAATGCCAAGGGCTGCCAGCAGCGTGATGTCCCCTGGCCGGATACCGTGCCGCCCGACCTGGTTACGCTCTTCACCAAGGATTTCTGGAAAACCTTCGAGGATCCGGGCCTAAACGTGCAGGTCACCGAGCAAACAATCCCTCTGAAACAGCACCTTCGCGACCTTATGCGCGGTCGCCAACCTGCGGATACGAACGCAGCATCACCCACCGCAAACGATTCGGGTGCGGTGGCAAAGCAAGGCGGACTGGTGAAGCACCTGGGGCGCATGCTCGATGTGGTCCAGTCGATCTGGCCCTTTGCCTTGCCCCTTGATGATTACGGGATCTTTGTCATGATGGAAAAGACCCCGGGCGAAGCCGGTTATTGATCAGTTTTCTTCATTTCGCGGTCGCATGAAGGTGCGAATGTCTTGCAGAAGCGGCCAGACCAGGCCCCCGTATAGCAGTCCGGACAACAGCACAGCACTGATCTGCCACACCACGTCAAGCGACTGCGTCAACCAGGCCGTTAGGCCGACCAACGCGAGTGCCGTTCCGGCATAGTGTACAAGGTTCGCGAGAAAGTCCTTAAGCACCTTCAACTGGATGCCCCAGAAGATGTTTATACTGATGTAGACAACCGAGGTTGCCACGCTGTACAGGGCCACGGTCTGGACAGGTGAAAGATAGCGCGCGCCGTAGATCAATGCGAGCAGTCGACAGGCCAACAGGGATAAGTCAAAGCGCTGTTGCACCCTGTTCTTCCCGAAGACGATAAAGTAGCTGGTTGAATTCGAGATCATGTTTAAATAGCAACTGCCCGCCAGCCAGGGAGCGATGTATTGCAACTCGAACCACCGGGCACCCAGCAAGGGACCCAACCAATGAGCGAAGAACAGGAGGATTGCCGTGGGGAACGAAAACAGGAACACGACCACGCGATGGGTCTGGACGATACGAAGGAGGCGATCGGCATGATCCATTCGAGGCAGGTCGCTATGAGTAACCTGCCAGATCGCATTTACGATCAGGGAGAGCGGTTGGCGCACCAATCGTTCGACCATGAACACAAGACCGGCATAGAACTGTCCGAAGAAAAAGGCCATCAGAATGGGAAGGAAGGCATTCGACAGCGCGTTAACCAGATTCGTCTGAAGCGCGTAACGCGGCATCTCATAATGCTTCGCCGCGACCGGTTTTAACTCGGCAACCGTAAAGCGAAGGAGGCGACGTATCGGCTTATGCACCGCGAGCACGATGAAGGCGAGTACTATTCCCAGCAGGCGGCCGGACACGAGGCCGAGTACGCCGAGTGTACCCAGGCACCCGAAAGCCAGTTGGAACAGCAAGGTTGCTCCCGATTCACTCGCACGTGCAGTAGCAAGACTTTTGTACTGCCGGTGCCGCGTGGCCCAGTAACTGAGGGTTCCGATCATCCCACGCAAAAATACCGTGAGGGGCAGCACCCAGATCCAGTCGTACAGGCTCATGGTCTTGAGTGGAATCCTCAAAAACCCGAACACCCCCACGGCGACAAAGGCCAGAATGGACATGGCGAACACCATACCGAAAGACAGGCCCGCGAGGCGCTCCGCCTCTCCATTTTCCTCGGGTAATACGATGGCCATGTCGAACCGCCAAGCCGCAATGCTCGCGTAAACCCCCACGAAGCTGAACAGGATGGCCAGGATGCCGAAATCCCGCGGCTCGTACAGTCGTGACAGAGCAGGGGTGAGCATAAAGGCCAGGATTGGTGCGAAAATATTTCCGCTCAACAACCACAGCATGCTGTTGAGCATCGATTTTCCGGCCGAACGCTTTTGCGGCGATTCCACACTCATCAGGAGACCATGAAGATTGAATTCCTGCAAATCAAACCGAAACACATAAACGAAGACGCACGCCGTATCTCGCCCGAGGCAAGACCGAACAAACAACTCCGCTATCGCCCCTGTGAAACCCTACTGTATTGCTCTCTTCAAACGAGCCATTCGTGAAGGAGTTCATGCGCAATCAACGTTAACACCCCCATGATCGCGGGCTACCTGGACGAAGGGCGGGGTGATCAACCAGCGGTTTGCATGAAATACGACCGTATTGATCCCGTGCGCATACCCCTTGACAGTGAGACGACAATACGAAAGATCCTTTGCAATGCCCCATTGGCTTACATTCACCATCCATCGGATCGGACAGGGCATCCTGGTGCTGCTGGCAATCAGCTTCATTTCCTTCCTGGTACAGGACAACCTTGGAGATCCGCTTCGCGAGATGGTTGGGCAAGCGGTTTCGGAGGCCGAGCGGGAACAACTCCGGGAAGACCTTGGATTCAACGCCCCTTTTATGACCAAGTATGGGCGCTTCCTTTCGCGGGCGATTCAAGGCGACCTGGGAGATTCCTATCAATTCAAACAACCGGCACTACACGTGATCCTGGAGAGGTTTCCCGCTACCTTTGATCTGGTGATCGGAACCACCTTGCTTGTTACCTTACTGGCGATTCCGCTCGGCTGTTACTGTGCGATCCGCCCGAATGCATTCACCAGCCGGATGATCATGGTCTCCAGTATCGTTGGCATCTCCGTCCCCGTATTTCTCACCGGGATCTATGCCATCTATCTTTTCGCAGTGTTACTCCATTGGCTGCCCTCGTACGGGCGTGGTGAAACCATGAACCTGCTGGGTTGGGAAACCGGCTTTCTCACCTTGGACGGCCTGCGCCACCTGGTGCTGCCCTGTGTAACGCTGACCTCGATCATGCTGCCCCTGTTTATCCGCCTGGTGCGCTCGGAAATGATGGAAGTCCTGCAGACCCCGTTTATTCGAATGGCCTGGGCAAAAGGTCTACCGAGAAGGAAGGTCTGGTTTGTCCACGCCTTGAAGAACACGCTGCTTCCCGTGGTGACCGTAGGCGGCGTGCAGTTTGGCTCCCTGCTGGCCTATACCGTCTTAACCGAGACGATTTTTCAATGGCCGGGTATGGGCTTCATGTTCCTCGATGCAATCAACCGCGTCGACACCCCACTGATCGTGGCCTACCTGATGGTCGTGGGCGTCATCTTTGTGGTGACAAACACCCTGGTCGACCTAACCTACCGCCTGATTAACCCCATGGCGGAGGTGGAATGAAAAAAATCCAACCATTCCGCCTGCTGTTTCAGGACAAGGGTGCCTTCCTTAATGCGCTACTGCTCTTCCTGATCCTGCTCGCCGCCCTCCTTGCACCGATTATTGCGCCGCATGACCCCTATGATCTAGCAACCATCGACATCATGGACTCCGAGCTGCCCCCCCAGTGGTTGGCAGAAGGCGATGCTCGATTCATTTTCGGTACGGATGATCAGGGGCGCGATATTTTCAGCACCATTTTATACGGCCTTCGCATTTCATTGTTCATAGGAATCGGCGCGGTTTGCGTGCAATTGCTTCTGGGCGTGGTGATCGGCCTGTACGCGGGCTATTTCGGGGGACGCCTGGATGCCTTTTTTATGCGTCTGGCCGACATTCAACTCTCCTTCTCCACCCTGATGGTGGCCATCATTGCCCTCGCGATTCTGCAGGCCACTTTCGGGGCCGAATCCTATGAAAACCTGGCGGTGCTGATGCTCATCCTGGTCATTGGCATAGCTGAATGGCCGCAGTATGCTCGAACGATTCGCGCTTCCGTCCTGGCTGAGCGCAAAAAAGATTATGTAGATGCCGCCCGCAGCCTTGGGACACCGTCTCGGAAGATCATGTTTGGCCACATCCTGCCGAACACCTTCTCGCCCATTCTCGTGATTTCAACCCTGCAGGTTGCCAATGCCATCATCGCCGAGGCC
The DNA here is from genome assembly GCA_029936175.1 of Kiritimatiellia bacterium. Taxonomy (GTDB): domain Bacteria; phylum Verrucomicrobiota; class Kiritimatiellia; order SS1-B-03-39; family UBA6053; genus JAPYUI01. Next base: position 7,430 of record JAPYUI010000143.1, read on the forward strand.
GCGCTGTCCTTTCTGGGGCTGGGCATGCCGGTGACGAAACCCTCCCTCGGCTCACTCATTCGAAGTGGATTCGATTATCTGCTCAGCGGGACCTGGTGGATTACGGCGATCCCCGCGATCGTACTGATCGTGGTGATCCTGAACATCAACCTTCTGGGGGACTGGTTACGGGATGTAATGGACCCAAGGGCCGTTGCGAACCGAGCCGACGAACATGCCGGTCCGTGAACCTGGATTACCAGACCTGGATCGCATCCAGGGCCTCCTGGGCCAAGGCGCGTTCGGCCTTGTCGGGTGCCTTGAGCTGCCGCTGAACCAGGGGTGCCGCGGCCACAGCCCCTGGCCCGATTGCGGCCAGGGTTTTCAGCGCGCCTTTGCGAACACTGGTTTTATCCTGCTGCAACAGCTCCTGCAGGGCCGGCACGGCCGCTTTCGCCTGCGGCCCCATCAACTGGAGCCCCTTGAACCCGTAGTGGCGACGGGACCCCTCAGCCGATCCAACCGCTTCCATGAAAATGCCGTAGACCGAATCGGGTTTGCCTTCGACCTTCCAAAGATGCCCGGCGAAAATCGCCTTGTCTTTTCCCTCGGCTGTAGCAAGCAAGTCGCGCAGGCCCGGTAGGGCCTTCTCGGCAAGCGGTCCCGCGGCCGAAACGATCCCCACCCGAACACGCTGGTGTCTTTCCGTCTTCAGCAAGGGGAGCATTTGGTCGACCAGATCGCGCTGGGCCTCCTCGGGCAAAAGCGGCATCAGGCGGCGCAGGCTTATGATGGCCCATAAATCGGCGCGATGTGCCGTTTCCTGCGTTTTGAACAGGACTTTCGCCAGGCGCATCGCGGTCGCGGGGGAAAGCATGGGGGCCAGGTAGCCCGCGGAGCGGGCGGCCTCATACGATGCAGCATCGTTGCCTTCAAGCAGCTTGATCACCTGTGCAGCCGCTTCTTCATGGCGTTCAGGAACCCATCCAAGGAACTGGGCTGCTTCACCTCGCACGTTTTTATCCTCATCTGAACACAGATGAAATAAGCGGTCTATCCGGGAGCCTTCAAACCCTCCGCGCGCGGCCATCAGGTGAATGGCCGCCATGCGATACAGCGGCTGCTCATGGCTAAACATCTTCTCCAGCCGGGGCTCCACGGGGTTGGGTGCCCGGCTTAACACCTCGATGGCCGCCTTGCGTGGCACGTTCCATCCCGATGAACGCGTGACCGTGGTCACCCGTTGGTCGGCTAAGAGACCAAAAAGAAAATCGAGGGTTTCCGGGTCGAGATGCACGGTGTGATCGGTGCCCCGCCACCACTGTCGAATGGAATCGGTAAGGGCCTCGGGCGTATCATCCCGATGGTCGAAGGGAAGGGCTCCTGCCGGCTGGCAGGACAGGGCAAATATATAAAGTACAAGTCCCCGGAACAAATAGACGTGTTCACGCATGACTACACGGTACGACGATTTGAGTAAAAATTGTCATGGCCATGTAAAAGCTGCTATTTAAGCGCATCCAGCTGCATCTTGACCATGCGTCGTATGAGGAGGACATCCTGCTTGCGTATACCCGCTTCTTTTATATCGAGGGAGATCGCAGTAAGCCAACGGTCTTTCCCCGCACGGTAGCCCCGTTCGGCGATACGATCCTCCAGGTCATGCATGTGCGCCGCACCATAGAACACGGCGATGCTCCCGGGTGGTTCCGGCTTTCGCCATTCTTTTCCCAGGTCCTGCATGACGATCTTATTCCGCTCATCGATGAGCAGCTCCATGAGTTTCTGCATTTCCGGCGGCATGCGGGCACCGCCCATGTCACCTTTAATATTTCCCAGCATCTCGATGAACATCAGCTTCACCATGTTCTTGAGCTGGGGGGAATTTTTTAGCCAGACCATCAATCCATCCACCAGGCCACCCATCAGCCCGCTCCCCTGCATGGTCGAAATCAACTGGTTCATTTCCTCACGGGCCTGCTCGCCGGCCTCCGATTCACGGGCCGCCTTTTCCATCAGGTCCTTCAAGCCCTCCATGCTGGCATCGCTGTTCCGGAAGTGCTCCGGCGCATAGTCAATTGCATTGAGCTGGAAAACCAGGTCGAGCGCATCCGCAAGGTCCCCCTGCAGGCTGGCCGACGCGGGATCTTCGGCCTCCTCCATCTTCCTGGGCGAATCCCCGACCCCTTCGTACAGCACCAGGTCGCATTTATTGAGAAACTTCTGGAGCTTCCTGTAATACGAGGGCTCCCCGATATGGGCGACGCCGACCAGCCAGATGACCGGTTGGCCTTTTTTCTCCGGGGTCATTTTTCGGAGGGCTATCTGGAGCTCGGCCAGGCGATCGTCGGCATAGCGCACCTGCATGTAGGGAGCAGGTGTGGATACCCCATTCGGATCGACGGCCTGGGCAAAAATCCCACCTGCACCGAGGAAAAAAATCGAAACGAGTAGCTTCATGCCGTGAAGTATACCCCCATACGGATGAACGGCCCTACAGACTTCTGTATTTACTTGTGCCATGACTCCTAGGAAAAACGGAGAATCGCGTATTTCTTTTTGCCGGAACGAAGAACGATCATGGATTCCCCCGCCAGGTCGGATGGCGTAAGGGTTGCTTCCGGCTGCTCAACGCGGCGATTGTTTACATAGGCCCCGCCCTGGCTGATACTCCGGCGGGCCTCCCCCTTACTCCCGGCCAGGGGCGTTGCGCAAAAGGCATCGACCACGGAAAGGCCATCCCCCTGCAGAACCTCAAAGCTGAGTTGTTCGCTAGGCACATCTTCGAAGATCTGGGCGAGTTCCCCGTCATCCAGATTTTCGATTTCAGCGCCAAAAAATATCGCGGTGGCCTGCCGGGCTTTCGCCAGGCCCGCTTCACCGTGAATGAGCCGCGTGACTTCCTCAGCCAGGCGCTTTTGGCTCTCCCGCTCGTGCGGACGCTCTTCGCGTGAGGCATCCAGGCCTTCGATCTCTTCACGGTCGAGCTCCGTCAGGAAACGGAGGCACATGGCCACGTCACCGTCGGCCACATTCACCCAGTACTGGTAAAAGGCGTAGGGGCTGGTCTTTTCTGCAGACAGCCAGATCGCCCCCGACTCGGTCTTACCCATTTTCGACCCATCTGACTTGGTCAACAGCGGACAGGTCAGGCCGTACAACTGGGCACCCAGCATGCGGCGACCGAGGTCAATGCCGGCAGTAATGTTGCCCCACTGGTCACTGCCCCCAACCTGGAGTTCGCAACCATAGTTTTCGTGAAGATGCACAAAATCGTAGGCCTGGAGCAGCATGTAGCTGAACTCGGTGTAACTGAGCCCTGCATCGCTGTTCAAGCGGGCCTTCACGGACTCTTTTTGCATCATGACATTGACGGGGAAATTCTTTCCGACATCCCGGAGGAATTCGATGCAGCTGAATTCCTTCACCCATTCATGATTGTCAACCAGCAGGGCGGCGGTGGCGCCACAGTCAAAATCCAGCAGTGCACGCATCTGGCTCTCGATCCCCGCGAGGTTTTTTTGCAGGTCCTCGGTGGAAAGTAAATTCCGCTCGGCACTCTTTCCACTGGGATCGCCAATCAACCCGGTAGCCCCACCAGCCAATGCGAGGGGCCGATGCCCCGCTTTCTGGAAGCGGCGCAACATCATCAGCGGCATCAGGCTTCCGACATGGAGGCTATCCGCGGTCGGATCGAAACCCGCATAAACGGTACGGGGGCTTTCATTCAACCAGCCCGGCAACACATCCTCTGCGGTGGACTGATGAATAAGCCCGCGCCAGGAAAGATCGGAGAAGATGTCGGTCATAGGGCCAAGGTTTGTCGTTTTTCAGCAGAGTTCAAGAATTCGTGCTTAAAAACTGAGCGGGGCACAAAGAAAAACGGACCACCCTACAGTGGTCCATTTTCATTATTTCTCAGCGAAGAAGGTACTTAAGCGTCATCGCCTTCGGGCGTCGGATCTTCCGCTGGGGCTTCCTCTGCCGGGGCTTC
>JAPYUI010000360.1 GCA_029936175.1 Kiritimatiellia bacterium
TCTACAGCGACCACCGCAACGGGCAGCCGACCTACAAGGTGGGATTGAAAGTGCCCTGGCCGGCGGGCGGCCCCAACAAGACCTATACCCAAGTCAAAGGGTATAGTCATTTACTTCGCGGTGAGCGCTTCCTGCATCTCTGGCTGGACAAGCATGGCTACGCGTATGACGTCATTACCGATCGCGACCTGGATCGAAGTCCGGAGGTCTTGCAAGGGTACCAGGCGGTTATCGTGAACGGGCACAGCGAGTATTGGTCGGCCCGAGCCTATGACGGACTGGACGACTACCTCAAGGCCGGCGGAGCAGCCGTGGTCATGTCCGGCAACACCATGTTCTGGCGCGTGAGCTTCGACGAGACCGGCGAGGTCATGGAGTGCCGCAAGTTCGGGACACGGATCGGAGGCCGGAAGCTCGCGAAGGTGGGCGAGCTATACCACAGCCATGACTTCAAGCGCGGCAGCCTGATGCGTTTTTGCGGATACCCGGCATGGAAAATGGTCGGCCTGGATTGTGTCGGCTGGGGCGGGGCGTTCAAACCTTACCGGGTTGACCATCCGGAACATTTCCTTTTCAACAAGCCTCACAAGACCGACCTGAAAAAGGGCGATACCTTCGGATTCGTCAACGACCAGGTCGGGGCGATCGGTCATGAATTCGACGTACGGCTCTCGACCTTGCTGCGGTCGACCAAGAACCCGGCCTTGAAAGGGCTGGTGGAACCCAGGGGCATCGTCACCATCGCCAGCGGCCACGACAAGCGAGCCATCATCGATTTCAACGCCGAAGGCCATAGGCCGCGCGTGGGAGACGAGCAAACCATTGCGGAGATCATCTATTGGGAACGGCCTGAGGGCGGGCGGGTTTTTCACACCGGGTCCATCGCCACCGCATGGGGCATGTATCACGACGAATCGTTGAGCAAGCTGGTCAAGAACGTCCTCCATCACTTCAAGGTGACGCCGAAGGAATAACCCTCCATTTCCATGAGTACCCCTCGAATCTTCCCCCACCTCGCTCGTTTGGCTTTGCGCAGCATGCTGGGCTTGTGGCTGGGTTTTTCCTCCCTCGCTTATGGCGCGGAACCATCCCTGCGGGCCGGGGCCTATGTGCAGGACATAACGGGTTCCTTCGACTCACTCCTGGTCAGCGGGGGCTTCACCGAGCGTCGGCGCGGGAAGATGAATCCGGGGGATCTCAAGGCCCGGTGCTTCGTTCTCCAGCGAGGCGAGGTGAGCATTGCGATCGCCATCGTCGACAGTTGCATGATACCGAGACCCGTCTGCGAACAGGCCAAGGTCTTGGCTTCTAAAGCCACCGGCATCCCAACCGATCGAATCCTCATCGCCGCGACCCATACCCACAGCGCTCCGAGCGTGATGAACTTCTGCCTCGGCACCATGGCCGATCCTGCCTACACCAAGTTCCTTCCACCCAAAATTGCCGAGGGCATCCAGCGGGCCCACGCCAGGCTGGAACCTGCCCGCATTGGATGGAACCAGGTGCGGGCTCCCGGATTCACCCATTGCCGTCGCTGGATCACCAGGCCGGACCGCATGCAAGTCGATCCCTTTGGTAACAGGACCGTCCGGGCCATGATGCACCCGGGTTACCAAAACCCGTCCTACGTCGGGCCATCCGGTCCCGTCGACGATGAACTCTCCGTAATTTCCATTCAAACGGCTGATGGAAAACCCCTCGGGGTGCTCGCTAACTTCTCGATGCATTATTACGGAGGCTCCGGGCCCGCTGATTATTTCGGACTCTTCGCCGAGCGCTTGGCCACCGGCCTGGAATCTGACGGCCGGGCGCCGGTCTGCGCCATGTCCCAGGGGACCAGCGGCGACCTGCACTGGATGGATTACGGAGAGCCAAACAAGGGGTCCAATGCCTCCCGGTATACGGATGGACTGGTTCAACTCGCGGCCCAGGCCTTGGAAGAGATCCACTACCAGGATACTCCGCCTCTGGCCATGGAGCAGAAGGTCATCACCTTGTCGCGCCGCTTACCCGATGCGGAGCGCCTCGCCTGGGCGGACGAGCTGCTCGCCGCCATGAAGGGCCGTCGACCGAAAAACCGGCCGGAGGTCTATGCGGAGCAGGCCCGCTTCATCCACGAGAACCCGACCGAGAAACTGGTCTTGCAGGCCCTGCGAATCGGCGACCTCGCCATCACCACCCTCC
>JAPYUI010000361.1 GCA_029936175.1 Kiritimatiellia bacterium
GCGTCATGGCTTGTTTTTCCTTTCATCCGCGCAAAGTCCTTACCACGGGCGATGGTGGGATGATCACCACCAGCGATGACTCACTGGCCGAGCGGCTCAAGCTGTTGCGCAACCATGCCATCCAGGTGCCTGAATCCTTTTCCGAAGTCGGATTCAACTACCGGCTTACCGACATCCAGTCGGCCATCGGCCGGGTGCAGCTGTCGCGGCTGCCCGGGTTCCTTGAGCGGCGCCGGGCTATAGCCGGGGAATACGCGTCCCTGCTCGAAGCACTCCCGGGTATCGCCGCGCCCTACGAGCCCGAGTGGGCGGAGAGCAACTGGCAAAGTTACGCCGTGCGCCTCGACCCGACGATGGATCAACGGGGGGTCTTGGCCTCGCTGAAAGAAAGCGGAGTGGGGGCAAAACGCGGGATTATGAATGCGCACCAGGAACCGGCTTATACATCCATTGATTGGCGCTCCAAGAGCCTGGAGCACAGCGAAGCGGCGCGCGATCACACGATTCTCCTGCCTTTATACCATCAATTGACCAGCGAAGAGATCGCGCACGTGGTACACTCCCTCACGGAGGCGGTGCACCATGGATAAGAATGCCCAAGCCAGCATACATGCCGAGGGCGTCGATGACATGGGCAGGACGCGTAGCCTCCGCGGCGATGTCGAAGGCATGCCGTTTTTCTTTCACTGGCTCCTGGTTGTTATGCTGTTCGTGTACGGGCACCTGGCCCTTGCGCCGCAACTCGATTTCATTGCAGACGACTGGACCAATAACTACATCGCGAACGCGCAGCCCAGTTATACCGAGGCCATGAAACGCGCGGTATGCCATCCGACCCGGCCCTTGTCGATGATGGCGCATTACACGGTCTTCCGCGTCTTCGGCGACCACACCCCCTACTACGTGATGCTTTCCGCGGTCATGCACGCACTGAACATGCTCCTGGCCATGGGTTTGGTCTGGATGCTCACCGGAACGAAACGAAATGCCCTGGTGGCGGGTTTGTTCGTGGCCCTGTTGCCGACCCTGTCCGAGAACATCAACTGGATCACCATGATTGTCGCGGCCGGAAGCTGTGCCATTCCACTTTTCCTCGCGAGTGCCCTGAGCTGGGTGGCCTTCACCAAGACGAATCGCCTGGCCCCGGGAGTCTGGTCGGCGGTGTTCTATGCGCTGGGCGCGTTCAGTTACGAGATCGGTGTCCTCCTGCCGCTCGCGTATATCTTCAGCCTGCGAAAGGCCAACTTTCCCCGGGTATTTATCGTGGGCCTGGTCTACCTGCTCCTCGGTGCGGTCTACGCGGGCTGGTACCTGACCAAGGGCTACGGGTTGGCCGAGAACGTTAGCCTGGCCGGGCATTTTACCCCCAACCTGGCGGACACGATCGTTCGTGCAAAGGAAATACTCCATTGGTGGTGGGGGCATGAGCTCTGGGGTGCGGTAGCGACGGGCATTCGGGGCTTTAACACGCTGGAGTTGTTTCCCCGCATGGTGGTGTTCGTGGCGAACGGGGTGATCGCGGTTCTGCTGGGGAGCCTGCTTCATCGTCATTTCCGCAAGGACCTGCTGCCGGATTCGACCTTTCGCTCCTGGCAGCCCCTCTTCTTTGGCTTGGCTTGGTTCGGAGCAACGCTGGCACCCTGTCTCGTTGCCTATTCTGCCAGTCGGCTCATGTACCTGCCAGCAATTGGGCTTTCCATTGTCCTGGTTTGGTTCATCAACAGGACCAGTCCCCGTTTCTGGTGCGGCGCGATGATGATGATATGCTTTGCCGGGTTGACAATCAACCAGGGGATCAACCTTACCTGGCGGGATGCCGGGATCGTCAACCGGCGCATCGCGGATCACCTGGGTCGTACCAGCGAGCAGTGGAAAGACAAGAGCTACATCGTCTTCAACAGTCGGGGCATTGCTGAGCACATGCAGCCGGATCTGCTGCATCCGCGTGAGCACGACCTGGGATCGGTGGCCTACCTTGGCGCGCCGAACCAAGTCAGCCTCTTGCACGGCGTGGCCTTGCACGGGATGATCCAGGTCAATAAACCGCAGGCCCAGGCACCCCAGGCCTTGCTGGATGTCGAATGCGGTACGCGCGTCGAAGGGGAAACGCTGTATTTTCACGACCGGAAAAATCCCGCCGTAGCGCATCGTGTTCCCTTGGACCAGGTGTTCTTCGTGGACTGC
>JAPYUI010000362.1 GCA_029936175.1 Kiritimatiellia bacterium
CCGAAGCGGTGGTAAAGAAGGTCGATCCCTCCGTGGTCGCGATTCATCACGAGCGGGCCACCGGCAGTGGTTTCATCATCAGCAAGGATGGCTACATCCTGAGCAATGGCCATGTCGCCGTGGGCAGCAACGGGGATGACCCGACCGAGCCCGCCAAGGCCATCACCGTCGTACTGAATGACGAAACCAAATACGCGGCAAAGGTCCTCGGCTTCAGCCTGAACCCGGATGTGGCCCTGCTGAAGATCCAGCCGCGAAAAGCCTTGGTTCCGGTGGAGTTCGCGGAGGTCCACCTGGCCCAGATCGGCCAACCCTGCTTTGCCGTCGGCACCCCCCATGGACTCAAGCGCACCTTCTCGCGCGGCATCCTGAGCAACGTGGACCGCACCGACCTCGATACCTTCACCAAGGTGCTCCAGACGGACGCGGCAATCAATCCCGGCAACAGTGGCGGTCCCCTGTTCGACAGCCAGGGCCGGGTACTCGGGTTGAACACCTATGCCTCGCGGGGCGCCAATAACCTGGGATTCACCATCCCCATCAACTACGCGCTGGTGATGAAGGATCATTTTCTCGAGCACGGCCGATTCATACGCGCGGACCTGCCCACCTTTTTTGCCGGTGAACTGTACGACGAAATGCAACAGGCCCTGGGCATCGAGAAAGGCGTACTCGTCCACTATGCAAAAGAAGGTAGTCCCGCGCACGAGGCGGGCCTTCGTGCGGGTGATGTCATCGTTGAGATCGACGGGAGCCCGGTATCCGCCCAAAACCGCGCAGAAATGCTCGAATTGAACTGGGACCTCACCATCCGTGAACCGGGAAGCCCCATCGCGTTCACCGTGCTCCGGGGTGCACCCGGGAAACCCGGCAAACACCGGATCGAGACGAAACTTGTCGAGGCGGACCCGCTGATGAGTACCCGGCGCTTCAAGGGCGAGATCATCACCTCGCGAATCGATGCACTCGGCTTGGCGTACAAACCCCTCGTTGACATGCACCGCCTCACCTACAATATCAGCGACGCACGTGGCGCCCTGGTCAGCAACTCCGATCCCTCCAGTGCGGCCCAGCGCGCGGGCCTGGCCAGCAGGGATATCATTACCGCGGTTGAGGGCGTGCGCGTCAACACGCCACAGGCCCTGGAAGCGGCACTGATCACCCACCTGCGCGCGGGATTGAAAGCCATCGACCTCACCATTGCCCGTGGATCCTATACCTTCTCCACCGCCCTCAGGCCCTACTACAATCTCAAGGATGAGCGCGTGCTGGTGGTCCTGCCCCCAGGTCAACCGGAACAACTGGAACGTATCGTTCGCGAATTGGCGGCCGATGGCGCAAAAGTCACCCTGGCATCGGTCCAGGGGAAAACCACCGCAAGGATTCCGGATGGCCTGCAGGCACCCCTGACCCTCGAAAAGGTCAACATTGATGACGTGGATCGCATCCTGTTCGTCGAGGGGGAAGGTACCGAAACATTCCATACGAATCGCCAGGTCCTGGAACTGGTCAAGGCCGCTGCCGAGGCCAATTTGGTGATCGCCGCCGAAGGGGCTGCCGCACTGGTTATCCCCGCCGCCGGCGAGCGCCTGCAGGAGAAAAAGATCACCACCCGCCGCGACCTGTCCGTCAAGGTGGGGGCCTTACACGGCCAGTATACCGGGCAGGATGTCGAGGCCGATGGCAAGATCCTCACCTCCGCCGGGGACGGCGAACCCACCACCCGGGCCTTCCTGAAAAAGTTCCGGGGCATTCGCTGATCCATACACAGGACGATGCGGAGCACCCATCCTGTGCAAAAACGCACCCAGCATCTTCTATCCATTCCCCTGGGAGAGGTCATATGGAGCATCCTGCCTCGGGAAACACGAACGCTTGTCTACGAAACGACAAGTTGCTAGCATGTACCGTGATGAGACACCTCCTGGCCATTCTCCTCGTGGGAATTCTCGCATGTAGCATACACGCACCGGCACAGCGCCCGGCTGAAACGCGCCCGCAACGGGACGTTTCGTTTTTCAACCGCAAGGACCTCAGCGGTTGGTCGGCGTCCGAGATGAAATACTGGTCGGTCGTGGACGGCGCCATCGTGGGGCATTCGGCGGTCAAGGTCCCGGGGAACAAATTCATATGGGCGGACGGCGAAGTGCAGGACTTTTACCTGTCAGTCGACGTGAAGCT
>JAPYUI010000144.1:0-2952 GCA_029936175.1 Kiritimatiellia bacterium
TGGTGGCCTGGTGCATCGTCCCTTTTGATGCCCGCAAGCGGGGTCCCGAAGCCCGCACGAAAATGCTGGTCGCGCTCGGGTTGAAACGCTGCGCCTATGACTGGCGCGGCGAGCATGTGGCACGTTTCGAGGAGGAGATCCTGCAATACAGGAAACACGGGGTGGAGTACTCCGCTTTCTGGAGCTCCCATGAGCGGGCCTTTGCCTTGTTCGAGCAACACGGGATTCACCCGGACATCTGGCAGACGGCGCCCTCGCCGAAAGAGGGGCGTGACGAGGACAAGGTTCGGGCTGCGGTGAAGATCCTGCTGCCGCTGGCCGAGCGGGTGAAGGCGCAGGGCCTCCGCCTGGGGCTCTATAACCACGGCGGCTGGGGAGGGGAGCCTGCCAACCTGGTGGCGGTGTGCAAGGCCCTGCATGCGCAGGGCACTACCCGGGTGGGGATCGTGTACAATTTCCACCACGGCCACGGGCATGTTGAGGATTTCAAGCAGGTGTTTGCGCTGATGCAGCCCTACCTGCTCTGCCTCAACCTGAACGGGATGGGGGAACGAAAGATCATGCCGATCGGGAGTGGCGAGCACGAGGCGGCCATGATCCGGGTGGTCATCCAAAGCGGTTACACCGGCCCCATCGGGGTGCTCGGCCACCGGGCAGATGAGGACGTGAAGCGAACCCTGGAGAAGAACCTGAAGGGCCTGGAAGCGCTCCTGCAGGGTCTTGCTGAATGAGCCCGGTCCGGGTCCCTGATCAGTCGGGGCTGAGCACCGATTTCACCACCTCGCCGCGGTGCATTTGCTCAAAGGCTTCATGCCACTCGGCCAGCGGCCAGACCCCGCCGATAATCGGTTTCACGTCGAGCTGGCCCCCCGCGAGCAGGGCGATGACCCGTTCCCAGATGCTCCAGTAGTGGCTGAAGCTGCCCTGCAGGGTGATGTTCTTCTGCACCAGGGGGTCGAGGCTGAAGCCGAGGGCCTGCCGCCCCCAGCCGACCTTGCTGATCCACCCCGCGGGGCGAACGAGCTCGATGGCGACCTGGAGCGCGGCACTGGCCCCCGCCGCGTCGACGACCCCGTCGCAGCCCAGGCCGTCCCGGGCCATGGCCCAGGCCTCGGCGTCGCCCACGAGGGTCTCGCAGCCATAGTGTTTCGCAACTGCCAGCCGCCCGGCATCCTGTTCCAGGCCGAGCACCGCCACCTCGGCCCCGCAGAGGCGGGCGAGGGCGGCGCAGAGGATACCGATGGTCCCCGGTCCGATGACCAGGACCCGGTCACCCGGCTCTATGCGCGCATTCTTCACCACGGCATTGTAGGCCACGCAGCAGGGTTCCGTGAGGCAGGCCTGTTCAAAGGGGAGGGCATCCGGGACCGGGTGTAAAATGCGTGAGGGGACCCGGACAAAACGGGTCATCGCGCCGTCTACCCCGTAGCCAAAACCCTTGCGCGTCGGGTCCAGGTTGTAGCGTCCGCTCCGGCTCATCGGGTTCTCCGGGCTGATGATGGCCGCGGTTTCCGACACGACCCGGTCGCCTTCCGTCCAGCCGGTGACCTCCCGCCCGGTCTCCACGATGTGTCCGCCGAATTCGTGGCCGAGTACCACGGGATACTGTACCGGCCAGGAATGCTCCGCCGTCCACTGGTGCAGGTCGCTGCCGCAGACGCCGACCTTCGCGACCTCGAGCAGGACATCGCTTGCCCCGATCTCGGGTTGTTCGATTTCCCGGATCTCCACCGAGCCCTTTTCCGGGGCGTAGTTGACAACAGCTGCAGATTTCATGATGCCGAGCGCCCTTTCACGTCCTGTGCGTGCACGGCGTCGCAGATCATGCGCAGGGATGCTTCCAGGTCTCCATCCGCGGTTTTAAACGCATCCGCGTCAATGGTTAAGGGGGCACCCAGCACGACCAGGGGGGCGCCGTACTGCGGACATTGAATGGCCTGCTCCAGGCTGAGGCCGCCGACGGCCTGCACCGGGATGCTCACCGCCTCGACCACCTCGCCCAATTGATCCAGGGGGCTCGGCATGCGTTCACCCGCCGCGGCGATGCCGCGTCGCTCGTCGTAGCCGACGTGGTGCACCACGTAGTCGCAGCCCAGGTCCTCGAGCAGGCGGGCACCCTGGACCATGTCCGGGAAGCCCAGGTTGTCGCCCATGACCTCGATGCCGAGATCCGCGCCCGCCCGGACCACGCATTGAATGGTTTCCGTATGGGCCTGCGCCATCACCACCACCTGGGTGGCACCCGCCTTCGCCATCATCTCGGCCTCGAGGTACCCACCGTCCATGGTCTTGAGGTCTGCGACAATGGGGTGCTCAGGGAAGGCCGCCCGCAACGCGCGCACCCCGTGCAGGCCTTCCGCGAGGATAAGCGGGGTCCCGGCTTCCAGCCAGTCGACCCCCGCCCGGACGGCCAGGGCCGCGGTCTCGAGGGCTTCATCGATGCGGGTGAGGTCGAGCGAGATTTGAACGATGGGCTGCACAGGTATGTTTTGCGGTATTTCGCGGAGAGCCGCAAGTGCGCCATCAGGAAAAGTATCGTTCGCTTCCGGCTCCTTTTCCCCCGGTCATGGAGTCGATGCCACGCCGACAGGCTCGTGCAGGATGTGCATTCCGGGAACGATCGAGATGCCGGGTCAAAATAGTCGTTCAATGTTTGCGGTGGCGGGGTGAAAATCCTATGTAGGTGCCTGCCTTACGAACCCTTGAGGAGCTATCATGACCTGGAAAATTATCAGCCTGTCGACCCTGCTTGTCCCCATCCTGCTCGCCGCCGAAACCGGCCGTTACATCCGGGTCGAGCTCAGCGGTAGCCGTCGCGTCCTGACCCTGGCCGAGGTACAGGTCATCTCCGGCGGCAAGAACGTGGCCCCCTCGGGGAAGGCCAACCAGTCGAGCACGTCCCATGGCGGCGATGCGCGCCGCGGCGTGGATGGCAACACCGGCCCTTCCTAC
>JAPYUI010000144.1:3052-11361 GCA_029936175.1 Kiritimatiellia bacterium
ACAAGGGGAAGGCCTTCTATGTCGATCGAAAGGGAAAGGTCCAGAAACCGGTACCCCAGCCCATCGCCATCCCCGCTGATTTTCGGGATCCCACGCCCTTTGCCTTCCGGGAAAATGACGTGGTGGCTATCATCGGCAACGGGCTCCCGGATCGCATGCAGCACGATGGCTGGCTCGAGACCGTGCTGCAAAGCCGCCTCGGGGCCAGGCAGGTGCGTTTCCGGAACATGAGTTTCCCGGGTGACCAGGTGGGCAAGTACCCCCGCAGCGGCCGCTTCACCCCGCAGGACCAGTACCTGCGCCACGTCAAGGCAGACGTGATCATGGCCTTCTTCGGGTACAACGAGTCCTTTGACGGCGTGGGCGGGGCTGCCGGCTACGGGCAGCGCCTGGTCAGCATGGTGAACACCTTTCGCGCGGCCATGCCCAACGGGAAATCGATCCCGCGTTTCGTGCTGTTCAGTCCCATCGCCCACGAGAACCTGGGCGACCCCAACCTGCCCGACGGGATCGAGCACAACAGCAGCCTGGCCGCCTATACCGAGGCAACCCGCCTCGCGGCGGCGGAGGCCGGCGTCGCCTTTGTCGACCTCTTTGCGCCCACCTTCCAGTTGTTTGAGTCCAGCGATACCCCCTTTACCCTGAACGGGGTCCACCTGAACGAGGCGGGCAACCGGCGGGTGGCGGAAATGATTGCCGGGGCCTTGTTCAGGCAAAAGGTCGAGGCCACGGAAAAGATGGCCGGGTTGCGGGGCGCGGTGAAGTCCAAGAACATCTACTGGCAGAGCCGGTACCGGGCCACCGATGGCAACGACGTGTGGGGCGGGCGATCGGGTCTCCGCTTCGTGAACGGACAGAGTAACGCAGACGTCCTGAAGCACGAGCTCGCCATGCTGGATGTCATGACCGCGAATCGCGACCAAAGGATCTGGGCTGCGGCACGGGGGAAGGCGTACCGGGTGGACGACAGCAATGTGCCCGCACCGATCCCGGTTATCTCCAACGTGGGCGGCAAGAGCAAGAGTTCCAACAGCCAGAAGGAAGGTTCCAAGCAGTACCTGGATCCGGAGGAAAGCATCCAGAAGATGGTCACCGGGAAAGGCTATGCACTCAATGTCTTCGCCTCGGAGAAGCAATTCCCCGACCTCGCCAACCCGGTGCAGATGCAGGTCGACGGAAAGGGCCGCCTCTGGGCCGCCTCGTGGAACACCTACCCGAAATGGGAGCCGCTCAAGCGGATGAATGATTGCCTCATGATTTTTCCCGATGCCAACCGGGACGGGGTGGCGGACAAGCGCATCATCTTTGCCTACGTACACAACCCGCTGGGCTTTGAGTTCTGGAACGGGGGCGTGCTGGTCACGTCCGGTCCGGACCTGCTCTTCCTGAAGGATAGCGATGGCGACGACCGAGCGGATATCCGTTTTGTCATGCTCCAGGGCTTTGGCACCTCGGATACGCATCATGCCGCCAACAACCTCATCTATGGACCCGGCGGCGGGATTTACTGGCAGAGCGGGATCTTCCTCGTCCACAACCACGAGCACCCCTGGGGAAAAAGCCTGAACACGGGATCCTCGGGCATGTATCGCTTTGACCCCCGGCGCTTCACCATCAACTTTCACGCGGGCAATTCGCCCAATCCCCACGGCACCAGCTTTGACTACTGGGGCTACTGCTACGCAAACGACGGCACGGGCGGGCGCTCCTACCAGGTCCGGCCCGAGGGCAAGGGTTTCCGGATGCACACCCTGTTGAAGAAGGAGGTTCGGCCGGTCGCCGCCGACGCCATTGTCTCGTCGTCGCACTTTCCCGAGTCCGTCCAGGGGCAGTTCATGGTGTGCAACACCATCGGCTTCCTCGGGCTCAAGAACTACGAGCTGCACCGGGATGGACTGACGGATCCCAAGATGGAAAAAGGGCAGGTCTGGGGAACGCCCGCGGAGTCGATGCTCCAGAGCAACGACCGGAACTTCCGCCCCACCGACGCGGTCTTCGGCGAGGACGGGGCCCTCTATATTTCCGATTGGCACAACGTGATCATCGGCCATATGCAGCACAACATCCGGGACCCGAACCGGGACCACCTGCACGGGCGCATCCTGCGCCTCAGCGCGGTGGGCCGTCCGCTGCAAGCCCCGGTGCCCATCGATGGACAGCCGATCGCGGCACTGCTCAACAACCTGAAGCATCCCGTCGACGGGGTGCGCCACCGCACCCGGGTGGAATTGAGCGAGCGGGATTCCGAGGCGGTCATCGCGGCCACCCGCGCGTGGATCAAGCCCTTCGACGCCGCGAAACCGGACGAGGCGCACCACCTCCTGGAGGGGCTGTGGGTGCACCAGCAGCACAATGTCCGGAACGAGGCCCTGCTGGAGCAGTTGCTCCAGTCACCGGTCGACCACGCCCGCATCGCGGCCGGCACGGTAAAGCACTTCTGGCACAACGTGGACGCCACCAGCGGCCGGATTTACGCCCGGGAAGCGGAAAAGGAAGAGGCCCTGCCGGTCGTGGTCCCCGGGCACTTTTCCTCGGCCGAGGCCAAGGTGTACCGGCTTGGGGCCGAGGTCTTTTCCCGCGAGGCGCATTGCATCACCTGCCATCAACCCGACGGCAAGGGTCTGGCGAACGTGTACCCGCCCCTGGCGGGAAGTCGCTGGGTCACCGGTAACCCGGAGCGCCTGATCAAGGCCACCCTGCACGGGCTCTGGGGCCCGATGGAGGTGAACGGGGTGGCCTACGATCCCGCCAAGGGGGTTCCGCCCATGACCGCCTTCGCCTCCATCCTCAAGGACGAGGAAGTAGCCGCCGTCTTGACCTACGTCCGCAACAGCTTCGGAAACAAGGCCCCGCTGGTCGAGGCGACCGCGGTGAAGCGCGTACGGGCCGCAAACAACGACCGGACGATTTTCTGGAAGCCGGCGGAGCTGCTCGAGGCGCATCCCCTGGCTGAATAAGGGCTTTGCCCGGCCTCAGGCGCGCGCAATGGTGCGGCGCGCGAGCAGCAGCATGCCCAGGAGGACGAGCACCCAGGTGTTCGGTTCCGGGATTGCGCTGACCACGTCGCCGAAACTCGTCCCGATGCGAAGGGCATCGACATGATAGGTGTCGCCGGCTTCCTGGAAGGCCCGCCGGATGTTGAATACCGCGCTGCCGGAAAGGTCGAGGGCGTCGTTTAGGGTGGAGGACGTGGAGCTATTGAGCCCTTCGCTCAGGAAGGTGGGATTCACGAAGATATGCGCGGTATCGTAGGCGGCTCCCCCGGTGGTGTTCTCCATTTTCAAGACGAGGAAGTAGGTCACCCCCACGTCGGAGCTGATCCCGGTGTCCTGGGACCCGGGAGGAGCCGTGCCGGCCCGGGCCTGGAAGGTGCCGTCGCGGTCCAGGACGCTCATGGCGGGGTTCTCGCTGGTGGGCAGGAAGCCCGCCTGGAAAAAATCGGGGCTCACGGCGGGCGTGTTGTCGATCGTGTTTCGATACAGCAGGCTCATGTAGAGCGTGCCGGTCTGGGTGGGCAGGGGACGGTTGGCGATCACCTCGACGTTGGCATTGGGAAAGGAGAGGCTGAGGGCCTTGCTGCCGCCCCCCACCGAGATTTCCCCGGCGCTGTAGCTCAAGCCGCCATCGATGACCTGGTAGGACCCGGTCCCGGCCGTGGTCCAGCCCCCGGACCACCCGGTTCCGCCATTCAGGCCGGCGAGGGGGGCTGCGCTGGGGTAGGTCTCGAAGTCCTCGAGGGAGATCAGGCTGCCCCAGGAGCACCCCGCGACACCCAGGAGAAAGCCGAAACGGTAGATGGGGGACCTCATGGGCCTCAATATAACCGAAGCTCGCCGTGCTTGTCAGGCTTTTTCCCAGCCCGGGATCGGCGCGACATTTGGGTGGAGCCCCTCCCCAGACGGGGGTATGATGCCGTGGTCCGTCCTGCCCATGAGCAAAAACAAAAACCAGCCGCCCGCCCGCCCCAGCCCCGGGCTGGCCTTTATCGAGCGCTTTCGTATCAACCTGATCATGTCGCTGATCCTCACCTACCTGCCCCATCTCGGCCTGGTCCTCACGCCGGTTCTTTTCCTGCTGAGCCCCTTTGTAGCGCTGGAGCAGCTGCTGGGCCTGGGCTTCAGCACGTCGGTTCTCCTGTACTGTGGGGCGATCCTCGTCCTGGCCCTGGCGGGGGCCAGGAAACAACGCATGCGCTATATCGGCTTCCTGCTGATCCTGTCGGGGAATATCGGCCTCGCTATCTGGGCGGCTAAATACGTGTACGTCTAAACACGCGGCCGGGGATCCCTGCTTGCCAGGCCCCGGTCTTCCGGTTAGGTTGGGCGACCGAGAACGGAGAAGATAACCATGATAAAAATCCTGCTGCTTCCCGCCCTTATGGCGACCCTGGTGGTATCGGTCCACGCGGTACCCGCCCTGGTTGAGGGCAACGCGGATATCGTCATCTCGAACGGCGATACGCATATCCTCACCTATCACAAGGCGGAGGTACTCCCGCCCGAGGGCGCCTCACCGCTCTACCGGCGATCGGGTTTCATCCACCCGCTCACCGCACCCAATGGCGGCGTGGTCACCAGCATCCATGCCCCCGATCATTTTCACCACATGGGCCTCTGGCACGCCTGGGTACAGACCCGGCACAAGGGTCGCAAGCTGGATTTCTGGAACCTGAAGAAGGGCCAGGCCACGATTCGCTACGTGGAGACCCGGGAGCTCCGGCGCACGGATACGGGGGTGGGCTTCACCGTGTGCCAACACCATGTCGTCCTGCCGGACGAGGTGATCCTCGAGGAGCTCTTCTCGGTTGACGTCCAGTTGCACCCGGACGGCCACACGCGGGTCGATTACCGGACCGTCCAGCGGAATATCACCCAGGATGCCCTGGAGCTGCCCGCCTACCGTTACGGTGGATGCCTGGCCTACCGGGGTCCCCTGCACTGGAACAACGACAACAGCGGCGTGCTGACCTCCGAGGGTAAATCCCGGGAGGACGGGCATACCACGCGTGCGACGTGGTGCCGCTTTACCGGCCCGACCGAGCGGGGACCGGTCGGGGTGACCATCATGGGGCATCCCGGCAACCGCGATGCTCCCCAGCGCCAGCGGATCTGGCCGCCCGGCACGAACAGGGGGGCCGTGTTCTATAATTTTGTTCCCATCCAGGAGCACGCCTGGTCCCTGGAACCCGGCAAAGCGTCCACCATGCGTTACCGGATCGTGCTCTCCGCCGGGACGCCCACGACCGGGCAGATCAAATCCTGGTACCGGGCCTATGCCCGGTAGGGCCCCCCGCCTGCGCGGCGAGGCTTGATTTTCCCCGCCGCATCGCCACAATGCCCGCATGAAACGACTCATCGCCTGCTGCTTCCTCGCCGGGTCCCTTTCCGCTTTCGCTGCGGATAAGCGGTACAACGTGCTCTTCATCATCTCGGATGACCTGACCTACACCGCCCTGTCCTGTTACGGCAACACGGTGTGCAAGACACCCAACATCGATGCGATCGCGGCCCGCGGCACGCGCTTTACCCGCGCCTACTGCCAGGGGACCTATTGCGGGCCGTCGCGGGCCTCCTTTATGTCGGGGTATTACCCGCATGCAACGGGTGCGCTCGGTTACGCGAGCCCGCGCCCGAAGATCGGCACCCGCGCGACCTGGGCACAGCACTACAAGGACCAGGGCTATTACACCGCCCGGGTGGGGAAAATCTATCACATGGGGGTGCCCGGCGGCATCGAGAGCGGGGGGGACGGTGCGGACGATCCCGCCTCCTGGACCGAGCGCTTCAACAGCAAGGGCCCTGAATGGCGGGCTCCCGGGGACGGGGAAACCCTGCAAAACAATCCCGACGGGAAAAAACCTGCGGTGGGCGGAAACACCTTCGTGGTGGTGGAGGCCGACGGGGATGACCTCGTCCACGCCGACGGGAAAACCGCTAAAAAGGCGGTGGAGTTGATTCACCTTCATAAGGACAAGCCTTTCTGGCTGGGCGTCGGTTTCGTGCGCCCGCATGTCCCCTTTGTCGCGCCGCGCTCCTATTACCCGCCCTTCAAGCCCTACGACACGATGGTCCTGCCCGAGAAGGTCCCGGGCGACTGGGATGATATTCCCAAGGCGGGGATCAATTACTGCACCAGCAGCAACATGAAGATGGATATCCGCCGCCAGAAGAAGGCCGTGGGTGGCTACTACGCCTCGGTGGCCTTCATGGATGCACAGGTCGGGAAGGTGATGCAGGCTCTCAAGCAGGCCGGTCTCGAGGAGAACACGATTGTCATCTTCACCAGCGATCACGGGTATCACCTTGGCGAGCACGATTTCTGGGCCAAGGTCAGCCTGCGCGACGAGTCGGCCGGGGTCCCCCTGATCATCAGCGTGCCGGGGAAGAAGCCGGCCGTCTGCCACTCCCTGGTCGAGCTGCTCGACCTCTATCCCAGCACCGCAAAACTCTGCGGGCTGGCTATCCCCGAGCGGATACAGGGACTGGATATCTCCCCCATGCTCGACCAGCCCGCGCACCGGGTGCGCGATGCCGCCTTCAGCGTGGCCCCCATGCGGAAGGGCTTCCTGCTGCGCGAGGATAGCTGGGCCTGTATCCAGTACGGCGAGAACGCGGGCGGCGGCCTCGAGTTGTTCAACATGGAGAAGGATCCTCGGCAATACACCAACCTCGAGGGGAACCCCGAGTACGCATCGGTCGTCGAGGGCTTCAAGGCCAAGTTTGCTGCAAAGTTGAAGGCCCTGCGCGAGAACGACCTGGGTATCGATTACACGGCCCCGGCCAAGAAGCGCAAAAAGAAGAAGTAATCCACGCGGTACCGGAGGACCATCGACCATGAAGCCACGCCACCTGCTCTGTCTCATCGCCTGCCTCGTCGCCCTGGCTGCACCGTTGGCCCGGGCCGCTGATCGCCCGCCGAACTTCGTCGTCATCTTTATCGACGACATGGGCTACGGGGACCTGGGCTGCTACGGGTCCAAGGTCCACCGCACGCCCCGCCTCGACCGGATGGCCCGGGAGGGCGTCCGGATGACCGACTTCTACTCCTCCTGCTCGGTTTGCACGCCCTCGCGGGCGAGCCTGATGACCGGGTGTTACCCGCGGCGGATCAACATGCACGTGGACGAGAAGAAGCTCTGCGTGCTCTTCCCGGGCGCGCGCAAGGGCCTGAACCCCGAGGAGATCACGGTCGCGGAGCTGCTCAAGGCGCAAGGCTACGCCACCATGTGCATCGGCAAGTGGCACCTGGGCGATCATCCGGATTTCCTGCCGACCAGGCAGGGCTTTGATCACTACTTCGGGATCCCCTACAGCAACGACATGGGGGGCAGGAAGGGCGGGGGACGTCCGCCCCTGCCGCTGGTCCGCGACGAGACGGTTATCGAGGCCCCGGTCAACCAGGCCCCGCTCACCGCGCAGTACACCGAGGAGGCGATCGGGTTCATCACCGCGAACAAGGCGAAGCCCTTCTTTCTCTACCTGCCGCACACCGCGGTGCACCTGCCCCTCTTCCCCGGCAAGGCTTTCAAGGGCAAGTCGCAGGACGGGGCCTACGGCGACTGGGTCGAGGAGGTCGACTGGTCCACCGGGGAAATCCTGGATGCGCTGGAGGCGCAGGGGATCGACGAGCAGACCCTCGTGCTTTTCACCACCGACAACGGATCCTACCGCGAGAAGGAGGGGAGCAACCTGCCCCTGCGCGGGCGCAAGGGCCGCACCGACGAAGGGGGCATGCGGGTGCCCTGCATCGTGCGTTGGCCCGGCAAGATCCCCGCGGGAACAACATCTTCCGCGCTCGCGGGCACCATCGATATCCTCCCGACCCTGGCCGGGCTCGCCGGCACCCGGCCCCCCGCCGACCGGATCATCGACGGGAAGGACCTCTGGCCCGTGCTCAGCCAGCCGGCAAGCGCCGTGTCCCCGCATACGGCCTATTACTACTACCAGATGGACCAGCTACAGGCCGTCCGCTCCGGCACCTGGAAGCTCTTCGTCCCCATGGCTTCCAAGAAGCGCAACTGGGGTAAACCCGAGGGGGAGAGCGTGGCCAAGCTGTTCAACCTCGCCGAGGACATCCACGAGGACCACAACCTCGCCGCCTCCCGCCCCGAGATCGTCGAGCGCCTGCTGGCCCTGGCCGAGAAAGCCCGGGTCGACCTCGGCGACGTCGACCGACCGGGAAAAAACCAGCGCAAGGCCGGCTGGGCCGAGAAGGGCATCCCCCTGATCCTCGCCCCGTGAGGGCGGGGGAAATGGGAGCGGTCTACCTCGTGGATCGACTGCTTCCGGTCTTTCGACCGCTCTTGTCGT
>JAPYUI010000363.1 GCA_029936175.1 Kiritimatiellia bacterium
CCCTCCAGGCTCTCGAAGCACAAGAGCTCTTCAGTCCATAGGTCCACAATGCCATAGGCGAAGAGGCAAGGAGAGGGTGCCCCTGGTTGCTTATCCCCGGGGCGTTGCTTAGGGTGGTTGGGGTGTTTTACAGGAGGCAGAGAGATAATGAGACGGAGAGCACCGCAGTGCATGTGACCCGCAGAGTGTTAATCTCCCTGATGGTCCTCGGGCTCGCGACCCAGGTCCTCGCAGACGTTGGTGATCCCCAGATTCGCACCGACCATTCCTGGTACCCGGGCGAACTCGCCATCTCCACTTTCGAACGTCTCTTCGCCACCCAGGCTGCAACCTATGAGCGCGTCACCGGTCGGCGAGTCGACTCTGACGAAAGCAAGGCGCTGGCCTCCTGGTTTTGGCGCAATACCCACTACTGGCATGGCGAGACCGGGCGCCGTGACCTCTGGGGCGAGGGGCTTACACAGGGCAAGGACAAACGCCTGCGCGAGTACTGGAATGGTCTCTTCGGCTATGGTTTCGGGCTGTGCGGCACCACCCATTCTCAATGGACGGCGGAGCTCGACCATCTGCTGGGGCATGCCCGGGGGCGCGGGGTCGGTGTAGCAGGGCACAATTCCTTCGAGGTTTTTCTTCAGGGAGGAGCCTACGGTGAGGGCAGGTGGGCCTTGCTTGACCATGACTTGTCCACCGTGATCTTCGACGAACCCGGTCGCCGACTGCTCGGTATCGCAGAGGTGCAGAAGGACGTAGATCGCTGGACCAGTCGAAGCTACAAACCTGGCAGGCAGCGCGGCTGGCTGGTCTGCGGCCTGCATCCCAGTGACGGCAGTTCCTATCGGAAGTATGCTGTAGCCGAATACCTTGCAGGCTACGCTGGCCCTCCCCCCATGCTGCGGCTGCGACGGGGCGAGCGGCTGCGGCGTTATTTCCAGCCCGGCCTCGACGACGGCAAGACCTTCGTATTCTGGGGACGCAACTACAACACAGCGGGCATACCCGGACCCGAGCGCTCGAGGACCTGGGTGAACCAGCCGGAGAAAATGAGGGGGTCCAGGACCGGGGCATCTCACCGAAATGGGCAAGCCAGGTTCGCCAACGTGGCTTATGTTTATGAACCGGACTTCACCGGCACCGACTACCGTGAAGGCATTGTCGGGGAGGGCGCCGAGCAGGTCGTGTTCTCTTTCCAGACGCCGTACGTCATCGGGGCGACCCCACCGAATAACGAGGCCTGGGGTATTTATGACGATGGCTGCCGTAATGGTTTGCTACTTCAAGGGAAGGCGACCTGCCCGGTATCTGTTTCACTGGATGCCGGACGCACCTGGTCGCCGCCTCAATCATTCAAGGATGGCCTCGACCTGACGGACCTGGTCAAGGGGCGATCGCACTATTGGTTGCGCTTCGGGACCGCCGCCAGCAGGCTGAGAAACACCAGCCTGGCCATCCGCACAGTTTGCCAGGTCAACGTAGCGGTTCTGCCCTGGCTGAAGGACAACGAGACCACCATCAGCTACGAGGCCTCTGCCAGGGAAGTGTTCTCAGCCGGCCCGGAGTTGGGCCTGGCGAAATCCTTCGTCACTGACGGTGGATTCGGTGAAAAGAATGTGACCCTTTCCATCAAGCCGGGTAAGCCCGTTGTAGGGCTCCACGCCTCCGCCCACGTGGCCTCCGGCAGCCCCCCGAATCCCAGGGTGCGCTATCACATTGAGTTCAGCCTGGATTCCGGAAAACGTTGGCTCCCATTAGTCAAGGCGCGCACGATATTGCGTCGCGGCGACGAACCTGGCGACTTCTGGTCCCAGAGTTTTTCCTACGGATCCGCCGACATCCGGGCCGAAGCCGGCAAACCGATCCTGGTTCGTTTTCGCAACGACGGCGGCAAGCGCTACCTGCGTGCCGAGGCCCACCTGGTGCAGGCAACCGGCCAACCGGACCCACTCAAGGTGACCTACGCATGGACAGACTCTTCCGGCCCTCATACGGGCACCCATATTTTCCGGGCCGGGGGTGACTGGCGACTCACGACGGGTCGACAGGTTCTAACCCGCTGGGTGGAGTTCGAGCCTGTGCGCTAATCTCCGCTTTGACTTAAACCCCGCCAATAGCCTATGCAATGCCATGGGCGGGGGTAAGGAGAGAGTGGGCCCTGGTTACTTATCGCCCGGG
>JAPYUI010000145.1 GCA_029936175.1 Kiritimatiellia bacterium
GGCTGATTTTCCACGCAATCTGGATTGTGTTCGTTAATCCTTTATATTACGCCAAACGCACGAAAACGGTGGCTGCGATATCGGCCTTTGTCATGATAACCAACATCCTAGCGAACCTCCTGCTCATTCCCCGCTACAGCCTGCTCGGCGCGGCTGGCGCGACGGTCATCGCCTATGCAGCGGGTGCGCTCATCTGCTTCATGGCGGCAAAAAAGAAATATAACATGAACCTCCCTGCCCCTTCGCTGGGTGGGCTGACACTCTTGTTTTTCCTGTTCGCCGGCTGTGGTGTTTGCTGGCCGCCCGGCCAGCAACCCTGGATCGACCTGGGCCTGCGTGGGGCAGCGGTGCTGCTCTTCCCTGTACTTGTAATCCTGATCCCTGGACTCCTACCCGGCAACCTGCGCAACCCCATTCGGGCAGGACCATGCGGATAAGCGGCCAGCAGGCAGACAAGACGGGACGAAGCAGCCAGCGGGTCCTGCATCGCCTGTTGAAGCAAGGACTCGTCATAGGCTTCGTGCTCCTGATGGTCCAGGGTATCACCTGCGCGCGGGACCCGTCTGACTCTGTTCTCATACTCCTGGCCGCGGCGGGCTACATCGTGCTCTGCATCCCTGTTTTCTTCCGCAAGAACTACCAGGTGTTCGAGCCGTATACCTTCACCATGGCCATCTTCCTGATGGGCTACAGCGTCAAGTTCGTGTACATTATCAGTGCCGATGATCGCTCGTTTATCGACGAAATCATGCTGGGCAAAGACCACGCGTTCCTGATCAAGCCAGGGATCATTCTACTCGTGGCCTTCATCTTCCTCGTGATCGGGTACCTTGTCCGAATGAAACCGAGGATGGCGAAGGGTAATTCCCTGCTAAGCGCGCGGGGATGGAAATCCAAGCGCCTGTTCACTGCCGCCATCTTGCTTTTTGGGTGCTCGGTGGTTTTCTTTTTCATCTATGCGCAGCAAGTCGGCATCGAGTTCACCAGCTTGAAGAGCCTGTCAACCAAACGCTTTGTGGAAATTGAAGGCGGAGCCATGGGTCGGGACACCAAGTTCTATTTCAAATGGGCGGCCAACTTGTCCCGGCCCGCCTTCTACCTCCTCCTTGCCTGGTGGTTGACAGCTCCCCGGAAGACCTCCCGGACGGTTCTCATCTCCCTGCTCGCAGCCACCGGCTTGATGGCACTGATTCTCCCCTTCATCAGCAGCAGTCGTACACCTATGGTGTTTTTTATTCTCGATATCATCATCATCAGTTACTTTTTACGCCTCGACCGCCGTATCTGGAAATTCCTCACCCGTGTAGCCATGGTCGCATCGGTGGGCCTGTTTTTGTTTGTCTTGATTTATGCGTTGAGGGCCAACAAGGGCGACGGACCCTTCCACCTGGAACTCAGCATCAACGATCTGCTTTCCCATGTCGTCGGTGCGCGCTACCTGGCAGATACGGTTAAGACTGCGCACATCATGGAGGCGGTGCCAAACGATATACCACGCATGTATGGAAAGACCTACCTCACCTTCATCTATGCCCCGATTCCACGCTCCTTGTGGCCCGGGAAACCTTCCATCGGCATGGGACCCCTGATCGGGGATCGCGTGTACAACCGAAAGCGTACGGGCGTCCCTCCCGGATTTGCAGCCGAAGCCTATATCAATTTCTCCGTGCTCGGCATCTGGATCGGCTTCCTCCTTTTTGGTTTGGCGATCAAGACCATCTATGTATTCCTGGCCCCGTACCTGCACACGCGTAATGGCATTTTGCTGTACGTCGCCTTTCTCCGGATACCGGTCGTCGTCATCGGCATGGACGTTACCGTGGGTATCGTTCAGATGCTGCTCGAAGTACTGCCGATGATTGTACTCCTGAATTACATCAGCCTGCATCCCGACCGAGCGGGTATTGCGACCGGGACATTAGCTACCCGCTCGCCCGGGGAAAACGCCCGGGCGGGACCGATGCAACCCTCCATTGTGAGTTCCTGAAGGAATGTCGATCCAGCGCCTTACCCATATCGGCCGCCAGGTCTGGCGCAATGCCCTCGGCGTGAGCGCTCTCCAGCCTTCCGATGTCTGGCTCGCCTCTTTCCCCCGCTCCGGGAATAGCTGGTTTCGTATCATCCTCGGCAACATCATCTATATAAGTGAAGGTCGTGAACAGGAGGTCGACCTGCATACACTGGGTGAACTCTGCCCGGTAATGGGCTACACGAACCTGCGCAAGCCATGGGACCATGAAGTGATTCCGCGCCTGCTGAAAACCCATCAGCCGTATCGGGCTCCTTTCTTTAACCGCCCGACCCGCACCCTCCTGCAGGTCCGCGATCCACGGGATGTCATGCTCTCCTGGTACAACTTGCGCACGAACGCCAAGCAAAGCGCGTACAACGACTCTTTTGAACATTTCGTGAGGGACCCGAAAGTCGGATTCGAAGCCTGGATGCGCCACTACAGCTCCTGGTTGCCGCACGCGACCACGGTCATGCCGTATGAAGAACTGAGAGCACGTCCCGTAAGCACCTTGCAGCGGTGCTTTGGAGAACTGGGCTTTACCGTCCCCGGGGACATCCTGCAAAGCGCGGTCGAGTGCTCGACGATCGAGAAGGTGCGAAAGAAAGAACAGGAGCAAGGCGTTCGGGATGCGAAGCGCTACAAGGATACATTCCGGGCCGTGCGCAAGGGCGCCAGTGGAGATTGGAAAGACGGGTATGGCAAGGCGGAACAGGCCGTCTACGCGGAACTGCATGCCCACTATGGAATCGATCGTTATCCCCCTGACCCATGAACCATGCACCACTCAAAATCTGCATCCTGGGACGGGGAAACTATGGATTGCTTCAAACCCGGCTTCAGCAGCTTGCGACCTTCCCGACCGAGCTTCACCTGGTCACCCTCCAACCCGGGGAGATCAAGGGATGTACGGTGCATGCCATCCGTTCGGCCATTCCTCTCGGACCACTGAAATATATCTGCGCTATTCCGGCTATCCGCAAAGCCATACGCGCCATTCATCCCGACGTGTTGGACGTACACGGGATCAGTACCTACGGCGCTTACGGGCTGTATCCACTCAAGCAATACCCCTACCTGGCCACGATCTACGGACCCGACTTGACCATGCATGCCAGGAATTATCGACTCCTCGCCCACATGGCCAAGCTTTGTTTTCGCCGGGCCGCCCGCATCTTCAGTTCGACCCCCACCACCCTGGATGTCATTCGAGAGGTCTGCGGACAGGATTTCCGGGAAAAATTCGTCGCCCGCTCCTGGGGTATCCACACCGAGGTACTCTTGAAAGATGCCGCTGCGCGGCGCCGGACCATCCGCGAGGAATTCGGTGTGCCGGAAGGCACCCGGATCGTACTGCACAACCGGCAATTCACCCCCTTCTGGCATATCGACCAGATTCTCGAGGCGGCCCAGGCATTGCTCGCTCGACGTTCGGACCTGCTTTTCTGGTTTGTCTGTCCCGTCACCAATTCCATGGGCAAAGCCTTCATTGAGAAGAAACAGTGCGAGCTGGCGTCTGCGGGGCTTAGCGACCGAATTATCCTCCACGGTCCGCAGGATTACGAGCGAATGATCTCCTTCATGCACGCTTCCGACCTTTACCTCTGCATGGGAACAAACGACCAGTTAAGTTCTTCGGTCCTCGAGGCCATGTGTTGCGGACTCATCCCCGTGCTCCACGACCTGCCCGCATACCACGAAGTCATTCAGCACAAGGCCAATGGTTTCCTCGTGCCCCGCATCACCCCGCAAATCCTGGAACAGCAGTTGATGGAAATCCTGGACACGTTCAGCCATCTACGAGCTCAAATCGCCGGGCCCAATCGCGATAAAATGATTTCGTCGTATGAAGAAACCATCTGCGTAGATTGGCTGATGGACCAGTACCGGGCGGTCAAGAATGCAAAAGAAACGCTTGCCATATCCGGGGGATAAACCAACAGTCGAAACAGAAATCAACCATGTCCAAAGGTGTCATCATTGTAGGAGCGGGGGAACACGGCGCAGTCGTCGCGGATGTCATCCAGCATGAGGGACGGTATCGCCTACATGGTTTCGTCGATGACAATCCGGAACGCACCGGCAGCACCCTACTTGGCCTCCCCGTGCTCGGCACCCGCGATGACCTCAAGCGAGGACTTAACGGGCATCCCGTCATTATGGGCATCGGGCATGATGCCACCCGCCTGGAAATCGCGGAGGACCTTGAAGGACTCGGTTTTACCTTCATCAGCGCAGTGCATCCCAGCGCAACGATTTCCCGTGAAGCCACGGTGGCACCTGGCTGCTCGGTCATGCCCCAGGCGGTGGTCAACACGCGGGCATGCGTCGAGGGGCATTGCATTATCAACTCCGGCTCACTGGTCGAGCATGACTGCCTCGTCACCGCCGGCTGCCACATCTCCGTCGGGGCCATCCTGGCAGGCCGGGTTTCCGTCGGAACCTGCACGCTCGTGGGTGCGGGGGTAACCGTCCTGCCGCGGGTAACCATAGGCGAGCACACCGTCGTGGGTGCCGGGGCCGTCGTCACGAGCGATCTGCCCGACCACGTCATCGCCAAGGGCATTCCCGCCAGCTTCAAACCAGACGGAACGTAGCACCCGGGAACATCTATGGTGGATCCTGACTATGCTACCCGTTTCAGCGATTTCGCGGTCCCTTCCGCCCGGGCGCAGGCCCGGAAGATCGCGCTGAGCCTGCTCGCCGAAACCCGACTCCGCACCCGGGCTTACCGGGAATTGCTGCAGACCCCACGCGTACATTTCCTCTACCTCCATTATGTGTTTCAGGATGAGGAAGCGGGCTTCGAAAGCCTGCTGGAATGGCTGGGCGACAACAACCACACCCTCCTCTCGTACAGCGACGCGGTAAAGCGTGCCGAGAGCGGCGAGATCGACCGGCCCTACGTCTGCTTCAGTTTCGATGACGGGGTGGATAATTGCCTGAAAGCCGCTGCGATATTGAAGGCCCACGGTGCATTCGCATGTTTTTTTCTCAACGGCTGCAACCTCGAGGAAGAACACGTGATCAAGCCCATGCTGTATACCTACCGGCAGCCCGGGCGTAAACCGGCACGTTACCTTTCCCTGGGCGAAGTCGAGCAGCTTAAAAATGCCGGCCACGAAATCGGGGGGCACACCTACCACCACCTCAACCTGGCCGAGGCCAGCGACGATGAAATCGACCAGGACCTGCAACGCAACCGTGCTTTTCTGGAGCCCCGTTTTGGTCCACTGCATCATTTCGCCTGGCCTTTCGGACGATTTTCCTGTTTCAGCCAGGCTGCACGGAGACGGGTGCTGCAAGCCGGTTACACGTCCATCGCCTCGGCCGAGCGCGGCATCCACCGGACACCTGGCGGCCCGGGCCTGTGCATTCTCCGCGACAATATCGTCGCCGCCTGGCCCTTAAGCCATGCACGCTACCTGATGGCCCAAAGCGTGGCCCGGGCTTCCACAGCGCCTCCATCCTGGGAGGACCTGCCCGCATGAAGCTGCCGAACTTTATCGTCCTCGGGCCACCCCGGACCGGTACCACCTGGTTATACAGATGCCTGGGCCAACACCCCGAAGTTTTCATCAGTGACCGCAAAGAAGTCCGCTATTTCGACGAGCATTATGAAAAAGGCCTTCCCTGGTACGCCCAGGCCTTTGCAGCGGCCCCCGAAAGTGCCCGGGCCATCGGTGACATTACCCCGGGGTACTTTCAACATCCCGGGGTCCCCGAGCGCATGATTGAAGTACTCGGCGAAACGGTCGAGCTCTTCGTCATCCATCGCGACCCGGTCGAACGCGCCTACTCCGCCTACCAAGGTGCCCTCCGTCGAGGGGAGACCCACGCCGCATTCAGGGAGGCGCTTGAGGAGATTCCACGCCTGGTGTCCAACAGCCAGTATGCGAAACAGCTGGACCGTTTCCTCTCGGTGTTTCCGGCACCGCGCATACACCTGATCGATTTCGAGAGCATTGCCAAGCAACCCCTGGCCCATCTCCAGGCATATTACCGCGTTCTGGGCTTGAGCGACTTCAGCCCCGAGGGACTTCGGACCCGGGTAAATGCCCAGGTACCCCCCGGCCGATCGACCCGCCTGAACACCTTGATGCGCATCGCCCGCGAAACCATTGAACGAAGCGCTCCCGGGCGGAAGTTGATGTGGCGCATGCGGGACAAGGGCCTTACCCGAAAGTTGCACAGCCTGAATGCCGCGGAGCAAACGAATGGGGACCTGTCTACCCAGGTACACGCAGAACTCTTTCAACAGTGGTTCCAGCAGGACCAGGAAGCCCTGCAAGCTTACGCCCACCTGCGGATCCAGCTCCCCCCTGAGGCTGGGGATGGATCCACGTTTTGACACGACCATGCGCATCCTGATCATTCATCGATACTTCTGGCCCGACACTCCGCCCTATGCGTCCATGGTGCGAATGATTGCACAGTCGTGGGCCAGGCAGGGCCACGAGGTGCATGTGTACTCATCGCAACCCTCCTATAAAGACAGCATCGACATTCCGCGACAACCCGTTCGGCAGCACTTGGACGAGCTGGAGATTTTTCGGTGTCGCCTGATCCCCGAATCCAAAAAGAACATCCCGGCCCGGGTGCTCAACAGCATGTTCTTCTGCCTCGGCATCATTCTCCATGCCGTTCGCCGCGGTCGATACGATATCATCATGAGCTCAACCATGCCCCCGGTATTGTGTGGTTGGGCGGTCCGTATCGCGTCGCACCTGACCGGGGCGGCATCGATCTATCACTGCATGGACCTGTACCCCGAAGTCGGCCTGTACTCCGGGATGTTCAAATCGCCCCGGTCACGCCTGTTTAAACTGGCCCAGCGCATTGACACGCATACCTGCGACCGGGCCGCTGCCGTGGTTGTGCTGAGCGAGGACATGGCAAATACCCTTTGTCAACGTCCGCTCCGTCACCCGGAGAACATCCAGATAATAAATAACTTTAACCTGCCCAAGTTCGGGCAGGAGCCGGCCCCCGACATTCCGGAATGGGCGACCCCACAACGACCCTTCCGCATCCTGTTTGCCGGGAATATCGGCCGGTTCCAGGGCCTGGAGACGGTCATCAACGCAGCCATCCTCCTGGAGGATCGCCCCGACATCGAATTTGTATTCGTCGGCGACGGGACCGCCATTCCCACATTGAAAGCGGCTGCCGGATCGCTCCTGGGGGAATCGGTTTTCTTTTACCCGCACCAATCACTGCCCGTGGCGGAAACCATCATGCAGCGATCAAGTGCCTGCCTCGTCAGCTTGCAGCCGGGTATTTACAAGGTTGCTTATCCGAGCAAGATGATGACCTGCCTTTCCACCGGAACCCCCTTGCTGGTCATGGCCGAGGAGCACAGCGAGATCCATCGGTTTACCCGCGAGCAAGGCATCGGGATGACCTGCCCCCCTGATCAGCCCAATCAGTTGGCCGATACTATCCGAAGCGCCGCGGATCATCCGGAGCAACTGGCGGAGATGCGGGGAAGAACCGCTGCGGTATTTCAGCAGCACTTCGCCTTTCCCGCCGTCGAACAGAAATGGAGCGAACTACTGGAAGAGCTCGAAAACAGACTGGAACCCCGCACTTGAATTTCTCGCAACTTGCCCAATGATGCAGAGGAATTAATGATTTCATTGAGCCAACCAACGCTGGTTATTCTCGGCGCCGGGCGTTCCGGAACCAACATGCTGCGCGACCTGCTGACCGAGTGCGACGGAGTCGCCACCTGGCCGTGCGACGAAATCAACTACATCTGGCGCCATGGCAATGCACGGTACCCTACCGATGAGTTCCCCCCGGCGCTGGCCTCCCCCAGGGTAAGGGCATTTATCCGAGGCCGGTTCGAACGAATGGCCGCCAATACCGCTTGCCGCCACCTGGTCGAAAAGACCTGCGCAAACACCTTGCGGGTGGCCTTTGTCAATGAGGTTATTCCCGAAGCAAGGTACCTGCATATCATCCGCGATGGGCGCGACGTCGCGGTGTCGTCCGGGGAACGCTGGACCGCCGCCATGGACATCCCCTACATCCTTCGCAAGGCCCGTTACGTCCCCAAAACCGACCTCCCCTATTACGCGGGGAAATATATTTTCAACCGGATCTACGCACTTGCCTCGGGGCGAAAGCGCCTGGCCGCGTGGGGTCCCCGCTTTGAAGGCATGCAGGAGATATTCAGCCACAACAACCTCCACGTTGCCTGCGCCCTCCAGTGGCAACGCTGCGTCAACCGCGCCGCCACGGACCTGGATGCTATCGGGGCGGACCGCGTGCTGGAACTGCGCTACGAGGACTTTGTACAGCACCCGGTCGAGCACCTGCGAAACATATCAGCCTTTACCGGGATCGCCATGCCCGAGGAAACCATCACACGGCTCGCCAAGCGGGTACGACCTTCCAGCGCAGGGCGCTATAC
Organism: Kiritimatiellia bacterium; assembly: GCA_029936175.1. Taxonomy (GTDB): domain Bacteria; phylum Verrucomicrobiota; class Kiritimatiellia; order SS1-B-03-39; family UBA6053; genus JAPYUI01. The sequence continues at coordinate 8,430 of JAPYUI010000145.1, forward strand.
GGACAAACTCGACCCCGAAACCGTCGAACTCATAGAGGACCGTGTCGGCGACACGCTGACCACGTATGACTACTGCTGAACCCAGACGCCATCCCGCGGGCCTCACCCTCGGCCAGCGCGTGATAAAGCGCAGTTTTGACCTGGGCATGGCTTTCGCCGGTCTCCTCGTGGTCGGTCCGCTCATCATGTGCTGCTGGATCGGGGCCTCCATAAACACCCGGAGCAATGGATTCTTCCTCCAGGAACGTATCGGGAAAAACGGAAGGCCTTTCAAAATCATCAAGATAAAAACCATGCGTCCGCTTGCACATCTCGACACCACGGTCACCACGCATCACGATCCCCGCATAACCGCCCTCGGGCATTTTTTTCGAAAAACCAAGCTCGACGAACTGCCGCAGCTTGTAAATATCATCATGGGCCAGATGAGCTTTGTCGGCCCTCGGCCCGACGCACCCGGATATGCCGATCAACTGGTAGGCGAAGACCGGATCATCCTCACCGTGCGCCCGGGAATCACCGGACCGGCTTCCCTCTATTTTCGAGACGAGGAAATCCTGCTTGGGCAACAGAGCGATCCAGAGCACTATAACAACGAGGTCCTTTATCCCCACAAAGTGGAACTCAATAAATTGTATGTTGAAAACTATTCATTCTGCGCGGATTTACGTTACATCAGGCAAACCCTTTCAGGCAGAAGGATGGACGCATGACCCAGAACAAAGAGCGCATATTTCTATCTCCCCCTCACCTCGGTGACGAGGAACTGAGGCAGGTTACCGAGGCATTTGCCATCAATTATATCGCGCCAATCGGGCCCCATCTCGAGCGGTTCGAGGCCGATTTCTGTGCCTATACGGGCATTGGACACGCGGTCGCCCTTTCCAGCGGAACCGCCGCCATGCATCTCGCCCTACGCGAACTGGGAGTCCAGCCAGGCGACGACGTGCTGGTCTCCACCTTGACATTCATCGGCAGTGTAAGCCCCGTAACCTTTGTCGGTGCGAACCCCGTGTTTATCGATAGCGAAACATCCTCCTGGAATATGGACCCCGCCCTGGTTGAGAAAGCCGTGCGCGAGGGCGAAAACAAAGGCCGACTCCCGGCCGCCGTGGTTCCGACCGACCTGTATGGGCATTGCGCCGACCTCGACGCCTTGCAGGCGATCTGCAAACCGCGGGGCATCCCGGTCATCGTCGACTCCGCCGAAGCCCTGGGTGCGCAGTACAAGGGGGCCCATGCGGGCAAGGGGGCTGCGGCAAGTGTCTACTCGTTTAATGGGAACAAGATCATCACCACCGGCGGTGGCGGCATGCTCGCCTCCGATGACCCGGAATTGATTCGGCATGCCCGCCATCTTTCCACCCAGGCTCGTGAACCTGCCCCCTGGTACGAGCACGTCGAAATCGGCTACAACTATCGCCTCAGTAACATCAGTGCCGCTATCGGCATTGGCCAACTCCAGGTCCTCGAAGAACGCATACGGCGCAAACGTGAAATATTTGATCGTTATGTAGCCGGGCTTGGTGAGACTCCCGGTATCCATTTTATGGCCGAAGCCCCAAGCGAACGGTGCAATCGCTGGCTTAGCGTCATGCAACTGGACCCCGACATCACGGGCACAAATCCTGAGGTCATCCGGTGCGCCCTCGAAGCGGAGAATATCGAATCCCGCCCCCTGTGGAAACCCATGCACCTCCAGCCCGTTTTTGCCGATGCGCGCCGCTACGGGGGTTCGGTTGCCGAGTCTTTTTTCACCCGCGGGCTGTGCCTTCCATCGGGAACGCGTTTGACGAATGATCAGATTGACGTTATTTGTGACATAGTGCGCATCGCCTTGGGTCAATGATCTGGCAACAATGCAGGGGCAATCACCGCATCACCCACTTGAGAGAAGCCGCATCAACACGATCCTTCGAAATTACTTAAGCGACCCGATTCGCAGGCGAATCCTGGTCACCAGCTGGCATACCATCGGCATTATGTCGGCGTACTATCTCGCGTTTCTCCTCCGCTTTGACTTTATTATACCGTACCGGCATCTAGATACCTTCCTGCAGACGCTCCCGGTGACCACCCTCGGATTCCTGTTTGCGTTCTCCCTCTTCCGCCTGTACCGCGGCATCTGGATGTATTTCAGCCTGGACGACATCCTCTACACCGGTGCAGCCATCCTCCTCGGCACCGCCTTTAATGCGGTCATGATTTACTTCGTACGCGGACAATCCTTCGCCGATTACCCCCGCTCCGCATTCCTATCCACCATGCTGTTTCTCCTCATGTGGGAAACCGGATGGCGTTTCCTTATTCGCTGGTTCAAGAAGCACAGAAACCAAGGAGAAGCGGAGGCGGACACATCCAAGCGAAGCATCCTGATCGGCAACTCCGAACAGGTTGACATCCTGCTACGCCGGCGACAGTTCATCCAGGGTAGCATCGGCGAAGTCGTCGCCATCGTTACCAACGATGTCACCCAGCAGAACCTCACCATGCACGGGCTGAAAATCAGTGGGCCGATAAGCAGCATCGGCCAGATTGCCCTTGCCCGGAAGGCCACGACGCTGGTGATTCTCCCCCCCTACACCGGGCCCAAGGAAATCCGCGCCATTCTTGAGTCCTGCAGTGTGGCCGAGACCACGCCGGATTTCCGCATCGTGCCGTCCATCGATGACCTGGCTACCGGTCGCCTCGACATTTCCGTCATCCGAGAGGTCAAGATTGAGGACCTGCTCAATCGTGAACCCGCCCGCTTCGAGCGGAAGATTATCGCTGATTATATACGGGGGAAATCGGTCATGATTACGGGGGCTG
>JAPYUI010000364.1 GCA_029936175.1 Kiritimatiellia bacterium
CGCTGGTATTACTAGACCATAACCCTGTTCTCGACCGGCTGTGTCAGTTGCCGATTGCCCGGGGTTGAGCAGCAGGAATACCGCTCTTGCAGGCTTCCTCCCGGGTCCCGGGGCGAAGACGCAGGCCAAGCGTATCGGGAGGAAGATTTTCCTTCCCACGGAAGGCTATACATCTATACCCTTCACCTGCTATAACGGGGTCCGGAGGAGATTGATTATGCAGAAGAATGCTATGTTAGCCTTTTTTATGGGCTTGTTTTTAGTTGCCTGCCAAACCTCAGGACCCCAATTCAACCTGGTTCTCAGCAACGCTTCCAATGCGGATATATCGGATGTCGAGGTTCTCTTGGATGGAAAGCCGGCCTATCAGGTAGCGAGCCTCAGTGCCCACACCAACCAGGGTAACAGTAAGCGCATTAAAGGTGCGGCACCTAAAGCCTCCCTGATCCGTTGGAAATCAGGCGATCGGTCTTACGAAAAGGCCTTCAAGCCGGAAAAGACCCTGCCGGAAAGTTTTCAGGGGCACATCACCTTGGAATTCAAGTCTGCGGACAAGGTTTTGCTGTTCTCCCAGGCGGGTCCAGACGCTGAGGATGCCCTAATGCCTTGGGGTACGCCGGAAGAGTGGGAGGGGGCTCCATCTATCCCCGGCCTGACGGGGAGTAATTGAGAAATCGACTAAAAAAGCACTGTTTTCTAAGATTTTCCGTCCCAAGTGCGTCTATGGGTACATCTACTTTATAAGGGAACGCAGGCATCGGATGATAAGGAAACAATACGTTTTAGCCATGAGCCTGCTTTGCGGGTTGCTCGGTTTCCTTTCGCCCACGCATGCGGACATTGACGTGGTTCGCTCGGAGTTTGAGTTGAAACTCGCCCTGGTGGACCAGAAAATCGAGGAAGGGTTGGTCAAGCTCTACGCGGGCTACCTGCAGCAGCTCGATCTCTTTGAACAGAAGTACATGCAGGCGGGCGATCTGCATCGTACCCTCGTTTTCCGGGCGGAAAAGGAGCGTTTTGTCGCTGATCGCACGGTGGATGCCGCGGCCTTGTCCGGGGACCCGGACCTGCTCAAACTTCAGCAATTCTTTCTTAAGCACTACAAAAGGGCCGATGCCTTGCGCTCAGACGAGTCCGCCAAGCTGGTGAAGCAGTACCTGGTGGTCCTCGGCGGTCGCAGTAAGGCGTTGACGAAGGCGGGGGAAATCCAGGAGGCGATCATCTTCCGAACGGAGCAGGAGGAGGTGACCGAACGCTACGCCGATATGCTGGCTGCCGCCGCCCGCGCGACGGCCCCGCCCGGTCCCGCGTTTGGATCCCCGTCCGAGAGGCCGCTTCGCCCCTCCCGCTCGCTCCAGCAATTCAAAGCCCGCTTTCCGCATCTCGCCTCCAGCCTGAAGGTATACTACGACTTTGAAGATCCCTCCGGTGTGGTGGATTTGGTGGGGAATGTGCCGGGAAAGCTCAAAGGAGCAAAAAACGTTGAGTCGGGTCGTAAGGGCCGAGGCCTTGATCTGGACGGCAATGGCTGGGTTTCCCTGGGTAAGCCCGATCAGATTACCGGGATGAAGGAAGGAGCAATCTGCTTCTGGATCAAGACGAGCAAGAGCAGCGGAACGATGGTCTCCAGCTTCGGGCGCAGTTCCCGCATGGGTTTTCGGATCAAGGTTAATTCCTCTGGAAAGGTTGATTGCACGCTTGGATACGATAGTAGTTATTACTCCAGCTCATCCAGCTACGGAAAGGTCAACACCGCCCGAAGCAACCGGGCGGTATCCAAGGGGGTCGTCAACGATGGGCAGTGGCATCATGTCGCGATGGTGAAGGACGCCAAAAAGATTTACGTATATGTCGACGGAGAGAAAGGCTCTTCTTCTTATACCGAACGGAGCTTCATGGATCCGTCCGCGAACTTCCGCCTGAGCGGTTACAGTTATTATTCTTCGAGTAGCAGTTCCGATTACAACCCCTTCGTCGGCCAGATGGATGATTTCATGATCTTTGACCGGCCGATGACCGACCAGATAGTCAAGTCCATCTATACCAGTCAACGCTAGCCCGGTGACGACCCTCCCGGATGGAGTTTCCTCATGCCACCATCTCGGACGGCTTTTGTACGCGGTAGGTGGGCTGAGAGCGGGATCCCCGGGCAGGAGGAGG